>NZ_WXWI01000029.1:0-303210 GCF_009904895.1 Vibrio sp. V31_P5A7T61
TAACACCGATCAGTTAAGCAAATGATCAGTTGAACGATCCTGTGGTTGGTTGAAAATACCCTCAAGCATTTCATGTTTGAGGGTATTTTTTATGTTGGCTCACTGGCTTATTGATGTTGATGACTTCGCTTCTCCTGATTCACTTGCGCTTTTTCAAAAAGAGCTTCCATTGGAATGGATAAATCAAGCACTTGATGAAACGAATAAAGCCAGCATGAGAAGACGAAAGCTACCTGCTGAGTTGGTCGTGTGGCTGCTAGTGGGTATTGGCTTATATCGCGACAGACCGATTACTGACGTTTTGGACAAGTTAGACTTAAAACTGTCCAGCTCTTTAGGTGAATCCATTGCGCCAAGTGCCATTCCTCAAGCCAGAAAACGTCTCACGGCAGAGCCACTAAAAGCGCTATTTACTATGACTGCTCAGCACTGGACTCAGTCCGAAGATAGTGAGGATAAATGGTTTGGTTTAAGACTGTTTTCAGTTGATGGAACTCAATTTAGAACCCATGATACCGAGGCGCTTGCAGAGCATTATCAGTACGTAAAGCACAGTAAAAATCGTCACACCGAATACCCTATTGTTCGGCTATGCGCGCTTTGTTCTCTTCGCAGCCGCTTACTCCATGATGTCGCTTTTGGCCCTAGTTCAACCGGAGAAGTGAGCTACGCTAAACAGTTGATCTCATCAACAATGCCTAACTCCCTCACAATTTTTGACCGATGTTATTTAAGTGCCGAGCTAATGATTAACTGGCAGCGTCAACATGGCTCTAGTCACTGGATGACCCCAATAAAATCGAATACACAGTATGAGGTCATTAGGAAACTAGACAAGGAGGGACGAGATTTAATTGTCGAAATGGATGTTTCACAACATGCGCGCAAGCAAGACCCAACTCTCCCAGAGAAATGGCAAGCGAGATTGGCCTTATATCCTGAACCAGAGCAACCTACCCATATAAAAGGCGTACTCACCTCTTTAACAGATAGCCAATATGACCTTCAATCCCTGTTGGATGTCTACTTCGAACGTTGGGAGATTGAGAGCAGTTATGGAGAGATAAAGCACGACATGCTAGAGGATGAACGTCTTCTCCGAAGCCAGTCTGTAGAAGGGGTAGAACAAGAGGTATGGGGAATACTGATTGCTTACAATCTGGTTCGCTTAGAAATCAGCCGCATTGCGAAAGAAGCCAAGGTATCACCTCTTCGAATAAGCTTTATGATGGCACTTCGAGATATCCAAGATGAACTGATGTGGTGTGCGATAGCCTCACCCGGCTCAATCCCTAAAAAGTTGAGGGCAATGCGAGAGCGAGTAAAGCGTTACATTCTTCCAGAACGAAAAAAACGGCCCAAATCCAGGACCGTTCGTATGAGTAAAACTCGCTACCCAGTTCGTTCCAAACACGCTAAGTGATAGGAGTTAAGCACGAAGCTCGCTTTTTACTATCTTTTTTACTATTAATTACAGTAATTCAATCGACTGCTGAGCAATTACAAATTCTTCGTTGGTTGGATGCCTATTAATGTCAGGGTTTTGGACATAAATTCGTCAGCTAAACGCATTGGGATAATGGCGTGGCAACATTAAACGTTCGTTCTGTGCCTTTCACGCATAAAAAAGCACCGCTATTGCGATGCTTAATATTTGAATTCTTTTATGCTTTGGCTGGCCCAGCAAGGCGTCCATAAGCAGATTTAGGAGCCTTTACCTTTAAAGCTTTAGCAAATGATGACTTACTATTAGAAGCGTGAGCTTGCATACGCTTGATAGCTTTGTCTACGTTCACATCATTTGTTTTGTTTGTTACTACAGTCAACATGATAGCCCCCTTAGTTGGTATAACTATAACCGATTATAATCCAGTTGGAAAGCTGCTCAGTCTTCTTCTGTCACAACACGCTTGAACAATGCATTGTTCCTTGGATCAAATGGATCACGTTCGTCAAAGCCTAATTCACGATAGTAGTTTAGCAAATCTTCGTCATCTATTGGATCTTGAATCCCAATCCAATCAGCTTCAATAGCAACAGCAAACAACTCTGCACAATGTGAAGCAATGGGAACAATGAACCCTTTTAAGGGGTTCTCAGCTTGACCGCCTTGAATATAGTTGATTTTAACAACCAACTTCCCATCACTCGCTTTGCCTATCATAAGGCCACAAAGTTCTTCATCATGCCATACAGCAAGCTCTACTCTAGCCATATGGTCTCTGCGATATTGATCTCGTACTTGTCGCCAATTCCATCCTATTTGGCGATTTACTGGCATTTCCCACTCATCTTGAGATCGAAGAGCATCTTCATTGATTTCAGTTAAATCAATATGGCCAATAAAGTCCGGCTCGAATTGTTCAAAATCACTTTGAGTCTGTGCTAATACAGCAAGTCTAATCTGTTGATACTTATTAGAAATAGCTTGGCTATTCATTCTTATATGCCTGCTTGCCTTGAATGATGGAAGATGTTATCACGCTTTTGGTGCTCAGGCATATGACGATAGTTAGACGACCAATTACCTTTTAATGATCACGCAATACCGCCTTTCATTTATCACTTCAATTTGTAAACAGATTAGTGGAAATATTGAGGGGTTAGACTAGGCAGGGAAGTATAATGTCTCAAACAGCCGCATTCAGATAACTTTTTGTAGGGAAAATGTACATTAACAGAATGTGTATGAGCTTTTGCTTTAGATGATTTCGGGGCATAAATAAGCTAACGCTAACCTCGCTAACTTGGGGCAACAAAAATAAAGTGCGGAAGTCATGTAGTGAGCAATAGATGTGTCACCATTCGCGTGCTTAGCGATGGTCTATCCAACAGCAGAATCAAAAAAAGCGAGCACGAAGCTCGCTTTTTACTATCTTTTTTACTATTAATTACAGTAATTCAATCGACTGCTGAGCAATTACAAATTCTTCATTAGTAGGCACAACAAGGGCTACTGCTCCTAATGGTTCTGATCTTGCAATAATCCCTGCATTACCAAAACGAGCCTGCTCATTACCTTGCTCATCTTCCACAAAACCAAGAATTTTTAAATTGCGTAAGATTTCACGGCGGATAGGCAGGGCATTTTCACCAATACCACCGGTAAAAATAATTCCATCTAAAGAATCTAGGGCAGCAAGATAAGAAGCGATGTATTTAGCCACGCGGTAAGTAAACACTTGGAAGGCTAACGTCGCGCCTTCGTGGCCTTGATCCATCGCTTCGAGAATACCACGCGCATCACTGGTTAAACCGGACACACCAAGGAAACCAGACGCTTTATTTAATGAGTTAAATACCTGCTCTTGCGTCCACCCTTTTTTCAACAAGAATTCGATGATCCCAGGGTCAAGATCACCGCATCGAGTGCCCATCATCAAACCAGATAAGGGGGTAAAGCCCATACTGGTATCGACACTTTGACCATCTTTAATCGCACAAACGGATGCACCATTACCTAAATGCACCGAGATAAAACTGCTTTGTTCAATGGACTTATTGAGCATTTTGGCCGCTTCACGGCTGACGAAGTAATGACTGGTACCATGAAAACCATATCGGCGAATACCAAATTCGGTATAAAGCGATTTAGCAATACCACCGGTGTAAGCCTTCGGTGGCATCGTTTGGTGGAAGGCGGTATCAAAAACCGCAAACTGTGGCAGCTCAGGAAAAGCATGCATCGCTGCCCGCATACCAATCGCATGAGCTTTGTTATGCAGCGGAGCTAAATCACTCAACGCTTCGACTTCTTGTACAATTTTCTCATCTAACTTAACGGTTTTTGTGAACTTTTCACCGCCATGAACGACGCGGTGTCCTATCGCCACCACCTCATCGATAAGACCGTAAGTTTTGACTAACTCAACCAGTTTTTCTACCGCTAACTGATGGTGGTTATTTTCACCTTGAATGGTGCAACTGGCTTTTTCTCCGTTACATTTCCAGCTCATTCGAGCATCATCCAGCCCAAAGCATTCACCGAGACCACTCAATACGGCATCACCCGTATTAGAATCAATAACCGCAAATTTCAGTGATGAGCTACCAGAGTTAATAACCAACACATACGAGTTCGACATGGGGAGTATCCTGTATTCGACTATGAGTTTGAAGCCTGCGCTTCTCTTTTTTCGTGCCACCCATTATTCAATAATTTTTGAATCTTTCAACTTTTGTTTTGTTGTTTTGCTCAGTTAAGCCGCTTCTTTTATTGATCTGTAACAAATAATCTATTCTTTTCTAGCGAGAAATATTTCTCCGCCCTTATTGGCCTTGATAAGGCCATCACCTTATGCAGTGTGATAAAGACACATTCGTTTCCCTTCCAGCTCTAAGACTCGAAAAGGCGTTTCGTAAATGTCTTCTAGTACCGAAGCTTGGATCACCTCTTCCACCGAACCACTGGCGACTACCATTCCCTTTTTTAGAGCAATAATCCGATCGGAATAACAGGAAGCAAAATTGATATCGTGAATGACCACCACGACCGCTTTGTTTAGATCATGCGCAAGACGGCGGATCGTTTCCATAATCTGCAGTGAGTGTTTGATATCCAAGTTATTCAGCGGTTCATCCAAGAAAACACAATCGGTATCTTGAGCCATGACCATCGCGATAAACGCCAGCTGGCGTTGACCACCGCTCAATTCATCAAGGTATTTATGCTCCATGCTTTTAATATCAAGATAGGCAATCGCTTGATCAATGATCGCGTTATCCTCTACCGTGAGCTTACCTTGAGAATGTGGAAAACGTCCAAAAGCAACCAACTCACGCACAGTAAAGCGCATGGTCAGGTTGTTGGCTTGACGTAAAACGGACAATTTTTTGGCGAGGCTTTTGGTATCCCAATCCACCAATTCACGGCTTTCAATCCAAACTTTACCTTCATCACGTGACATTAAGCGGCTTGCCATTGATAACAAAGTGCTCTTGCCTGCCCCATTCGGACCAATAATTGAGGTCACCTGGCCTTTCGAAAATTGCGCGCTCGCTTGATGAACCACAGCTTGAGAGCCGAAATACTTGGTCAGTTTGTCTAATTGAATCATAACGGGCTACACCACTTTATTACGCAAGAGAAGAGAGAGGAAATAAATCCCACCAATGAAGTTAATGATCACGCTCAAGGTAGTCCCGAATGAGAATACGTTTTCTACTATCCATTGACCGCCTAGAAGCGCGACGACCGACATAGCAGAGCAGGCGATCAGCAGCACACGATGCTGATAAGAGCGTAACCATTCACGAGTTAAATTGGTCACCAGCAAACCGAAAAACATTACCGGCCCCACTAAAGCCGTCGAAATAGAAACCAACACGGCACTCAGCAACATCACATCACGCGTGGTGCGCTTGACATCAACGCCGAGGCTGATCGCATTATCATTATCGAGCCAAAAAACATCGAGCGTACGATGCATACGGAACAGTAAATAACTCACCACAAGTAATAGCGGTGATACGGCATAAACCAATTTCACGTTAACATTATTGAAACTGGCAAACATTTTGGCTTGTATCGCCGCAAAGTCATTTGGATCCATCAACATAATGAAAAATGAGGAAAAGTTCGAAAATAGCTGACCTAAAATAACCCCCAACAACAAAAGAACAATAATGTTATTGCGCTGACGGCGAAAATAGAAAGTGAAAAGCAAGCTCGAAAAAACCAGCATAGCAGCAACCGATAACGCAAAATTTAAATAGCTATTGAGCATAATCACGCTGAAGCTGCCAAATAAAACCACTACTAACACTTGCACCAAAAGGTACAAGGCGTCAAACCCCATGATACTCGGCGTCAAAATTCTATTGTGAGTAATGGTTTGAAAAGCTAAAGAGGATTGAGCAATAGCAATAGCAGCTACCACAATCGCTAACACTTTAGGGATCCGACGAGACAAAAAATACTGATAGTTATCGGCGTTAAGGCCAACGCTAATAAACAGAACGGCAAATAATAACGCCAGTACCATCATCAATATCGTTTTATGTTTATCTTGCATGCTGAGGACCTCTCAAAATCAGCACGATAAACGCAATGCCGCCAATAATACTGATGATCATCGAAATCGGTATTTCATAAGGAAAAATCAGCACACGACTGATAATGTCGCAGAGTAGAACGAGGGAAGCGCCAAACAGCGCAGTGCGTGGAATATTTTTACGCAGGTTATCGCCATAAAAATAACTGACTAGATTAGGGACGATCAGTCCTAAAAAGGGCAATTGTCCAACGATCATCACTACCGATGCCGCCATAATGGAAACCAAACACACACCGAGAGTGAGCACTTGTTGATAATTAAGACCGAGATTAATCGCAAAATCTTTACCCATCCCAACAGCGGATATTCTTGCGGCATATAAATAGCTCAACATAGCGACCGGAATCGCAATATACAGCAGCTCGAAGTCACCACTCAGTAAATTAGCAAAATTAGCCACCGCCCAACCCGATAAGTTTTGTAATGCGTCGTAACGATAAGCGATAAAAGTCGCGGCAGATTGAACAACACTGCCAAAAATAATCCCAATCAGCGGAACAAACACCACATTCTTAAATTGAATACGTTGGATCAGTTGCACAAACATCAAGGTACCGATCATCGCCGTCGAGAAAATCAGTAATAAGCTCTCGCCATGACCAAAAATCACTAAGCTCAGCACGTAGCCAAGCATCGCACATTCGATCGTGCCGGACGTTGAAGGCGCAGCAAAACGGTTTTGACTAATTTGCTGCATGATAAGACCAGCAATGCTCAATCCACCACCGGCTAAAAGTACGGCCAATAAACGCGGTATACGGCTCGTCAACAACAATTGCCAAGCCACTTCATCCCCTTGCATCAACGCAGAAAAAGACAGTTGTCCCACACCAACGAACAAGGAAACTAAACTCAGTAATAGGAGCACGAGTAATAACTTTTTCAAAGTTAACCTCAAATAACGACAAAAATGAAATCAAATCTAGCAAGAAGGTAAGCAAAGCCTAGAGCATCAATCTTATGATGATTAGAGAAAACCAGTTTCGTTAATCCACAAGCTTCAATAACGATTGGTTGATGATAGTTATCTAAGAGCGCTAACAGACTCAGAGCATCAACCAAGTCTGCTAGTGAACTAATGTAAACCATGTGAAACCGCTGGCTAATGACGATTATTAAACATTAACAAGACAGCAGTCTCACACAGAAAACCGATAGAATTAATGAAGGCTAACTTGCATATCACTTAGCATCTGCTCGGTCGCGGTCACACCAGCAATCGATAAGTACCAAGCATTCAAATCTAAAAATACCATCCGATCTTGCTTATAGGCATCGGTCGCTTTAATCAACGGATTTTCAAATTCATCACGGGTATGGCTTTGTCCTTTATTGACCAACTTATCGCGGTCGATAATAAACAGCGTTTGAGGGTTGTTTTGACGAATGTATTCGTAAGAAACTAAATTACCATGGTTAGCCGTTTGCTTGACCTGTGCGGCTTCACTGAATCCAAAATCTTTATAAATCGCAGCAAAGCGGGAATTAGCGCCAAAGGTGGTAATATTGCCACCAGAACTCATTACCGTCATCGCTTGTGCGTGATGCTGTTGATTGTAAGCGTTAACTTCAGCGAACTTTTTATCTAACTGGGCAATTTTTTCTTCAACTTTATCTTCAATAGCAAAAATTTTACCTAAATTGCGCCACTGAGCTTGAGTGCTCTGCCAATACGGTTGGTTATCATCCACCGCAAATACTACGGTTGGCGCAATTTTATTCAATTCATCATAAGCCGTTCGTGCAGCGCGCGGACCAGTAATGATCACATCCGGTTTTTGCATAAAAATACGCTCAAAATCAGGCTCAAATAACGAACCTGCAGGAGCGTAATCGTCTCCTCGGTATTTGGCTAAATAATCCGGCAATTCGGCGACTTTTGAGACGGCGACAGGATTAATTCCAAAATAATCAACAGCGTCTAATGGGCCAACACCAATGACCACCACACGTTGAGGATTTTGCGGTAAGGTGGTTTTACCCATTTGATGCTCAATGGTCACATTGGCGGCGTGGACTGACATTGAAGTGAGCAAGCCCAACGCTGCCCAACTGATTATTGATTTCATACGATTCCTTACTGGCGAAAATGACTGCGATATATTTTGATAAGCATTCGCATTAGTGTCGAGAACTATAACCAGTTCTGTTTTCCCTCGCAATAGCCATCGTCCGATTTGGTTAAGATTGAACGCTAAAATCCTTTAAGCACAATATTGACCATCGTCTGTCATTCATATTATTGATGATAAAAGACAATTAAAATGCTCTATCAATCGATTGAGAAAATCAACCGCAGTTATACTGGACGAAGAGTCAATAAGGTGATCAGTAGGCTAGCAAGCGTCGATCCCAATACACACAGTAAAAAACATAACTTCGCCGTATGCTGACGGGTGAAACGAACAATAAAAGGGGCTGAAATAAATATCCCGAGACAAACCAAACGTATATCGAACCATGCAAACCACGATAATAAGGTGACCACGCCAATCACACTAATGAGCCAACGTGACGAAACCGCCACTTTCATCCCCATCCCAACTAAAAAAACCACCGTTGCTAACCACGCTAACATAAACACCACATATGATATTGATTCTCATTTAAATAATGTAGAGATTCCAAAGACCGAAAGCAATAGCCAGCCTAAAAAAACCTTATCATTAACGTGGCATTAATTCATATCATCCAATAATAGGTTAAGTTAGCACCATCAATTCGGATTAGTTTATCTAATCATAAGTATAGAATTATATCGTGCTAGCTTCATCACTTTTTGATTGATTAACCGTATACTGATGACTAATATCACGCGCCGTAAACACTGGTTTGCTGGTTGTTTTTATTCATCCTTGATATCAATCCTCACGCTTTAATGTTGTTAGGTGGAGAACGTAATGTCGGCAACATTTCCATTAGTCAAATTGACTTTCTTGATCGCAATTTTAGCGGCAGTAGGTCAAATGACACAAACCATGTATGTCCCATCTATTGGTCATATGGCTGGAGAGTTTTTAGTTTCTCCATCAGCGCTACAAGCCGTGATGGCGTGTTATTTGATTCCCTATGGTCTATCACAGTTTGCTTATGGGCCACTGTCTGACCGCTTAGGCCGAAAACCGATCATCATTGTCGGATTGATTATTTATATTTTCGGGACTTTGATGGCATTATTCGCTCATCAGTACCACTGGTTTTTAGCTGGTAGCTTTATTCAAGGTCTTGGTATTGGCTGTGGTGGCGCGATGTGCCGTACACTCACCCGTGACTGTTTTACCGGCAGTAAACTTCATCAAGCCAACAGCTTGATCAGTATGTGTTTGATTTTCTCACCACTGATTGCGCCAGTATTGGGTGGCTACTTAACCGAAGCGTTTGGCTGGCGATCTAGCTATCTGTTTTTATCGCTATTTGCAATTGCAGTGCTGATTACAATGCTGACTAGCCTAGTAGAGACCTTACCGAAAGCGAACCGCAGAAAAGAACCTGTGATGCGCAGTTATCAGTTTGTGATGTCGGATCACCGCTTTCAAGGTTACTTAATCTGCTTAGTCGCGACCTTCGCTGGTTTAGCGGTCTTTGAAGCGGCTGCAGGCGTATTATTGGGTGGCGTCTTAGCTCTGCCAGCGACGACCGTTAGCTTATTGTTTGTCACGCCCATTCCGGGTTACTTAGCTGGTGCTTGGTTATCTAGCGTCGTCGCGCAAAAATACAGTGAAAAACAAGCGTTGCGTGTCGGTCTAATGGCGATTTTTTGTGGCTCAATGATTGTCCTTATCCCTGGTCTATTTGACCAAACGACCGCATTAACACTCATTGGTGGCGCAACGGTGTATTTTCTCGGTGCGGGCATTTTGTTCCCAGCGGCGACAACCGGAGCGCTCAATCCGCTGCCTTACCATGCTGGTACTGGTGGTGCGATATTAGGCGGAATGCAAAACTTAGGCGCGGGCTTAGCCACGCTAACCGCCTCTTTGTTTCCTACGACTAACCAGCTTCCTCTGGGGATTATTATGTTATTGATGTCCATGCTGGCGATACTGGGTTTAAAGCGAGTCTACAAGCCGCAAGATCCGTCACAGTCAATGCCACTACCAATTTGATAGACCATGTTCTTTCGATTTGAGGTTGTTTGAATACAACCTCAAACAAACCAGGGGCGTAATCAATACGCCCCTGCTGCTTTGTGATTAATTTTTCAGGATTAAAAAGGGATTTCAAGCTGTAAAAACCAATCGGTTTGCGACATTTCATGCCAACGATAGTCGAGACGTAAACGAGGTAAGCCGTTTCTCTTATCGCCATAAGCCAAACTGAACGCCACACCGTGATTTTTTAGCCACTCCTCTAAAGTCATTTCCGCTTCTTGCTCAGCAAGCTCGTCAGGCATCCAGACACTAACGCCAAAATAACCTTGCAGATAATTAGAACTGACCATCGGATCGGCCTTGATCACACTACTTGCAAGCCATCCCGTCCAGTAGTCATCCGGGTTCTCTAATCGATTCACCGACAAAGTCAGCCCAGTATAATTAGCTTCTCGCCACTCATCACACACCGTTTGATGGCTAAAAATAACCGAACGGATTGATAAAGATTGCTCAACGCCATCGTAAGGCGAACAGTCCATTACCGAGCTGGATAACATCAACCATCCCCACACTACTGGCTGCATCATTTGGCGATGACTCTTTGTGCATTTTGCATACGATTAGCGATAAACCTGAAGTTGTTCAAGGAGCGCGGCAACACTCGGAGTGGTTAGGTCTTGGATATCTTCCCTCGCGGCGATAGCCTGACGAATATGGGTACTACGAATGTTCACTTTTTCTGGGCAGACCATCACCGACCAATGCTGCACAATTTCTTCTGCTCGATAAAACTCGTGGAAACGAAAGAAGTTATCTGGACCAATCACAAATGTCAGTTCAGCATCAGGCCATTGGCTCTGTAAATGCGTCAACAGAGCATAGGTTGTCACGCTCTGATCCGGTTGCCATAACGCTTGCTCTATCGCCAACAACTCGATATGGCTGGTAGCCAAGTCTTTAATAAAAGCGTCGACTAAACGACAGCGTAATGTGTAATCCAGCATGGTTTTACCCCAAGCATGGCTAATGCTGGGGATTAATAATACGCGATCAAAATGGCTCAGCGACTCAAGGACATGTTTATGCCCTAGTGACGGTGGATTAAACGCACTACCAAAGACGGCCACTTTTTGCATCGTTTCCTCAATTCAAGACTCAGCCCGTATTCACGGTTTTCTAATTTCATGTTTGCGGTATGATATACCTAAGTCACCTCATTATGCGAGCCTTAGCCACCTCGGTTTAGCAAGCCAGAAAGGAAATCTTATGGAACACATCATTCGACAAGAAATGCGCGTACAACCTAGCATTGATCCTCACTTTGAAATTGAACGACGCGTCACATTTATTAAACGCAAACTTTTAACGTCTGGCTGTCAATCGTTAGTCCTTGGGATCAGTGGCGGTGTCGATTCAACCACGTGTGGCCGCCTTGCACAGCTCGCCGTTGATCAACTCAATCAAGAACAACAAACGCAAGCTTACCAATTTATTGCCGTTCGCCTACCTTATGGTGAACAAAAAGATGAGCAAGAAGCTCAGTTAGCTTTATCGTTTATTCAACCCACTCATGCGGTTTCGGTCAACATTAAAGCGGGCGTCGATGGTTTACATGCAGCTTCGCATCAAGCACTCGCCAACACTGGCTTATTGCCTAATGATCAAGCCAAAGTCGATTTTGTCAAAGGCAATGTCAAAGCGCGGGCACGTATGATTGCTCAATATGAAATCGCTGGCTATGTTGGTGGCTTGGTACTGGGTACCGACCATTCTGCGGAAAATATTACTGGCTTTTACACCAAGTATGGTGATGGTGCCTGTGATTTAGCGCCGCTATTTGGCCTCAATAAGCGCCAAGTGCGCTTACTGGCCGCCACACTGGGTGCACCTGAAGTATTAGTTAATAAAGTCCCTACGGCTGATTTAGAAGAGCTAGCTCCACAAAAAGCCGATGAAGACGCGCTTAATCTCACTTATCAACAAATTGATGATTTTTTAGAAGGTAAACCCGTCCCTCGTTATGTGGCTGAACGTTTGATTCATATCTATCAAGTCACTCAACATAAACGACAGCCGATCCCAACCATTTATGACGAATCATTGTAACCAGCGTGGTGCATGATTCGGATTCACCTTCCGTTGCCTAAAAACAGCCGAGCCTCCGCTCGGCTTTTTCTTGCTTTCAGCGTTAAAAACTACACTTTGGCTACATTAACACCTTAAAAAGATTAACTTTTTCGGATTTTAATGGGACAAAGATCACAATAAGTCACTTCCATTTTTAAAATGTAAATATGTGTGAACTTCACTTCATACTTTTTGTGGATGAAATCAGAAAATACGCTGGTTAATCCGTTAATTACGCCAAGATATTCAACTTATTGAGCAATAAATCGTCTCAGTCACAGAATATTCACCCGGCTCACTTGAACAGCAAGATAGAGATGAAATACCGAGCATTTCTAGACACGCTATCCGAGTGAATTGGGATACCCAATTTTAATGATAAGGTCAGGTTAGTATGTTGTATTTGGAATTCTTATTCCTATTAATAGTGTTATACATTGGTTCCCGTTATGGTGGGATAGGCCTTGGTGTTGTCTCAGGCATTGGCTTGGTGGTGGAAGTCTTTATTTTTAAAATGCCGCCGACCTCCCCTCCGGTAACGGTCATGCTGATCATTTTAGCCGTGGTCACTTGTGCGTCGATCCTAGAAGCGGCGGGTGGCTTAAAATACATGCTGCAAGTTGCCGAGAAGTTGTTACGCCGTAACCCAAAGCAAGTCACCATGATTGCTCCTTTAGTCACCTACACCATGACTTTTCTGCTTGGAACGGGTCATGCGGTTTACTCGATTATGCCGATCATTGGCGATGTCGCATTAAAAAATGGTATTCGTCCCGAACGTCCGATGGCCGCCGCTTCCGTTGCTTCACAAATCGCCATTACGGCTTCGCCCATTTCTGCCGCTGTTGTTTACTATCTTGCAGAGCTATCGACAATTAATCACAACATCACGCTGTTATCTATTTTGATGGTATCGGTACCTGCGACGTTATTTGGAACCGTGTTGATGTCGCTCTACAGCATGCGTAGAGGTAAAGAGCTCGAGCAAGATCAGGACTATCAAGAACGCCTAAAAGATCCTATCTTCAAAGAGAAAATTCTTAGCACAACCGCCACATCATTAGATGAAGTCCTCCCAGCCGCGGCAAAGAATTCTGTCATGCTCTTTATTCTCTCGATTGTGATCATTGTTTTGATCGCCATGTTCCCTGAAGTCAGAATGATTTCGGGTAATAAGGCGATTGATATGGCGACCGTGATTCAAATGATGATGCTTTGTTTTGGCGGTATTATTTTATTAGTCGCTAAAGTTAATCCGAAAACCGTACCAGAAGGCGTCGTCTTCAAATCGGGGATGGTGGCTGCGATTGCCATTTTTGGTATTGCTTGGATGTCGGACACCTATTTTCAATATGCGATGCCACAATTTCGCTCAGGAATCATTGATATGGTGAACGCCTATCCTTGGACCTTCGCACTGGCATTATTTATTGTGTCGGTTGTGGTGAACTCACAAGCGGTCGTTGCGAAGATGATGCTACCGGTCGGTGTAGCACTGGGACTCGAACCTGCGTTATTGATCGGGTTAATGCCTGCGCTGTACGGTTACTTCTTTATTCCGAACTACCCTTCTGATATCGCTACCGTCAACTTTGATATGACGGGGACCACCAAGATCGGCAAATGGTATTTTAACCACTCATTCATGGCTCCCGGTTTAGTGGGCGTGATCAGTGCGTGTTGTGTGGGCTATGTGCTCGGACAAATTGTGATTGGTTAATCACTAATCCACTCAGCTGATAATAACCAGCCGCATCGTTTACGCTCGATGCGGCTGGTCTTTTGGTCATTACACAAGGTTAATCAATTAAGATCACGGAACGTTATGACCTTTGGATGCCACCCAAACTCGGTACCATTGTTCGCGGGTTAACGTTAGTGATAATGCCTCAACCGCAGCTTGTGTACGCTGGATATTGCCGGAACCGAGGATCACCACTGGGTTAGAGGGTAAACAACGCACCCAAGCATACACCACTTGATCGATACTCTGTGCGCCAATCTCGTCGCGTATTTCTTCAAGTACCTGACGTACTCGGGCAATTTGCTCACTCTGTCCGTTAAACAATTGACCACCGGCTAAACATGACCACGCCATCGGTCTGGTCCGTAAACGTTGCAATTGATCCAAAGTACCATCATGCGCAACTTGAATATTCAGCGGATTAATCTCAACTTGGTTGGTAATCAAAGGCTTAGATAAGCGTGATTGTAATAAGTCAAATTGAGCTGGAGAAAAGTTCGATACGCCAAAATGTTTGACCTTGCCAACTTTATGTAAATCAGAGAACACTTCGGCTACTTCATCGGCATTCATCAATGCATCTGGTCGGTGAAGCAATAACACATCAATTTCATTAACACCGAGACGTTGTAATGAATGATTGACCGACTGATAAAGGTGCGCTGAACTGGTGTCATAATGATTTATTTTTTGCGAAGGATAACTGTCGCCGCACAATTTAATGTCGCACTTAGTAATGATTTGCAGTTGGTCACGTAAAGCTGGTTCAAGAGCCAAAGCCTCACCAAATAAACGTTCACATTGATAATTACCATAGATATCAGCATGATCAACGGTACTAATACCTAATTCAAGATGCTGCTTAATGAATGTTAAACGAGCTTGCGGCGTCATGTTCCATTCCCCAAGACGCCAGTACCCTTGCACTAGCTCAGAAAATTCTGGGCCTTGGGAAGCCATCGTGACTTTCTCAATCATTGTTTTTACTCCTTTATCTTGCTCTCTATTTAATTTTATAGACGAAACTTGCTACGCCACTTCCGATAAGCAAGCGGTTAAAATTAATCATTATCGATCACGGTTAACCAACGCACTTCAATATCCTTACCATCGGTCAATAACTCAACGTGCCGTCCAGACATCGACCACTGCTGCCGCTTCGGAAAACGATGAGCATGATGGTTAAGAAATAAGATTAACTGGCGATCAACGTCAGAGCTGGTTTTATCGTTCCGTTGATCATCAACGGAAAAAATAGCCTCAGCGATCTGGACGCGATCAACTTGAAAGCCATCTCGGCGCAGCGCTAATTGCAATTGACTCCAGTCATGAGCCGAATAGGTCAGATGTAAGACTAACATGACTGGCTGTTCGTTCATAAAACGGATGCTTGCCCAAACTAATGTTGAGTAATAATAAAATTCATCACTGCACCATCGCAGCTGATCACTCTCCTCAGCGCACTCTAACCACTGGTGACTTTCTTGCCATTCAGACAAGGTCGGTAGAGCGTGATTGGGGTTGAGAAACGGTAACAAAAAATCTTCATGTACGGCTTGAGCAGGTAGGCTAAATAAACCAAACCATAATAGCCATTTACCCATCGTATGTTTCCTCGGCCAGCTCTAGTACAAAAGTACAAACGAAAGAGAGCATACCTCTCTTTTCACAACCACATCATGCCGATTCTTAATCTCAGCAACAAGCGCCTTAGACTCTACGCCCCCAAAGGCCAAGCAGTGAACTGCATCAAACTTTTAGGGCGTAGTCAGCAAGAATGATGTCAAGCGATACCCGACCACTTATGGTTAAGGATGAAATTCGGTTTACTCTCTTCCTCGCCTTTCTACCTCTGGCTACGACAGCGGTGAATTGCCATTGGCAGGGGATATCATCATTCAAGGAATAAAAAGAATGAAACTGCACACGCTAACCTACGCAATGATGCTAGCCGCACCAGCGGTACTGGCCTCACCCAATATCACCATTTCGACTACCACCAATAGTCGAGATTTCCCACTCAGCGCGACAACGCCGTTAGTCATACCATTAGCCAAGGATAACTACACGCTAAAAATCAGTGGTATTGAGGGCGACTGTCACGCTGACAGTGAACAAGCCGTTCGTTTTAATACTCCCATCAAGCTTAACTGTGGTGCCGTGACAGAATTACCACTGAATATCCGCTTTACTGGTGATTATGCGTTCAGTTTTGATGACCAACATAAAACCCTTGCCTTTGTTCGTCAGCCAACCACAGCGAAACAAACCGAATTTCAACGCCCGCTACCTTCGGTCGTTTGTGAGCAATATCAAGGTGGAGAGGTTACCTTGACCTTAGCCGATAGTTTTGCTGAAGGCACCGAATTAAAAGACGCGATGAGCGGTCAAATCGTTACGGTCAACAACGGGCAGGTCTCTTTAACACCCTCCCCAACCAGTGGAGGACTTATTCTGCTTGCTCCGCTAAAGAGTGAGCCACAGCCTTTCACTTACCGTAATGCCAATATCTATTTTGTTATGGTTGACCGTTTTTATAACGGTGATCCGAGTAACGATCACAGTTATGGCCGTAAAAAAGATGGCCAACAAGAAATTGGTACCTTTCATGGCGGCGATCTCAAAGGGGTAATTAAAAAGCTCGATCATATTAAAAGCCTTGGAACGGATGCGATTTGGCTATCTCCGATCGTAGAGCAAGTACATGGCTTTATTGGTGGAGGAGACAGTGGCTCCTTTCCTTTTTATGCCTATCACGGTTATTGGACGCGAGATTTCACTAAAATCGACGAAAACTTCGGCACCGATGAAGATCTCGCCACCTTAGTGGCAGAAGCCCATAAGCGAGGCATAAGAGTCCTACTCGATGCGGTACTCAACCATACTGGCTACGCGACTTTAGCGGATTTGCAGTTCGATAGCATTGACGTTGTCAAATCTAGCACTCTGCCTGAAAAATGGAGCGATTGGACGCCAAAAACTGGCGAAACGTGGCACAGTTTTCATCAATATATTGATTATCAAAACTCAAATTGGCAGCAATGGTGGGGTAAAGATTGGGTACGTGCCGGGCTGCCGGGTTATCCAGCGCCGGGATCAAGCGATCTTACCTTAACGTTAGCGGGATTGCCTGATTTTCTCACTGAAGCTGACGTGCCTGTCACGCCGCCTCAATGGCTAATCAATAATCCGGGGACGCGAGTCCAAGCACGCGACAATTATACCGTCACTGATTATCTGATTGAGTGGCAAACCGATTGGGTAAAACGTTTTGGTATTGATGGCTATCGCATTGATACCGTTAAACATGTCGAAGGGGAAGTATGGCAACGCCTGAAATCAACCGCTAGCCAACGCCTTGATGAATGGCGCGCCAAACAGGGTAAACAAGGTGAACCGTTCTGGATGATGGGCGAAGTTTGGGCGCATAGCGCTTATCGTAGCCCGTATTTTGATGATGGTTTCGATGCGCTGATCAACTTCGATTTACAAAAAAGAATGGACCGCGGCGCCGCTTGTTTAAGCACCATGGAGGATGTGTACCAAGCCTATTCGCAAACCCTCGCCAAACATGCTGATTTTAATCCGGTCAGTTATATGTCATCTCATGACACGGAACTATTTTTTGGGCGCTTTAAATCACTTGAGATGCAGCGTAATGCCGCGAATGTTCTACTGCTCACTCCAGGAGCAATCCAAGTTTACTATGGTGATGAAGTCGCTCGCGAAGTCGGTCCTTATGCGGATGATTTTCATCAAGGGACTCGCTCTTCAATGAACTGGCAGTGGGATAACGATCGCGCAGCCTTACTGCAACACTGGCAAACCTTAGGCCAATTTCGCCAAAATAACCCTGCAATTGGTGCAGGAGTTCATCAACCAATCCCACAAGACAATGCTTACGTCTTTTCACGTACGTTAGACAATAATCGCGTCGTCGTCGCCTTTGTCGGCCAATAACTCTGTTTTTAAAACCCACCAAGCTGCTGTTTAGTCTCTAATAAACAGCAGCTTAAACTGCTTTTTTCTGGTCATTTCAAACAAAATCTTAGCCTAACGCTCAATCTCCTACTGGTACAACCACAAAATTTCTATAAGACATTGATGAAATGTACTTTTATAATCCGCCCCTCACACTAATAAAACCAAACATTTGACATTTTTAAAACAAATTTTTAACATTAGTTTTTTGATGTTACAGATCTGAACGGCCTGAAGTTTCAGCTAGGTACCCCGTAAGTAAAACCTGATGAACATAAATACACCGTTTGATTATGGTGAACGCATCGAAGCCTACACCGCTGCAACTTCAAGTAAAAAGGGCTGCAATAATACTATGCCGACTAAATAAGAAGTGGCTAATCATCGGTCAAATGGTTGATTCACCCGCACACTAGCTTAGACGAGTGAATCAACCACTTCACCTCAATTGACGCTACCTCACCTTATTTTGGGCGATAATACACACTTAGGAACACGAGAATGAAAACCTTTCCCCGAACTCTGGTTGCACTTGCCGTTATAGCCAGCAGCTCAGTATACAGCGCTGGCTTTCAAGTTGCCGAGCATTCCGCCTCCGGTCTTGGCCGAGCTTTTTCTGGTGAAGGCGCGGTGGCAGATAACGCCAGTGTGCTAGCACGCAATCCAGCGGCCATGACTCGTTTTGAACGTGCGCAATTTTCTGGCGCCCTGAGTATCATCGATCCTGAAGTTGATGTTTATGATCTGAGCAATCAACAAAAAATGTCGGATATCGCTCCTCTCCAAGTAGTTCCAGCGGCTTATTATTTAAGCCCAATTAATGAACAGTGGAGCTGGGGAATCGGCCTTTTCACTACCTATGGTGTAGCAACCGATTACCCAACCGACATTTATGCTGGTGACATGGCAGGCGACACTGCGTTGATTTCGGTTAACCTCAACCCGAGCCTAGCGTACAAAGTCAATCAACATCTTAGTTTGGGCGCTGGGATTAATCTTGTTTATGCCCATGCAGAGCTCAATCGTCACCAAGGTGGCTTAGCGCCCACTTTAGGTGGTCAACCAAGTGATAAGCTGATCTCTATGGAAGGCGATACCTTAGGTTATGGCTGGAATATTGGCGCACTTTACTCAGTGAACGAAAATCACCGCTTTGGGTTTTCCTACCGCTCACAGGTCAAACTCGATTTCGATGATGGTACCTTTTCTAGCTATAACTCTGGCGCAGCTAGCAAGCCCGAAGTCGTCGGCCGCTTAAAACTTGATCTACCGGAAATTTGGGAAATATCCGCCTTTCATCAACTCAATGACCAATGGGCGATTCACTATGGCTATCAACGCACCGGATGGCGTTCATTCAAAGAGCTCAAAGCCACTTCAGCAGAGTGTAAAGACGGTGTCTGCTTCCAAAAACCAGAAGACTATAAAGACAACGGCCGCTGGTCCCTTGGCACTACCTATCGCCTTAATAGCGATTGGACACTGCGCGCTGGTTTAGCATTTGATGAACAAGCGGGTAAAGCCACCTTGAGTATTCCAGATAGTGACCGCTACTGGTATTCAGCCGGTTTTACTTACACCTTGAATGATGCCATGACCCTAGATGCGGGCTTTGCATTAGTAAGAAGCAAGGAAGGTAACTTCACCGAAACCAACGCCGCAGGCCAGAGCTTAAATTTCAACACCAAAGCCAATGCCTATATCAGTGCCATCCAGCTCAATTACCAGTTCTAAATAGGTTAAGAACCCCATGAAAAAACTACTTAAAATTTCCCTGCTCTGCTCAGCTCTCTGGTTAGCGGGATGTGGCGATGACATGCAAAGCTCTGGCGAACCCACCATTAGCTATGAGCCACATATTGCCGAGGCATTAACTCGCGAAACACAGATTAAATTTCAGTTAAGCGGCGCGAACCCTTCGGTACCACTGCCATCGTATGCGTTGATGAACCCGCAAGATGGTACTTTAAACTTACCTACTGATGGTGACAACTCGCCCAGTAATCCACGGGTTGCCATGAATCAGCTCGATGGCTGGTCAACCACTATGCCACTGTATCTGGATTTTACTGGCGGCAATTTGGCTACTGGCGCCATCACAGACGGTGTTTATCTAGTTGAACTGACAGATTCGATGACTGGCAGCCCACAACCAAAAGCTAGTGTTGACTTTGTCGCCTTTAGCGATGCTGCGACCAATAAGATTGCCATTTACCCAACTAAGCCATTAAACCCCGCGAGCAACTATATTTTAGCCATCACCAGTGAAGTAGAAGACGCACAAGGCGAGCCAATCGGCACCTCGAGTAGCTATGCGACCCTTAAATCTAAGCAGCGAATTTATAGCCAAGGGCAATTAGCACAATTACAGAAAATCACTCATGGTACGGAAGCCCTGTTTAGCGCAACCGGTGTTGATGCCGCACAGATCGTATACAGCACTTGGTTTAGTACCCAATCAGTGGGCGATACTTTAAATGCTGTAGCTGCCGCAACGGCCTTCGGCGCGGGGCAAGGAAACCCATTAGCGGTTTGGCAGCAAACATTTGTCCATCAAAATGATGCTTATCAAATGACCTTTGAAGATCCCAAGCCTTTTGCTGAAGCGCTTAACGCAGATAAGGCTTTTGAACAATATATCAAGGCTCCCAAGAACCTACTCATTGCAGCTTATGATCAGTCCGTCACTGATACCGGTCAATCGGTTAACGTCACTCATGGCGCGGTGACTCTGCCTTACTACCTTGAAACCGGCGCAAATTGGAACACACAAGCGTTTAGCGCCGCTTCCCCCAGCCTAGCGAAAATATCAGCAGCGTTAAAAGACCCTGTTGAGCAGGCTAATCTTACCGCGCAATTGATGGGCGCTGGTATTGACCTTGCCGAGCTTGCAACCAGTCAAGAACAGCAGATGAAATTAGTTGGTCTTGAGCTCACGAAAACCGATGACAGCCGATTAGACAGCGAGCGTTTGATCACCCGCTATTCACCGCTGCCAAGTATTAAATCACTGCAAACCGTGCCGTTTTTACTTTTTACTCCAAAAACGGGCGAAGTTAAAAATGTGGTGATTTATCAGCACGGCATTACCTCAGCCAAAGAAAATGCTTACGCGTTTGCCTTTCGCCTTGCTCAAGCGGGTTTAGCGGTGATTACGATTGATATGCCACTGCACGGAGAGCGCAGTTTAGACGAGCAGCGCTCAGCCAATACCAATGTGCTGGCCTATTTAAATTTAGCTAACTTACCCGTGGCCCGTGATAACGTGCGTCAAAGTATTTTGGACGTGCTGGCGCTGCGCGCTGCGCTAACCCTGTCACAATCAACTTTCACTGACTCACCGCTTAAGGATGTCAATGTTGCAACAGGCTCACAAATTAAACTGCTCGGTCATTCATTAGGTGGTATTGTCGGGCTGTCGGCACTGGCAGCGAGTGAGCAAGATTTAGGTAATCCTCAAGCGAATGCTCTCTACCGCTTTAGCGCCGCAGCAATCCATAACTCTGGGGGTCGGATCGCGCCGCTTCTGTTTGGTTCAAACGCCTTTGCACCACAAATCAAACATAACTTAGCGCTGACTTCTGCTCAGTATAAGGGGTTTGCAGACACATACTGCATTGGGCAAACAGACGCGGCGTGCTACGATCTGTTTGAAGAACTTGCGGCTGAGCCACAAAAAGCACAATTAAACGCACTGTTTGCTCAGTTTAGTTTTGCTGCTCAATCGGTGCTCGACAGCATAGATCCAATGGCGAATCTAGCCTTAGGTATCAAAACGCCGTTATTGCTGACTCAAGTTCACAATGATAATACGGTGCCGAATGTCACCAAAGAAGCAGGCATACTGCCATTTGCTGGTACAGAGCCAGTGGCGAGCTTACTTGGATTAGAATGGGTTAATAAAAACAGTCCTAGCGTAACAGAGAATAAAAAAGTATTTATTCAGTATAATGCTACAGCTAAGCACTCAACCTTTATTGCCCCACAGAATGATGATGGGTCTGATGCACTTCACCATGGTCAAATGCAAAAACAAACCATTGATTTTTTAATTCATAACCAATTGAATGGGGCGATTCCAGAAACCGTATTGCACTAATCAACCAAAGCGCACAGCGGTAATATAGAAAACAATAAAGGCAGGGTTTCCTGCCTTTATTATTGCTGAGCGTTATCAAGTCAATCTTTTAGAACTTATAACCGCCAGAGATCATAAATACCCAAGGATTAATTTTCACGTCAGTGGATTGGGCATCAACACCCGCTTTATATTTTGCTGTGGTTTCAATATTGGCGTACCAAACTGATGCGTTAAAGAACCAGTTATCATCGAGCATATAGTCGACACCAACATTGGCCGCTAGACCCCAAGAATCATCCAGTTTTAAATCACTAAGCCCGGCTGTTTTTCCAGTATCATTAAATTTTTCATCAAAGAAATTGGTGTAGTTAAGGCCTGCGCCAACATAAGGACGCCACGTGCTGCCCGCTTCACCAAAATAGTACTGAACCATCACCGTCGGTGGTAAATGCTTAGTTTTACCGATATCCCCTAAACCGCTAAGATCGGTCGAGATCTTATGCGAGAAAGGCGTTGCGGCTAATAACTCAATACTGAAATTATCCGTCAACATATAGCCGAGCGTTAAGCCCAGCTGAGTATTACTGTTCACCGACAGTTCATTTTGCGAACCAAGAATTTTATCACTGCTATCGTTAGGTACCACGCTAGCGATACCCGCACGCACCAAAATATCCCCTTGCTGATGAGCAAGCACTGAAGTTGAAGCTAAAGCGGTAAGGACAGCTAATCCACAGACTGTTTTTTTCATGCTACTTTCCTTTTGTTGGGCTAATTATTCTTTTTGTTGGCGCGCACAGTAGCATATAAAAACCACACTATTTTGATGGAAATCAATTTGTGAATTTTTTTGGTTAAAAAGATGAAAATCTGTAAACTTTGTCACAATAAATACTCAAGCAACACAATCATCTAATGCAAACTAGGCGTGCCACGCAAAAAGCAAGCTAACCGTAAGCCCATTCGGCGATGTTGATTGAGTCAGTCATCATGAGTATGGAAACAATAGACTTGGCTCGAAAGAAGCTACCGCAGCGCGGCAGCTTCAGTAGAAAAGAACAGTTCACTACAACACTAGGTACGGTAAAGTACTTTTATTACATGCCAACCAAACTTGGTTTTCACTAATTGCGGCGTCAAAATTTCACCCTGAAAGCACGCTTTATCAAAGGCAGGAACCATTTGTCCTTGGCGAAACTCGCCTAAATCACCACCACGCTTACCCGATGGGCAAAGTGAATGCTTTTTGGCTAAGGTTTGAAATTTAGCGCCTTTTTTTAATTGCTGTAGTAATTCATCAGCTTGCTCTTTGTGCTTGACTAAAATGTGCAATGCAGCGGCTGTTTTCGCCATAGGGAAATACTCGATCTAATAATAAAGCTGCTTATTTTAACCAAAGCCGTAACCTAATGCATCTTTTCGATATTCATCGCTCGTCAAGAAGCTTTAACTGCTAAAAATAGCTCAATAGCGTTACGAAGCAGCAATTTTCAGTTACTATAGAGGGTGTAGTGTGTTTATTTTTGAGTAGTGTGTTATGGCCAAAACCGTCAGTAAAGCAAATCAGTCGCAAGGGATGTTGATGTTTACCCTCAACTCACAGCAACAGCTGTTTGCTATTGGAACGTTAAAAGTAAGGGAAATTGTCCCCTATTTACCGATGACGCAAATCCCGTATTCTCATCATCATGTGGTGGGAACGGTGACGATACGTAATCTAACGGTACCAGTGATTGATATGGCCGCAGCCATTGGATTTAGACCGATTACTCCTCAAGAATATAAACAGTGTTATTTGATTGTCACCGACTGCCTGCGCACTGTGGTTGCCTTTATGGTACGCGGCATTGAAAAGATCATCGAATGTAATTGGCGATCGATTGAATCTGCACCAGTGACAGCGGGCAATAATGTCTTTGTTACCGGGATCACTCGCTATCAAGATCGTATTGTTCAACTACTGGATGTCGAACTGCTGCTCTCAAAAATCTACCCACAATACGAATCCACCAAAGTGCCGATGCTGACCGATATTGAACGTGAGCGGCTTAAACCACTGAATATTTTACTGGTTGATGACTCATCAATTGCCCGTAAACAACTGGCCGATGCGCTAGATAGAATCAACATTCCTTACCAAATTTGTAAAAATGGGTTGGAGGCTATTGAACTAATGCGCCGCCTAGCTGATGAGCATAATGCGATTGACCTTTTAGTTAGTGATATTGAAATGCCCGGGCTTGATGGCTATGAGCTGGCTTTTGAGGTACAAAACGATTCTCGCTTAAGTCACGCTTATTGTATTTTGCACACCTCATTGTCGAGTGAAATTTGTGTCGACCGCGCTCATCAAGTTGGCGCACACGAGGCATTAGAAAAATTTAACGCCACTGAACTTATTGAAGCGATGCTCAGAGGCGCGAAAAAACTTGAATCGCAACGCTCGTCATCCCTCTCAATGTAATCCACGATAACAGCAAGATCGGCGGATTTTTGCAGCAAAATGAGCAAAAATCCGCTACGCTTAGCCCATAGAATTGATTAGCGCTTAGTGCCGGTAACCCCATGCCTGATGAAGTTTTTAAAAAATCCACTGCCAACCTTAAAAAAGCGGTTCCTCTGATGATGAAGCATCATGTTGCCGCCACGCCTGCTAACTACGCGCTTTGGTATACTTATGTCGATCATGCTATCCCGCAGTTAAATCAAGAAATGGATTCCGTTTTAGCGCATTTTGGCTTATGTCCGCCCAGTTCTGGCGACCTGTTATACAAAAATTTCATCGCTTCTAAAGCAGAAACGACCGTCAGTGAACTGCGCGCGAATATGGAAATTTTAGCCAGTGAAGTCGCCAGCTCAATGTCTGATACCATGACGGATACACGAGCTTTTGAAGCCATTATCGATAAAAGCTTTTGCGATTTAGAACGGGTAGAGAAAGAAGATCTTTCTTTAGAGGAAGTCATGGGCGTTATTCGACAGCTAGTCAGTGAGTCACGTGACATTCGCCATTCGACCCGCTTTTTAAACAATCAGCTCAAAACCGCTTGCGATGAAATCTCTAAGCTGAGAAGTCAATTGGCAGAAGTACAGAAAGACGCGCTCTTTGATCCACTCTGTGGGTTATATAATCGACGCGCTTTTAATAACGATCTACTGGCCATGCTTCATGCTCAACAAGCGCTAAGCATTATTTTGTTAGATATCGACCATTTCAAAAGTTATAACGATGATTTCGGTCACCTGTTTGGTGATTCAGTATTAAGAGCGATTGCCAAACGCATCCAAGGTAATTGCCGCGAAGCGATGACGGCCTACCGTTTTGGTGGTGAAGAATTTGTTATTCTGCTGCCTAACATGACTTTACGTAGTGCTCGTCAATTCGCGGAATCGGTACGTCGATCAATTGAAAAGCTTTCTGTTCGCGATCGCCGATCAGGTCAACAAATTGGTAATATTACTGCCTCTTTTGGCGTCGCCGAATATCAAAGTTTGGAAGCCGCTGATACTTTAGTTGATCGGGCCGATAAAATGCTCTATCAGGCCAAAAATCTTGGCCGTAACCGAGTAATGCCACTCTAAAATCGCCATCGAGAGTCCATAAAAGCAGGCCATTAATTAATACCCATTCAATCCACTATCAAGGTAGATGGTCAGCGACTTAAAACAAGTCGCCCAACCAGATTATTGATTTTAATGGCAAATTTATAAGTGAAAAGCGTAATTAAGACAGTAGTCTTCACCACTTTTTGCCGTATATTCCTTATCTTCGCTACAGGCTTGCGCTTTACCGTGCGCATTCCCTTTGATCAAGCTTATCCAATGACGAATCGCAGTATTAGCCATTTGATTATTGATTTGCTGTCTAAACGTGGTGCAGGTTTCTAACTGAATATCTTCTATCTCAACCAATTCCACACAGCCAGTACCGCGTAAGCAACCTAATAGCAGTTCAACATGGCTTCCATCCCCTTCTCGAAAGAGAATTGAACAAGGCTGATCTTTACTGCCGGTAAAGGCGACAAACTGTTTCGGATATTGTAAACCGCTGTGACGACCATCTTTAAAATACGCCAGTACATGGTGGTAATCGATCACATAACTGGTGACTTCTTGATGCGAACCACTTTCTAGCGGAAATAAACGATCCATTAATTGCTTAGCTTTGGCTTGTCTTTCTCGTTGTTGATTTGCGCTGGTTGTCTCCACGGCGAAGACAGCTTCAGCGATAAACGGATGTTGAGTTGATTGAATGTTAGTCTTATCGAATGTCAGCATATTCATTGTCGTTCCCTCGTGGATAACTATTTATTGTGTCCTAGAGCCATTACTTCAAACTGATGTTTAATTTTCATTCAATTCTGTGACTGGCTTAGTTTGTAGACTAGCGGGTTTTTTACTACAATTTCACAACAAAAATTTTACAATGTGAATTTTACAAAATGGCCATATCAAAAAGCTTAGTCAGACAGTCACATTTTTTAGGCACCAAGGTAAGAAACTTGCGTAAACGCAACCACTTAACCATGGAAGATTTATCAGCGCGCTGTATACGGGTTAATCCTGAATACGCTCCTTCCGTCTCTTATCTCTCTATGATTGAACGAGGCAAGCGAGTTCCTAGCGTAGAAATGCTCGAAGTGATTGCTGAAGTCTTTCAAAAAGATCCGCGTTGGTTTTTAGACGACGAACCCGAACAGGCCGACATTACACCTAATAAGGGCAATCGAGGTGGGATCAGTGGGATGGCACTTGAACCTAGCTTTCTATTTTCTAATGATATTTTACAGATTGCGATTCCCGAAATGCTCTCACAAACCGGGATCACCGGCCGCCAGTTTGCTCATCTGCTGATCCGGGCCCATCAAGAAAGTTTACAAAATCACTTCCCCGATCTAGAACGTGCGGCAGAGGAGGTTGGACTAAAACGTCTTAATTTGGCCGTAGAAGATTTAATCGATATCGCTAAAAGCCTAGGATTGACCATACGTTGGGTGACACGTACACCGCATGATGTGGTCGATGAATTGGGGATCAGCGCCAAACAGTTAGTCACTTCTTTTTTTGAACCACCGGGAAACATTTATCTTAATGAGATTTTAAAACAGTATCCGACACGCCTGAAATACGACTTAGCGGTGTACATTGGCCATAATGTTTTACACAGTAAAGAGGGATTAAAAAGTGTGCTTTCGGTTGGGCATACTCATGGCTGGGAAGCGCAGAGCGATCTTCAGCAAACCTCCGAGCTTAACTCACAAGATATTTTGCAAGCATGGCGTGATTTTGAATCGAGCTTTTTTGCTGGCGCTCTATTATGCCCCAAAGTTCCCTTTCGCCAACTGTTGGATCGTAATGGCTATGAAATCTCCGTACATCAAAAAGCCGGAGTATCCCCTTCGGTTGCCATGCGCCGGATGACCGTCGTCTCTCCCTACCCTCACTGGCACTATTTTGATGCCTATGGCGAAGGCAAACTTAAAGCGGTGTATCGTGGTAATGGCATACCCCTACCTTGGGGGAATATGCGTAAAGTTGATGACCCTTGCCAACACTGGGCGGTGTTTCGTCGTTTGTCTGAGCCTTTACCCGGTAGCTCAGCACAAATTTCCATTTTAAATGTCGGTGATGAACCGCGTATTTACTGTTGTGAATCAATGAATATGTCTGATGCTGCAGGGAATAACCGTGTGCTATGTGCTGGCATTGATCTTAATCCCGCCATTAATGCTCAAGGTGGCGATGCCCGCTCGATTGCCGAAGAACTCAAAGCCTCTTGTGTTCAACAAGGAGGTTCAACCATCATCCCGAGACACATTAAAAAAGATTTGCTAACCATTGCAAAAATTCTCAATATTAATTGGATTGAGCGTGGGATTGATAATCAAGCAAGATTGATTTGTTCACGTGGTGCGGTGTGCCCGAGAGTACCCAGTTGTTACGATAAATGCGCCAATCAAACCGAGCAGCGTTGATCGTTGACAAGAAAAACAACGTAAAAAAAAGCCAACCGCAAAAAGGTGCGATTGGCTATATTTTGTGTGAACAAAGAGGTTCACTAACAACGTCAGTTGGCTAGGTGACCCTCGGCTTAAAAGGGTCATATATTATAAAGCACATAGCGTGCCAACTTTTTCAAACCACTTAATCAAGCAATTTAAGGCGAATATGGCGAAAAAGCGTCCGTTTCATTACAACCGATCTCATAGTGATTTTGCATTTTGCAAATTCGGTGCAAAATGCAATGATCCGATAACCCTCTACTTCTCGGTTTCTCTCAACCTTGAAACATCCAACCTATCAAAAAATGATTAACTGAGAATAATGATGCCAACTCCAGTTTCTATCCCTGAATCTACACCAACGCCATCATGGCTAACGATCAATGATGGACAATTACTGTGGATCCCAGATTTTTTATCCATGGAACAAGCCGATAACGCTTATCAACGCCTGTCGCTTGAACTCAACTGGCAACAACAAGCGATCATGATGTTTGGTAAACCAATCATGCAGCCTCGCCTGCACGCTTGGTACGGTGAAAAAGCTTATCGCTATTCAGGCTTAAGTTTAGCGCCACAAGCGTGGGCAGCAGTATTACTCCCTCTTAAAGCACAATGTGAACGAGTTGCAAATCAGCCATTTAATTCGGTTCTGGCGAATCTCTATCGCCATGGTCAAGATTCGATGGGTTGGCACCAAGATAATGAACCGGAATTAGGTCACCAACCCGTCATCGCTTCACTATCATTAGGCGCAACTCGGCGCTTTGCGCTGCGCCATATTCAAAGTAAAGAAAAATTAATCTTTGAACTCAGCCATGGCTCATTATTAGTGATGGCTGGAGATACACAGCACTATTGGCAGCACACCATTCCTAAAACTCGTCAATCCTGCCAACCAAGAATCAATCTCACATTTAGACAGATCATTGGTTGATCTGAGTCTCTATGAACGCCAACCTCGTTCTTACGTTCGGAAAAGTACCGAAAGAGACTATTGATATTCAAAAATTTTGAATGACATCCTCAACTCTCTGTGCTCCTTTTTGAGCCAGCAATCAGTAAGCTATGATCATCCTCTAATGATGGAGCACGATCATGAACACCTTACGAGTCATCGAACAGCTAATTCCCGCCCGAGCGACCTCGGATGGAGACGGAGTGAAAATTCGTCGTGTCGCTGGTTTTAACCATGGCAGATTCTCCCCTTTCCTAATGGTAGATGAATTGAAATCGGATCATAGTGCCGATTACATTGGAGGGTTTCCTCCTCATCCTCATCGAGGCATTGAAACCTTAACCTATATGTTGCAAGGGCACTTTCAACATCGCGATCAAATGGGTAATGTCGGCGAATTACGCAGTGGCGGTGCCCAATGGATGGCCGCGGGCCGAGGGGTTATTCATAGCGAAATGCCAATCATGGAACAAGGTCAATTGCACGGTTTCCAAATTTGGATTAATCAACCAGCGAAAAACAAAATGGCACCGGCTCAATATCATGATTTTCAACCTGAAACGATAACTGAATATTCAGAAGATGCACTGGGTACGCTAAGACTCATCGCTGGAAAGCTCGCTATCAACGGGCAAACGTTGCAAGGTCCGCTAACTCAAACTGGCGTCGCCACTATCGTTGCCGACTGGCGTGCTCAATCATCCAGTGATATCGCTTTAGTCATCCCTGAGCACTACAACGTGTTGCTTTATGCGTATCAAGGCGCGGTGAACGTGGTAGGGAAGAGCTTAAAACAAGGCGAACTCGCGGTACTTTCTCGCAACGCTGCACTTGAATTATCGGCCAACGAAGCCAGCGGTGTATTGATTTTAGCGGGGGAGCCGATTAACGAACCGGTGGTTCATTACGGTCCTTTTGTGATGAATAGTCACCAAGAGATTGAACAAGCGATTGCTGATTATAATGCAGGATTATTTTCCACCTACTAATTGCCTGATAACTCTATACCCAAACGACTTAGACTTAGAGTTATGGTCAGCCCTCATCAACAAACTCGATGACGAGACAAAGACAGCTGCCGCTGTACGTAGAAAAGAAGAGTAAGTTTACTGTCCATTCGACCATAAGGTCGGCTATTAAACAAAAATAAAACCACTGCCGGATATTTTTGTTTTTGCCACACCCATTAATGAGTGTGGCTTTTTTTGGCTTGCTGGAAACGTCAGCGCCTATTATGACCTAAAAACGCACGGCTATAAAAATTCACACAAATAAGCAGTGGCTTGCGACACTTGTAAATCAAACGATGAATGACCATCAACGTCAAAACACTCTCCACTATGAAACGTTAACCAGTGTTGATCGCTCGTGCGTTTAATGGTTAATGACCCTTTGATAACGGTCATTTTCTCCGGAGCATCCGTCGCAAAGGTATACTCTCCAGGAGCCATCACACCTACGGTCATTGACTCGCCATGCTGCTGAAAACCTAAAGATTTCACATTGCCATCAAAGTAGCTATTTTCCTTAATCATGGTATTCCTTTTCTGAGATAAAATAGTTTGAGTGGCGTTTTCCACTCATCACTTAACAGATACTCAAGATATCATTAGCTTAGCTTTAATGACAATATGCTATACTCAGCTTACCTAAAGGCTTTACGTAATAAATCCTAAATACTTTGAGAGAATGATGTGGTTATTAGAAAAAAACCTAGCCGAAAATACCGCCCTGATAGTCAATCGTTTCTATTTAAAGTCCTCTTCTGGCTAATATTAAGTCTATTATCTGTCGGATTTACGCTATTAATTCTCGTTAGTTATCGCGATTACATTAATCCGAAGAACGTGCACGGTTCTTGGATTGAAATCGGCGCACCAAGCCATTTAACTGAAGTTCTCACCTTTAATGAACAAGGCGTATTTCGTGATCATCGTTTAATTGCCACGCAATTTGAATTTGATGGCAAGACCATCGCCATCCGAACTGGCACTGGCGAAACGATTTATCAACTTTCGGGAACCACTGACTCACCGCAGATGCGACGAGTTGAACCTCCGCTGCCTCACCAACGTTTTATACGTGCGGGCTATGAGCACACCATTTCCACTGAACCTGGACCTAGCCGTCGTTCAGCCGTCTCAGAGCATTTCAGGGAACGATAATGGCTCCCGAAGGAGCCATTAAGAAGGTTAAGCGTGACGACCAGCCTATGATTATTTGCGTAGTGCGTTTAATTTAGCCTGAGCCAAACCAAAAATCGTATCCACGGGATAGCTGCCATCTTCTGTTGCAACACCAGCGGGTTTTCCAGTAAAGAGCTCAATCGCTTCTGTCACATGGTCAATCACCCAAATATGGAATTCACCCTTTTCCACCGCTTTGAGAATATCCGCCCGTAGCATCAAATGATGCTGATTAGAACGAGGAATAATCACGCCTTGTTGAGAATGACGGCCTTTAATATTACACACATCGAAGAAGCCTTCAATTTTCTCATTAACACCGCCAATCGGCTGCGCTTCACCAAACTGATTCATTGAACCAGTAATCGCAATATCTTGCCGATTGGGTTGCTTGGAAAATGCTGACACAATAGCGCAAAACTCAGCCATGCTGGCACTATCGCCATCCACCCCACCGTACGATTGTTCAAAAGTAATGGTGGTGGTTAACGGTACTCGCGCCGTTCGGCCAAACACCGAATTTAAATAAGCAGAAAGTATCATTACTCCTTTTGAGTGGATACTGCCCCCTAAATCCACGCTGCGTTCAATATCAATAATATCGCCATCACCAAACGATGTGGTCGCCGTAATTCGGTTTGGTGCACCAAAGGCATGATCGCTGGTCGCTAACACCGATAAGGCATTGATCTGCCCCACCGCAGAGCCTTCAGTCTGCAGTAACGTAGTGCCATTAAGGAAGGTTTCCATTACGCCTTCTTGAAGACGATTGACTCGCATTTGTTGGTTGCACAGCGCTTCTTCCACATGATTTTGGCGAATCATATTAGAATTGGCTTGGCGAGCGACGTAATTAGATTCACGCAATAAATTGGCAATATGCGCGGAATGTAAAGAGAGCTTGTTTTGATCGCTGGTCATTCGCGAACTGTGTTCAATAATTCGCGCAATCGCTTTGCGATCACAATGCAACATATTGTTATCATGGACAATACTTGAAATGAAACGGGCATAATGCAGCTCACTTTCTGGCGTACGCTTCATCTCGTCTTCAAAATCAGCGGTGACTCGAAACAGCTCGCTGAACTCCGGATCGTAATGCGTTAATAATTCATAAGTACGATAATCACCAAATAAGATGATTTTGACATCTAGTGGTATCGGTTCAGGATCGAGCGATACCGTTCCGGTTAAAGTCACTTCTTTTTCTAGCGAGGTGAAGCTGAGCTGACGTGAACGCAGAGCACGTTTTAAGCCATCCCATACATAGGGCTGCTCTAATACTTTAACCGCATCCATTAGCAGCACGCCGCCGTTGGCTTTATGTAAACTACCAGCGCGGATCAGTGAAAAATCGGTAAACACCGTTCCTTTATAGGTCGCCGTTTCAATATAGCCAAACAAGGAGTGATAGTTAGGGTTTTCTTCGACCACCACCGGAAATTCTTGCGACGCGCGACAAACCAGCACATTCACTTTATAACGACGTGGTAACTTTTTATCCAACGCCGCGGTAGCGAGCTCCCCTTGCTCTCCCGTTTCATCCAAAAAGATCTCAACATTTTCGACGATATCTTTTTGTAATTCGGTTAAGTAGCTTTTGATTTCAGGGTACTTAGAATAATCGATTTTAAGCTGTTTAATAAAATGACTGATCACATCGAGCGTCACATCATCATTGAGCTTTTTAATTTTTTCGCTGTACGCTTCCTCCCACTCAGTGAGCTGGCGGACCATATTGCGTAAGCTGACTTCTAACTCATCAATCGTCTGCGCAAAATGCTCTTGCTCTTTTTTACTCAGCGCATCAAACGTTTCTTCGGTATGCATTTCTTCGCCATTCATGGCGACAAACTGATATTCACCTTGGTTAGTGATACTTAAACTAATATCACGCTCTTTGGCACGTAAGGTAATGGCTGCTAATTCTTGTTCCTGCTTTTGGGCGAGTTGGTTTTTTAAGCGGTCCGCTCGGCTAAAGTAGAGTTCATTATCAAACGCTAACGGAATAGCATTGACCAATTTGGTCATCAACTTTTCAATATCTTGACGAAATTTCTGGCCAACACCAGACGGAAGCTTAAGCACTCGTGGTGTACGAATATCATCAAAATTAGCCACATAACACCAATCAAATAGCGCATTATTTTCTGGCTGATGGCGATTTAAGTAACGTAAGATCATGGTTCGTTTACCCAATCCATTACGTCCAATGGCATAAATGTTATAGCCCTTTTCTTTTATCGACATCGCAAATTCAACCGCTTTTTGCGCGCGCTCTTGACCAACAATCTCATCAATGGGAGCTAACTCTTTGGTCGATTTACATGGCAAATTATCTAGTGTTGCAACGTGATAGAGCTGCTCAACACTCAAATTTTGAATCGCCATACCCCCTCCTTATTTTTTTATGATTGTTATATTTAAATTAATTTTCTTTATTTGTAGCTTAAGTGTAGAAGAAAAGCACAATCTTTTTAGTGACTTACTACTAATTCACGCTTAATTGGGCAAATAAGCACCAGCGCCAATGATGAAGACGCAAATGATAACCAGTTGCATTTGATGGCAAGTTGTCTTTAAATAGGGTCCCACAACCTCACCAACACCGGAGTCACGATGGATCTTAATCAGTGCTGGAGCTACTACCAAAAAGCTGAGAAATTGGTCAATCAAGGGCATTGGCCTGAAGCTCATTATCTGTTTGAGCAAGTATTAGCCTACCTCCCACAACATTTGCATTACGCGGCACAAAGTACTCAAACCAAACCTTGTCAGTTGGTGTGTTTAATCAGTGGACTGCGAGACTGCGCAGTGTACCAATCTGAAATTCTTAATACGATGGGACAGCAGCAAGGCGCTTATCAAGTACTCAACCAAAGTTATGCGTTACTGCAATTTTTATCCATCGAAAACAGTCCATTGGTCAGATCCGTCGCCAGTGTCTTAGACAGCAACAGCCACGACTTACTCGAACACATTAATGCTTTTTGCCATGCGCAAAGAGCAGCGTCGTGGCAGTTAGAGTATGCCAATATTGAAAAAGTCCATCGCTACTTTACTCAACTGAAACATCAGCAAGGGCAGTCGACGAGCGCGACACGACTCAACTAAACACCAACCGTCGGGTCTAACGATTAACGGAATAAACACTTTCAGCTTAAAAATAGGGGCGATTAAAAATAGTCAGCAATCGCTAAATAACGCTGGCGGATATGTTCAATCAATAAACGAACTTTATTGGGTGGTTGACGTGTAAACGGGTATACCGCGTAAATCCCCAATTTTTTGCCGACCTGATCTGGAAATAGGTCGATTAATGTCCCTTCTCTAAAATCATGGTACACCAAACAGCGCGGCACATAAGCAATACCGTGGCCACCTAATGCTGCTTTACGTAATGCTGTCGCATTATCGGTAGAAAAGCTGCCCGAAACTTTCACTATCCGGTTACCTGTCGGGCTTTTAAACTCCCAATCACTGGCTCCGGTGGTTTGATAGGCGTATTGTAAACAATTATGAGCCACAAGCTGCTCAGGCATGATCAGCTGACCATGGCGGGCAAGGTATGCGGGCGATGCACAGACAACCCATTGCGAATCCAATATATGCCGCGCGATCAAACTCGAGTCATCCAAATAACCCGTACGGATCACTAAGTCAAAACCACCTTCAACTAAATCAACAAACCGATTATCCAGCGACATATCTACCGTTAATCCAGGATAACGATTACAAAATTCCGCGACCGCATCAGCGAGCAATAAGTCTCCAGAGATGGTCGGCACCGACATTTTAATGTGACCGCTGACATTTTCACCAAAGCCTGACAGGGCATCCATCGCTTCTTGCGTGGCTTGCTTCACATTTCTTGCACTGATCAACAAGGCTTTCCCCGCTTCGGTTAAGGTTAATTTGCGGGTGGTACGATAGAGTAACTGTACCGCCAGCTCTTCTTCTAAACGGGCGATTCTTTTGCTAACTACTGAATTGGTAAGATTATTTTGTTCCGCAGCCTTACTAAAGCTCCCGAGCTCAATGACTTGAGAAAACAGAATTAAATCATCTGCGCGCATTCGATTATACCATTTTAAGAACTAATTATTTTCATTATTTCCCTATATCCTCAAAAAATAAAGGAGTAAATTCACCTACAATTAACAAGACCATCACAACTATAAAAATTAAACAACCCGAGCTTACATTGCTTAACTCGTACCCTACTGCACGTGTTAAGTCATCATTATTGATGAAGAGTTCAAAGGACGAGGAAGTCTTTCATGAGTGACACCCTACTGGCGCTGATTGCGTTTTCACCCATTGTTGTCGCAGCCGTGCTATTGGTCGGATTAAATTGGCCAGCCAAAAAAGCCATGCCGGTCGCATTTGCCTTAACGGTTGCTATCGCTTTGATTTTTTGGGATATGTCGATAACTCGCGTATTCGCTTCAACTTTGCAAGGGCTCGGCATCACCGTTTCCGTGTTATGGATCGTGTTTGGCGCAATATTGCTACTCAATACTCTCAAGCACACCGGCGCCATTACTACTATTCGTAACGGTTTTATCGATATATCCCCCGACCGTCGCGTACAAGCGATCATCATTGCTTGGTGTTTTGGCTCCTTCATCGAAGGCGCTTCTGGTTTTGGTACACCAGCGGCCATTGCCGCCCCTTTGTTGGTTGCGATTGGCTTTCCTGCCTTAGCCGCGGTGTTAATGGGGATGATGATTCAATCAACGCCAGTCTCATTCGGAGCGGTGGGTACGCCGATCATTGTTGGCGTTAACCGTGGACTAGATACCCACAACATTAGCGAAACCTTAGTGGCTAATGGTTCAAGTTGGGACGCCTACTTACAGCAAATCACCGCCGGTGTTGCACTCACTCATGCGGTTGTTGGTATTTTAATGCCAGTGCTGATGGCAATGATGCTGACGCGATTTTTCGGTAAAAACCGCAGTTGGACCGAAGGGTTAGATATCTTACCTTTTGCGCTGTTTGCCGGTTTGGCCTTTACGCTGCCTTATGCGCTAACGGGGGTCTTTTTAGGCGCTGAATTCCCTTCACTGATCGGTGGATTAGTCAGTTTAGCCGTTGTCGTCACCGCCGCGAAAAAGGGCTTTTTAGTACCGAAAAGCACTTGGGAATTTCCGGCTGAAAAAGAATGGCCTAGCGAATGGCTGGGATCATTAAAAATGAATCTTGATGAAATGAAAGCCAAGCCTATGGGACTGGCCTTAGCGTGGGCACCCTATGTGTTACTGGCGGTCATTCTGGTTGCTAGCCGGGTCAGCAGTGAATTCAAAGCCATGCTGCTTAGCGTTCAACTGAGCTTTAATAACATCCTTGGTGAAACCGGAGTCAGCACATCGATTGATCCGCTTTATCTGCCCGGTGGCATCTTAGTCTTTGTCGCCTTATTAGCGGTGCTTTTACAATCTCGCAGTGTGACGCCATTACTAAAAGCCGTCGGTGAATCGAGTAAAACCTTAGTCGGGGCTGGTTTTGTGTTGGTCTTTACTATTCCTATGGTACGAATTTTTATTAATTCTGGCGTTAACGGCGCTGATCTGGCCAGCATGCCTGTGACTACCGCCAATTTCGCTGCCGGGTTAGTTGGGCAAGCCTTTCCTGCGCTGAGCGCCACCGTGGGTGCTTTAGGCGCTTTTATTGCCGGCTCAAACACGGTTTCAAACATGATGTTTAGCCAGTTTCAATTTGAAGTGGCGCAGACACTCAATATCTCTACCGTGGTCGTCGTCGCACTGCAAGCCGTGGGCGCCGCTGCCGGTAATATGGTCGCGATTCATAACGTGGTCGCAGCCTCAGCCACGGTCGGTTTACTGGGCCGTGAAGGAGCCACCTTGCGTAAAACCATCATCCCGACGGCGTATTATCTCACCGCCACTGCCATTATCGGCATGGTGATCGTGTACGGGTTTAATTTCAGCGATGTGTTGATGCTCGCTGAACGCTGATGACCGACCGATTCTGCTGTTAATATTTACCGCGGTAGCCAACACACAACGCTCGCTGCCGCGCCTTACTTATTAGGTTATCCACGATCCCGTTGTTATAAGGATACAAACCATGATCATCTCCGCCTCGACTGATTTTCGCGCTGCCGCCCAAGCTAAACTGCCGCCTTTTCTTTTCCATTATATTGATGGCGGATCGTATCGCGAAGACACACTACGTCGAAATACTACCGATTTAGCCGATATCGCCCTACGCCAACGGGTGCTCAATGATATGTCCGAATTAAGCCTTGAGACTGAGCTTTTTGGCGAATCGCTGGCTATGCCTATCGCCTTAGCTCCGGTAGGGTTAACCGGCATGTACGCTCGTCGTGGTGAAGTACAAGCCGCGCACGCTGCCGCCAATAAAGGAATTCCCTTTACCCTATCGACGGTGTCGGTGTGTCCGATTGAAGAAGTCACCGCAACGCTGACTCGTCCAATGTGGTTTCAGCTTTATGTATTGAAAGATCGCGGCTTTATGAAAAACGTCTTAGAGCGCGCCAAGGCGGCAGGCGTGACGACTTTAGTGTTTACGGTCGATATGCCCGTTCCCGGTGCGCGCTATCGTGATATGCATTCTGGAATGAGCGGTCCCAATGCGGCAAGCCGACGCATTCTGCAAGCGATGACGCATCCTCGCTGGGCATGGGATGTGGGCTTATTGGGTAAACCACACGATCTGGGCAATATTTCGACCTATCGCGGGACGCCGACTAAACTCGAAGATTATATTGGCTGGCTGGGGAATAATTTCGACCCGTCAATCAGTTGGCAAGATCTCGAATGGATCCGTGACTTCTGGGATGGCCCGATGGTGATCAAAGGCATTTTAGACGTCGAAGATGCCAAAGATGCGGTACGCTTTGGCGCTGATGGCATTGTGGTCTCTAACCACGGTGGACGTCAGTTAGATGGCGTACTGTCTACTGCGCAGGCATTACCCAGTATTGCCGATGCGGTAAAAGGCGATTTAAAAATTCTGGTCGATTCTGGCATCCGTAGCGGATTGGATGTGGTCAGAATGCTTGCCTTAGGGGCAGATTGCACTTTACTGGGCCGCGCTTTTATTTACGCATTAGCGGCGCAAGGTCAAGCCGGTGTTGAACATTTACTGGATTTATTTGACAAAGAGATGCGCGTTGCAATGACCTTAACCGGTGCTAAACGGGTGCAAGATCTCTCCCGTGATTCTTTGGTGAACCGTTAGTCCGTGGTGAAAACAGGAGTTCAACATGAGTGAGTTACCCTCACACTATCAGCAACTGATCACTCAACTGGCAACCCGCGTTGCTAGTGAGCGCATCATTACTCAGCCAGCGCAGCGTTTAGCGTATGGTACTGACGCCAGTTTTTATCGCTTAGTGCCTAAAATCGTCTTACGTTTACAGTCTCTTGATGAAGTGATATTTACTATTCAAAGCTGCGCTGAGCTGGGCATTCATTTTACTTTTCGCGCCGCTGGCACCAGCTTATCTGGTCAGGCGGTGTCTGATTCTGTCTTAATCACCTTAACCGATGATTGGCGTGAGCATCAAATTCTTGATGACGGCCATAAAATTCGCCTACAACCGGGGGTTATCGGCGCGGACGCGAATAAATACCTTGCCCCTTACCAACGTAAAATTGGTCCTGATCCCGCCTCAATCAATACTTGTAAAATTGGCGGCATCGCCGCTAATAATGCGAGTGGCATGTGTTGCGGTACCGCGCACAACTCTTATCGTACCGTTGATAGCATGAAAATCGTTTTTGCTGACGGCGTCGTGCTTGATACCCGAGATGAGCAAAGTATTGCTGACTTCAAACGCCGCAAAGCAGACTTGCTCGCGGGCATTGAAACGTTAGCCGCGCACACTCGCGCCAATACTCCGCTCACTGAACAAATTCGTCACAAATATCGCTTAAAAAATACCACCGGTTATGCCCTTAATGCGCTCATTGACTATCACGATCCGATCGAGATCATCGAGCATCTTCTCATCGGCTCGGAAGGCACACTCGGCTTTATCGCTGATATTACCTATAACACCGTAGTTGAACATCGCTACAAAGCCTCAGCGCTCTTGGTTTTTGCCACTATTGAACAAGCCTGCCAAGCGGTGACCACCTTGTCCAGTACGCCAGTTGCTGCGGTGGAACTCATGGATGGTCGTGCGCTCCGTTCTGTCGCCGATAAACCTGGCATGCCAGACTTTATTGCCGAACTCGACATCGAGGCCTGCGCTTTATTGGTGGAATCACACGCCAGTCAACAAGTCGAACTCGATAGTCAGTGCCAAACCATTATCGACAGCCTCAGCGATTATCAGATCATTCAATCGGTGCCGTTCACTAGCCATAGCCAGACTGTTGCTACCCTATGGGGCATTCGTAAAGGCATGTTCCCTGCCGTCGGCGCAGTCCGTGAAGTCGGCACGACAGTGATCATCGAAGATGTGGCCTTTCCGGTTGAAAAACTCGCCGCTGGCGTTCGTGAACTGCAAACGCTATTCGATGAGTACGGTTATCACGAAGCGATCATCTTTGGTCACGCCCTAGAAGGCAACTTGCACTTTGTCTTCACTCAAGGCTTTGAACAGCAAGCTGAAATAGACCGCTATGGCGCATTTATGGATGCGGTAGCGGAACTGGTCGCGGTCAAATATCAAGGGTCGTTAAAAGCCGAACATGGTACGGGGCGTAACATGGCTCCTTATGTCGAGCTAGAATGGGGCAAAGAAGGCTACGCCCTGATGCAGCGCATCAAAAGTCTGTTTGATCCGCAAGGGCTGCTCAATCCTGGGGTCATCATCAACACCGATCCTCATACGCACCTCAAAAATCTTAAACCCATGCCAGCTGCAGACCCACTGGTCGATCGCTGCATTGAATGTGGATTCTGTGAGCCAGTGTGTCCATCACGGACGCTGACTTTATCTCCTCGCCAGCGGATCGTGCTGTATCGCGAATTACAACGTCGCAGCCGAGCCGGAGAAGAGGTTGCCGCAAGCGAGCTGGCGGATGTTTTCCAGTATCAAGGTATCGATACTTGCGCCGCCACGGGCCTATGTGCCGAGCGCTGCCCAGTGGGCATCAACACGGGCGATTTAATTAAACAACTGCGCCAAGCAAAATACGCCAAATTTACCCCGATTGCGCGCTGGACAGCCGATCATTTCGCCACCACCACCGCACTGGTGACAACAGGGCTTAAAGTCAATCAACTGGCAACAAGCCTCTGCGGAGAAGCGCGAGTCAGTCAGCTCAGTCAAAGCTTACGCAAAATCAGCAAAGGCAAAACACCCTTGTGGACAGCGGAACTGCCTCGCGCCAATCGCTATCCACTGGAAAAACACGCGGCGAATTTACCGAGACGCGATAAAAAAGTCGTTTATCTGCCCTCTTGCGCCAGTCGGACGATGGCGCAAGGCAACGACGCTCTCGATCCACGGCCACTAACGGAAGTAACTTTATCCCTGCTCAACAAAGCCGGCTTTGAGGTTATTATCCCAAACAATGTCTCTTCTCAATGCTGTGGTATGCCTTATGACAGTAAGGGGATGTTTGATATTGCCACCCAAAAAGCGCAGCAATTAGAACAAGCATTGTGGCAAGCCAGTGAACAGGGCCGCTATCCAGTACTCATCGATACCAGCCCATGTGCAAAACGCAGTATGGATCACTTTACCCAGCCAATGCAGATTTTTGAACCGGCAGGCTTTATCAACCAGTATGTTTTAGAGCATTTAAGCATTACTCCAAAACAAGAAACGGTCATGCTACACATCACCTGTAGCTCACGTAAAATGGCGCTTGAGAATACCATGTTAGCGGTCGCGCAAGCTTGCGTATCAAACGTGATTGTTCCTGAGCATATTCAATGCTGCGGTTTTGCTGGTGACAAAGGCTTTACCACGCCAGAGCTCAACCAAGCTGCCGTTCACTCGCTAAAACAACAAGTACCCGCCAGCTGCCAACGTGGTTTTAGTAATAGTCGGACTTGTGAAATCGGCTTATCCCATCACAGCGGGATCCCTTATCAATCCATTTTGTATTTATTGGATGAAGTATCGAGGCCAAATAGTTAAGTTGATTGAATAAAATAGGCGCTGATTCAGCGCCTATTTTTTATCGACCAGAAACGAAATCCCTTACAGGTTACGACGCGCTTCCACCGCTTGCGCAAGCTGGCGTAATACTTTTTCAGTATCATCCCAACCGATACATGCATCAGTAATTGACTGCCCATACGTCGGTGCTTGACCATCGACTAAGTCCTGACGACCAGCCACTAGATGAGATTCAATCATCACCCCAAAGATGGCGTGCTCACCAGCACGTAGCTGCGCACAAACGTCATCTGCCACCACCATTTGTCGCTGATACTGCTTAGAGCTATTGGCGTGACTAAAGTCAATCATCACTTTCTGTTTTAAACCGGAGACTTCTAGCTCTTGTTTAATCGACGCAACATGTTCAGCGCTATAATTAGGCTCTTTGCCGCCACGTAGAATAATATGACAATCAGGATTACCCGCCGTTTCTACAATCGCCGAATGACCAAATTTAGTCACCGATAAAAAGTGGTGCGAAGCACTGGCAGAACGAATCGCATCAGTAGCAATTTTAATATTGCCATCGGTGCCATTTTTAAATCCCACTGGACATGAAAGTCCCGAAGACAACTCGCGATGCACTTGAGACTCGGTTGTACGAGCGCCAATCGCTCCCCAGCTGATCAAATCCGCGACATATTGCGGCGTGATCATATCCAAGAACTCACTGGCGGTTGGCATTCCCATATCGGTTAAATCAAGTAACAGTTTACGACCAATGCGTAGACCATCATTAATTTCATAAGAATCATCGAGATACGGGTCGTTAATCAGTCCTTTCCAGCCCACTGTAGTACGCGGTTTTTCAAAATATACCCGCATCACCACCTCAAGATGACCACTCAATTCATCACGCAAGGCTTTCAAGCGCTGGCCATATTCAATCGCCGCTTTAGGATCATGAATGGAACAAGGGCCAATCACTACCAACAAACGATCATCTTGGTCATGTAAAATGTTATGAATCGCTTCACGGGCTTGAAATGTGGTTGAAGAAGCAGCTTCACTGGCAGGAAATTTCTCTAATACGGCTACTGGAGGCAGCAATTGTTTGATACGTTTTATATTGACATCATCGGTTTGATACATCGCTTACTTCTTCCTATTACTGATTACTGCAGGTGTTCCCATCACTGCTCGGTTATGCTCTGTAAGTAACTTAACCACTTCACCAAGCAATCGCAAGCACTATTTTTAGTAATTTTCAACCATCACCCACTCAATACAAAAACAACAATGTGTAATTTAAAATTTACACCATTAAACATGTTCATCTTCAAGTGACTTGAATATACTTTTTAAATCGACTCCAATGATGGCTGGCCTTTTTGCTTGACGCTGCTGAGTTGACTGAACATCCGTTGCTATAGCAAGAAGATAAAGCGTTTAGCGATTGCGCGCCCATTAATGAGAATAAATATTACTTACAATGTCTCCACTGACACTATCTATCAAAGGTGACCACGATGAACAATAACGTCACGCTCTGGTTAGCAAGAGATCCAGACCTCCGTACCCGAAAAGAATTACAAACTTTAATTGATAACCAACAACAGGATGAAATTGAAGATCGCTTTAAATCCCGCTTAGAATTTGGCACCGCTGGCCTACGCGGTAAAGTCGGCTGCGGCCCTAACCGCATGAATCGCTTAGTGATACAAGAAACCGCTGTCGGACTGGGTCATTATCTGATCCAACAAGTCGACAATGCCAAACAACGAGGCGTGGTGATTGGCTATGATGGCCGCCCAGATTCACAGCAATTTGCTCAAGATACCGCTTCGGTACTGACCGCTTTAGGCATTAAGGTGTATCTTACCTATAAAGTAGCGCCTACTCCGGTAGTGGCATTTGGTGTCAAACATTTTCAAGCCGCAGCAGCAGTGGTCGTTACTGCCAGCCATAACCCTCCAGAATATAATGGCTTTAAAGTCTACTGGGAAAATGGCGCGCAGATCATTGCTCCCCATGACTCAGGCATTGCCAGTCAAATTGATTTAGCCGCAACACAAAGCATTCCAACTCTAGGATTGGATAAAGCCCAGCAACAAGGGTTATTGGTTTGGCTGCAAGATGATTATTACCAGACCTATCGACAAACCATTAACGCCAGTCCATTGCTGCAGCATCACACTGATCCGTCTAGCGTGACCATCGCTTATACCGCCATGCACGGCGTTGGTGCCGAAATGGCAGAAACCCTGCTCGCTGATGCCGGATTTAATAAGGTACTGAGCGTCAAAGAGCAGCGCGAACCCGACGGCAGCTTCCCGACAGTTAACTTCCCTAACCCTGAAGAAGCCGGTGCGATGGATAGAGTCATCGCCTTGGCGGAATCGGTGAATGCCGAGCTCGCCTGCGCTAATGACCCCGATGCCGACCGTTTCGCGGCTGCCTTAGCGAAACCTACAGGCGGTTATCAAATGCTGACGGGCGATCAGGTCGGTGCATTACTCGGCGATTACCTGCTCCGCCATACCGCGCACCAAGCACCACTGGTCGGAAATACCATCGTCTCTTCTAGCCTGCTCAGTAAAATTGCCGCCGCTCATGGCGCGGTTTATTACCAAACACTAACCGGTTTTAAATGGTTAACCAATGTGGCAATGGCCAAACAATCAGAGCAACATCCGTTCCTATTTGCTTACGAAGAAGCCTTAGGCTACACCGTCGGTAATAGCGTTTGGGATAAAGATGGCTTATCCGCTATGGTCGCCTTTGCCCAACTCGCGGCAGAGCTGTACAGCCAAGGTAAAACCATTTGGGATCAACTAGAAGCGTTATATCGTCAACACGGCTTGTACGTAACAACACAACGCAGTATTGCTTTAGCACCAGACACGCCACCCATTGGCGATCGTCTACGTGCGACGCCTCCGCATACGATTGCTGGTAAGCCTGTCGTCAGTTACGATGATTTAAAACTCGCCGTTCGTCATCATCAAGATGGCACAACAGAACCACTCACTTGGCCAAGTAGTGATGTACTGATTTATCATTTACAAGACGGAGCGCGAGTGATTGTTCGCCCATCAGGAACCGAGCCGAAACTGAAATGCTACTATGAAGTGGTTGGAACATTTGCCGCAGACGAGAGTTTTTCTGAGGCTGAGCTACGTGCTGAAGAACAAATGGCACTGCTGATCAGCGAACATCAAAACAGCCTAGTATAAATAAATTCAACCCTCGCTTTATAACGATAAAGCGAGGGTTGATAACAAGAGATAACGCTGCAATGGCTTTAAATAGACAGAAAGTTAAGCAATAGGTCACTCAGCATCCATAAGGCGAGCAAGAAAAAGATCCCGCCCATCAGCTTATGCTGATATAAACGAAACTTGGCATTCTCGAGCAAGACATGCCCGCCCCAACCGACTAAACCCACCAACAGTAAATTAAACAGTAACCCACAGATATTGAGTAAAATCCCCAGCACCAGCATCTGTTCACCAGAGCTTGCTGGCACATTGCTCGACACAAACTGGGGTAAAAACATCACAAAAAATACTAACGCTTTGGGATTTAACAAGTTACTCACCAAGGCGCGTTGGTAAAACGTGCTGCTCAAGGTGACTTCTGTTGATAAACTTGGCGCAATACTGGCGCTAGTGCGCAGGCAATCAACGCCCATTTTCAACAAATAACCAGCGCCTAATACTTGCAAGATAGTGAGCGCGACTGGACTCATTGCCACCATCGCCGAAACACCAAGGGCAGCGAGTAAGGTTAAAATAACGCCCGAAGTCGCATTACCTAAGCTAGCAAACACCCCGACTTTACGCCCATAGCTCAAGCTAGAACTGGCAATTAACAGCATATCGGGGCCGGGAATTAACAGCAACGCAATCACCGCGGTGAGATACAGCGGTAAAATAGTCAAATCAATCATTATCATCGCTCAATAGCAGCACAAAGTCGCAGATTCTATCTTAAACCCAGTGAGATTGCTATTGAGGAAGCTATTCAGCCAACCATTCCACTTCGATCAAGGTTTGCTCGGCAGATTTTAAACGGCCAAGAAAAACATCGCCGCGATGCACCTCACCAACCCCTTGTGGCGTCCCCGTCATCACCACATCGTTATCCAGCAAGGTAGTATAAGATTGAAGATCGCTTAAAATCTGCGCGGGAGAAAAAATCATCTGCGCAACGCCACCACATTGTACTCGCACACAGTTAATGTATAGCTCTAACTGTAAAGTGGCGATATCTATCCCTGTTAAATCAATAAAACGGCTAAAGACAGCCGAGCCATCGAACGCTTTCGCCCGCTCCCAAGGTAGCTGCTTTTGCTTGAGCTGAGATTGTAAAGCACGCTTGGTTAAATCAAGCCCAAGCCCGACACCCGCATATTCACCATTGCGGATAAGAAAACAAATCTCCGATTCGTAATGCAAGGTTTCTTGATGATAGGCATGTAATTGTTTTGCAATACTGCTGTTGGGCTTATTGAAGACCACCATTTGCTCTGGTAACGAATTATTGAGCTCTTTGATGTGTTCGACATAGTTACGCCCGACACACAGTATTTTTGATGGGTAAACCAATTGTTGTTCATAACGTACCGCGTTCATCGCTCGTCCTTGAATAATGAGTGAGCACAAAGTGTAACCTATCTTAAAAAATCGCCAAGCCTTCGTCGAAAGATAACCATCAAAAAACACGCTATAAATAGATTCACTTCCCGCTTCCAGTGAACGTAAATGAAAACATCGTCGAGTCTTTTTTCTTCAATAAAAACAAAATCTAATCGTCACATTTGAGCAATCAAATCGTCATCTAAACGTTCTACCTTACTCTCAAACCAACCATAGAGCATGAAGCTCAATTTACTAAATAGGGTAATAATAATGAAACAAGCAGCAGTGACAACCGCCATTCTCGCCACATTGGTCTCTGGATCATCTTTAGCCGCAACCGTTTATAGTGCTGATGGCACGGAGTTGAGAATTGGTGGTCGCGTTGAATTTCGTGGCGACTTTATCGGCGATAAAGGCGCAGAAATTGATGGCACAATGAAAGATAATACGCGCGCTCGTTTGAATGTAAGAGGCTCAACTCAAGTTGCCGATGACCTAAGAGGATTTGCTTTTTACGAAGCGGAACAAAATACCGGAACCTCAGAGTTTAAAAATCGCTACATGTATGTCGGTTTTGCGACCAATATCGGTGATCTTTCATTCGGTAAGCAAAACATGGCTGCTGTACAAATTTCTGACCTCACCGATACCACTGAGTTTTCAGGAATCCAACAGTACATCAGCTCAGCCTCTGATAAAACAGACAGTGTGATTGCGTACCGTGGTCAATTTGACGCACTTAATCTGCAAGCAACCTATGCCGCTAATAGTAAAGATAATGCCGATTTATATGGTATTTCTGGGTTGTATTCTTTACCTATCGGGCTGGATCTTGGTGCTGCCTACTCAGCCGGTGACAATGGCGTCGGTAAAGGTAAGCAAAATCAATGGTTACTCGGCGTGGGCTATAAACTTGATGCATTATCGCTAGGGGCGACTTACTCTTTTGGTGATAATGATGATAAAGCCAATAGTGAATTTAATGCTCTAGAGCTTGCCGCCGCTTATAAGTTAAACAAACAGATGACGTTGAAAGGCGTTTACGGCAAAAGTGAAGATAAAGTCTCTGGAAACAAAACAGATAGCGCCGATTTCTTCGAACTTGCCGCTTACTATCAATTCAATTCTGCTTTACGTAGCTACATCTCCTATAAACTGAACAACCTTGATGATGTTGTCGTCAATGGCGTTGAGACTCAGAGTGAAGATACTCTACGTTTTGGATTACGTTACGATTTTTAATGTTTCATAAACTCCATTGCATACTGTCCTTTTTGGCCAAGCTCCGCTTGGCCCTTTTCATTGCTATTACTGCCGTATCCGCAAAGATGACCTCATTTTGTCAAAAGTTATCTCTCAACGGCTCCAACCCCATTGGTCGTTTTATTTTTCTGACGATAAACTCTCTGCACCCATAAAAATTCTTATATACTTAACGGACGTTATTTCTAAGCCGCTTAAAGATACGGTCAACCGCTCACTTCTCTAGCCACCGTCGAGGTTACTTATGGCGACACCAATCAACATCACTCTATACCGTTGGGCTGGTCAATTCGGACCTTTCAAAGTCAATATTCCCTGTGGTGAATGTACGCTTACTCACGATATCCTTGAGGATACTTTTACCCATGAACTGGCTGGAATCGAGATCAATTTACAAAGCAAAGATTGGCTTAGTCATTGGTGGGAACCACTGAAATACGGTGCTTGGCACGCTCCGATTGTGATTGTCGAGGGAAAAGTGATTAGCCAAGGTGAAGCCCTCAACCGAGGGGTTCTTATACAAGCGGTGATCGAACAATGGGTACAACGTGATACCTTGCAAGGCAATATTGTTTACGGTAAAGCCTCTTGTCCTTATTGTCAAAAAGCCAAGCTCGCATTACAGGAAGCTGGCATTCGCTTTCAGTATTTTGATGTCGTCAAAAATAGTGCTGCTCTCTATCGAATGATCCCAGAAGTCAAAGCCATCATTGGGGCAAAGACTCCAGTCACCGTTCCACAGATCTGGTTAGATGGGCAATACATCGGGGGATACGATGCGTTGCAAACTTGGCTGCTTGAGCATCCAAAAACGCTTTCACCACAAGATGAGCCACTCAATAACGTTATTTCATTAGCGAAAAAATAGCCAAAAGCCCCGAGTCGATGACTCAGGGCTTTTTAATATTCTCTATACCCAGCTTACTTACTGAGCTTTTTCCATACGCTTTTAATGAAAGATTTCTTCTTTGGTTTTACCTTACCGTACAACGCTTCATGCATCATCTGCTTGGCGATAAGTTGACCAATATAGGCTGAACCTAAATCGTTACCCATGATATTACCTCACCCATTTTTGTAATTTAATTACTTAACGCGCTGATAATAGCATAACAAAAAGCCAAAACAAGACTTAGATCACAAATTAATGTTGTTAAATTACTTCACTGTCCGTTTCGGTTGCTGATAGGTTTTTCCTGCAGCCTGGTAAGTCTCTTTGTGCTTAACTGAAAACTGAGACTCAAAAAACCAAGCAATAAACTTAATTACATCCTCACCTTCATTCATCACATGCTCGACAAACTCCTGTTCTTGACCTTGCTCATCAATCTCAGTGGTGACGTGATAGATACGCTGTTCACCGTCAACCTCAGCCAGCGCAAATTGTCCCGTTAACGAAGCGGCGGCCTCAGCAATGTCTTGATCATCCGACTGTTTGAGTACCTCAAGAACTTGAGGAAGCGTTGACCATTGGCAAAGGCTTTCAACCAAAGCCTCAAATTGATTCTGTTGCATGATATTTCCTATAAATTGAGTCAGGTAATTATACCCAAGTCACTACAAGATGCGAAGGTTAGGTGATGGTACTGTTCGATCTCTGCCTCACGACGAGTTATGTCATCGTTATTGATTTTTCATCACAAAATACAGCTAAGCAATTACTGATGGAAACGGTGGAAAAATGACCGATCCTCATCCATAGTTGATAGGTTGCAATCAAATGCTATGAATGTTTTTTCATTCATAATCGAGTGCGACCACTTACAGTGAGCATGGGGATCAGTAAAAGTGAGAAGGTTATGGTAGCAACCAGCGTTTTGACTCAAAATACAGCGAGTCTTGATACAATTAATGAGCTTCTTTTACTAGATAGCTCAGACCTTTATCAACGTGCAGTGCAGGCCTTGCATAGCCATTTGAATTCTTGGGCGACTTATTTAATAGAGGTCGATAAATCTCTCTATAAAGGTAGGACGTTGAGCTATGCGGGTAAAGAGCCCCATGCGCTTGCCTGCGATTACTCACTCAAAGGAACCGTTTATGAGCAGTTAATCAGAAGTAAACAAAAGTATGTCATTCATAACGATGCACTTCATCGCCCATTTCACGATAATCATTCGCTCTACCATTCCGCAGTCATCACTTATATCGGTGTTCCGCTTTATGCTGATAATGGGGATATACTCGGTATTCTCCTATCGACGTTTCATGAGCCACCCATAACCCTTGATGCGGCGATTGAACTTCACTGTACCGTTGCTCGCATTGTTCGCCATCATCTTGTCCATCAATGGATGAACCAACGCTTTAACAGTCTCGCTCAACAGTTGAGTTATGAAATTTCTCATGACAGCCTAACCAACCTTTTCAACCGTAACTATTTATCCGACCAACTAGAATATTTAGTAGATAATAATTATCAATCTTTCACTCTCGCTTATCTCGATATTGATAATTTCAAATCGATTAATGATCTTTACGGCCATTACATTGGCGATCAAGTCATTAAGTTTGTTGCTAATGTCATTTTTCATTATGTGAATAAACAGAATCAAGTTTTCCGAATCTCGGGAGATGAGTTTGCCTTTATTACCTTTTCCAATGATCCGCTCAAAATTTGTCAGCTGATCATCGATACATTGAATCAAGGTTATCGCGATGCCAATCACCATATTAAAATCCGCTTGAGTATCGGTATTGCTAAAAAATCATTGCCGCCGATGACCACTGATCAATTGATTCTTAATGCTAGTTTAGCCTTAAAAGATTGTAAAAAAACGCGTCTTCAGCAAGTTCGCTGTTATGACACGCACTTAAATGACTATTATTATCGACGAACCCAAGTAGTGAGTGCGTTACGCGCTCAGCTAGATAATCCATTAACAGGTACGTCAGAAATCTATATTGAAATACAACCGATTGTTTTTCGAAATCGGCCTAACTGGTCTTATTTTGAAGTCTTAGCACGCTGGAATAATAAACAGCTTGGTTCGATTTCCCCTTTAGAGTTTATCGAGGTAGCCGAACAATCTGGTTTAATTATTGAACTTGGCGAACGAATTATCGAATTGGCTTGCCAAGCCAAACAAGTACTAGAAAAAGAGCTTAACTATAAAGTCACTTTAGGCATCAACTGCTCAGCCCATGAGTTCGCTCACTCCTCTCACTATTTAAATCATCTCAATTTAATGATTCAACAGTATGGATTCCACCCCTCAGAATTTATTATTGAGATGACCGAAAGCGTGTTACTCACTCAAACAGGTGAGGTATCTGAACGCTTAAATTTATTACGAGAGCTAGGCTTTAAAATTGCATTAGATGATTTTGGCACTGGATATTCGAGTTTAAATTATATTCACAGTTATCCCATTGACTGTATCAAAATTGATGCCACTTTCATTCGTAATCTACTACGCAATAAAACATCAGAGCATGTCATTAGCTTAATCATTCAACTCGCTAAACAATTGAATGTCGACCTCATTGCCGAAGGAGTAGAAAATCAGCAAGAGTTGGACAAATTATATGAGATGGGTTGTGACGCAATTCAAGGTTATTATTTTTCTAAGCCTCAGCAGCCACTGGCGATGATCGGTCATTTACAAAACAATCCCCCCAAGCTGTAATGAAACTACTTGGGGGGATTGATAGCTATTGATTAGACCAATGGCTGTTCATCAATTGAATTGAACGGCCTAATCGTTAGCTATCAGAGTCCGACCCAGCCTTGCTTGCCGCAAGCATACTATCTTGCTGAGCCAATAAACGGTCTAACTCATTACGACGTGCAATAAAGTTCGCCATATCTTGCTTAGGAACCGAAGTGGCCATCTGAATATTGGCCTTCATAGGATCGACAGGTCGGCCTCTAACAATCAATTCATAATGAATATGTGGCCCTGTTACTCGTCCCGTTGCACCCGATAATCCAATACGTTGGCCGCGAGTCACCTTTTGTCCTTTTTGCACTAAAATCTTACTCAAGTGCAAATAACGGGTCATGTAAGTACTACCATGCTGGATAGTAATATAATTACCCGCATAGGGATGATTACGCGTCATCACGACAACACCATCACCAGTAGCGACAACCGGAGTTCCGGTTGGTGCAGCAAAATCAGTCCCATTATGTGGCGCGATACGCCCGGTCACCGGGTGGCGGCGATTAGGATCAAACCCGGATGACATTCGCCATTGACCAGTAGTAGGGTAGCGTTGAAAAGCACGTTGTAAGCTTTGCCCGTCCCTATCATAGTATTGGCCATCTTTATAAAGATAGGCGGTAATTTCATTGCCACGATTGTAGAGTTTGATCGCTTGTATTTCTCGGTTGCCGGTTAATTTTTCACCGACAAACTGACGTGATAATACCACTTCAAAGCGATCGCCAGCGCGAAGATCGCGACCAAAATTTACTTTATCTTTAAGCAGTGACACGATCTGATCAATATCCGCACTGCCTAAACCGACTTGGTTTGCTGACTGAGAAAAACTGCCTTGTATTTCGCCAATCATCGCAAATTCGCGCCACTGCCCAGGAATTTCAAGCTCAGAGAAATCGTAATTACCATCGTCGAGACGTGTATAAACCGCACGCTTGACAACGTTAAATTCAAGTTCCATCTTGGCAAGGTCTTGACTGCCAGGAGATTTCCAAAAGCGTAAAATATTCCCTGGACGTAAAGTATCAAGAGCCAGATAGTTTAAATCTGTCTCCATGATTTTCATTAAATCTTGGTACCGGAATCCAAGCTGATTAAAAATAGTGCTTAAATTATCACCGGATTTAATTTGGTATTCGTAATCGGGATAAGCCACTTTGGCTTCACTCGCATCCGCAATAATCGTCTCAACAATATGTGATTCAGGAACAGACAAGGCGACCTTTTTCGAATAGGTCGTAGAGTTGATTGAAGATGAAATAGCGGCCAACGCGAGTAGAGGTAAACCGATGACAGAGACTTTCTTACGTTTAGATAAAGCAGAGAAGCGCAAAAAAAGAGACTTGGATAGCACAATTTAACCCGTTGGTACTGTTAAAAGAGACAAAAGAGTAAGACTTTCTCGACAAAAAGTCACCTTTTGTATGGTAAATAATCAGTAAAAGTGTGCTTATTTATGAAAAGTTATTGATTAAAGTTGAATTAATCGACAGAAAAAAAGCAAGACTCAGAAAAAGGAAATCTCCAGACGATGATAACAACGCTCGATTTATCACTGTTTTCTTTCGATGAAAAATCGTTGTTACGCTAAGTTATGCATCTCATTGACACTATCATTAACGTAACAACAATCTTATGAAATCCTCTGCAAAAGCTTAAGCAACTATTGGGTATATTGACTTAAGAGCAAACCGCCATAAACATGAATTAATGAGAGGCTGGCTCATAGGTACGGATAAGACAGTTATCCTCGCCAAATTCATTGGCAACATAATGATCCGCCTGTGCATCATTGAGCCATTGCTGCTCATTAAGTCGGTAACGAAATTGGAATTCTGCATCCTTAGGCAAACGAGCTTTAAATTTATACACATTGGATTTTGCGGTTTTTTTCATAGCTTGAGGCTGCCAATCTAAAAAATCAGCGACAATATCTACGCGCTCAGCATCTTGAGGGGCCTCAAGTTCAAAAGTAACTTCCACTTCATTCTTCGTTTTAAAAAAACGTTTATTGATCATGACAAACTCCATTTCTATTTTGTATCAATTTTGAACAACTGAAGAGATTATAAGCGTGCTTGCATACATGCTCAACTACTATCCCCAAACAACGTGAACCATTCACACCGAGCCTACCCGTTTCAATCTTTACAGGAGGGTAAATGAGCGTAGAATCCTCCGCGTCCCTATTTCTCCCTTCTTTTTCTAAGGTGATGATCAATGTTTGCCATTTATGACTCTTATAAAGCTGGCTTATTCAAGCCCAACCAGTGGATAAAAAATATCAGTGCCGGTGTGATTGTTGGTGTGGTTGCTCTACCTTTAGCCATGGCATTCGCCATCGCCTCAGGGGTCAAACCTGAGCAGGGCATTTATACGGCAATCATTGCTGGGTTGATTGTCTCTTTGTTCGGTGGTTCGCGAGTACAAATCGCCGGTCCAACAGGCGCATTCATTGTTATTTTAGCCAGCATCGTCGCTCAATATGGTATTACTGGCCTACAAATCGCGACCATGATGGCTGGTGTGATATTACTCGTTCTTGGTCTTGCTAAACTGGGGAGTATTATTCGCTACATCCCTCATCCGGTCATTGTGGGCTTTACCAGTGGTATTGGGGTCATCATTTGGATTGGACAGTGGCAAGAGTTTTTTGGTTTACCGGCAATTACCGGAGAACATTTCCATCAAAAACTTATTGCGCTTTTTTATGCCTTGCCCAGCCTAGATGTAACGACCACCCTGCTCGCCCTATTTTCACTTGCGTTGGTTATTTGGGGACCAAAACTTCCGAAGTTAAGTAAGGTTCCTGGACCACTATTGGCTTTAGTCGTTGTCACTGTATTTCAATATACGATTGGTTTTGATGACGTGCGCACCATTGGTTCTGCTTTCGGTGGTATTCCGCAAGGCTTGCCGGAATTCTCAATGCCAAGCATTACGTTTAGTCAAATGCTACCACTGATTGGTCCTGCTTTTGCTATCGCTATGCTTGGCGCTATTGAGTCACTACTCTCTGCTGTCGTCGCCGATGGCATGACCGGCACCAAACATAACTCCAACCAAGAGTTAGTGGGCCAAGGCATGGCGAATATCATCGCCCCACTATTTGGGGGTATTGCAGCAACAGGCGCTATCGCTCGTACCGCCACCAATGTGCGTAATGGCGGCAATAGCCCGTTATCCGGAATCGTCCACGCTCTGACTCTTGTAGTGATTCTATTAGTCTTAGCGCCACTGGCCGTCAATATTCCCCTAGCAACGTTAAGTGCCATTTTATTTGTCGTGGCTTGGAATATGAGTGAAGCACCACATTTTATTAAATTAATAAAACGCGCTCCAAAGGCAGATGTGGTTATTTTGCTGATCACTTTTGTATTGACCGTATTCGCCGATTTAGTGGTCGCTGTCAATATTGGGGTCATCATCGCGACCTTACATTTTGTCAAACGCATGGCCTCCAGTGTCGAAATTAAAGCCAGTACAAGCCCAGATTTAACTCAAGAACTTGCAGAGCATGGATTGTCTCAATTACCACGTGATATTGCCGTGTATGCTCTAGAAGGGCCATTTTTCTTCGCTGCTGCAGAAAACTTCGAACATGTGATGAGTAATATCCAAGAAACACCACGCATTTTAATCATTCGTTTAAAATGGGTACCTTTTATGGACATCACTGCGTTGCAAACGCTAGAAGCGATGATCAAACGCTTCCAGAAAAAACAGGTCCAAGTGCTGATTTCAGGAGCGAACTCTCGCGTGACACTAAAATTGCATCGTTCAGGGATAACGGAATTAATTGGTGAGCAGAATCTTTATGCTACGTTTTCAGACGCATTAAAAGATAGCTTAGCAAAACATATTCAGCCTACGGTTAATTAAATCGCATCTCGAATTCTCTACTTTAAATTACGCCAACCATAACAGCCCTTATTTCTTGTTGTTTTTCAATACTATATGGAAAACGATCAACAATAAGGGCTTTCTTAACTCCCTTCCACTCCTACAAAACAGTGCTATAACTCACAAAAACAACACTGCCCACTTAAACAATAATTTAACCAATGCAACAATAACAAAACAATTCGCTGCTATCTGTTTTTTGATTAGCGCAAACGATTGAATAACTAACCCTATTTATTGAATAGTATTGCAAGCAAGGTTGAAAATAGTTATTCTGCGCACATTGATTAAATAGGGATGTTTAGTGAATTAATATGCCAAGGAATGGCTTTAATTAAACAGTTGTAAACAGGAAAAGTAATGCAAGATAACTCTCAAACTTTACCAGCGCAGGAGAAAACTCTCCCTGCTGCCAGTCTGTGGATGTTCCTCATCCCATCATTAATTGGTGTGTTCCTGTTTATGGCACCCGTTTACTATAATGGTGGATTGACAATCCCTGTCGCCGTGTTAGCCAAATCGATACAAGCCCTGTTCGGTGATTACTTAGTCAGTATTATCACGGTCATTGTCGCTTTTATGTCCATCGCTTCAGTGGCAACTAAACTCTTTAAGCCTCGTGTGATTGTTAATTCCCCTTTCCTCAATAATTTATTCAATCCAAGCTGGGTATGGCTGACGGTTCGTGTTATTGGCGGTGCAGCCATCATCATGACCTTTTTTAAAGTCGGTCCAGAACTGATTTGGGAAGAGAACACGGGTGGATTAGTCTTAGAAGGCTTACTACCCACTTTATTCTCGGTGTTCATTTTTGCCGGTTTACTGCTTCCACTACTATTAAACTTTGGTTTATTGGAACTGATGGGAAGTTTACTCAGCCGTGTCATGCGCCCTTTGTTTAACCTACCTGGACGCAGTGCCATTGACTGTACCGCTTCTTGGCTTGGTGATGGCAGTGTCGGCATCTTGCTGACCAGCAAACAGTATGAAGATAAATTCTATACTCAACGTGAAGCCGCGGTCGTCGGAACCACTTTCTCTGCTGTCTCGATCACTTTTAGTTTAGTGGTACTCGCGCAAGTACAATTAGAACACCTCTTTTTGCCTTTCTACGGTGCGATTTGCTTGGCTGGTTTTGTTGCCGCGGTGATTATCCCTCGCCTGCCACCACTCAGTTTGAAGAAAGATGAGTTTATTGATGGGACTAAACCACATAAAGATGCCGATGCTATTCCAGAACAGCACAGTGCTTTCTCTTGGGGTATGTCACTCGCATTAGAGAAAGCCGCGCAAGTGAAATCCGTAAAATCGGTGTTTGGCGAAGGTATCCGTAATGCGGTTGATATGGTATTTGGCGTCTTACCGGTCGTGATGGGTTTAGGTACGATGGCTTTGATCATCGCTGAATATACTTCTGTCTTTGCAATTCTTGGTCAACCTTTCGTTCCTTATCTAGAGTTTCTAGGGGTACCAGAAGCCGTACAAGCCTCACAAACGATTGTGGTTGGTTTTGCAGATATGTTTATCCCTGCAATTTTGGCAGCGTCAATCGATAACGAAATGACTCGTTTTGTCATCGCAGCAATGTCAGTCACTCAGCTTATTTATATGTCTGAAGTCGGTGCATTATTACTCGGTAGCCGAATTCCGGTTAATATCCTTGAGTTATTTGTGATCTTTATTCTCCGGACTCTTATCACACTACCGGTTATTGTCGGTGTAGCACACTTAATATTCTAAGCTCACAAGGCTTGATCAAACAAAAAGCGCCACTCAATAATGAGGGCGCTTTTTGTTTTGACTCTTACTAACTAAGACAGTTTTGACTGCTTGAACAACATAAAGTGAGTAGCGTTATTCGTCATCAGGCTTAGGCGCTGTTTTCTTTTTCGGGATAAATACCGAATCACCCACCGCCACATTCTGATAAAAACTTTTATCGCGTTTCACTGGTTTTTGGGGCAGCTTTTTAACCTGCTTTTTCACTTTACCTGTTGAAACCGTTGCTTTATTCAGAGGCTGACGAGGACGTAAGCCTGTAAACTTACCTTGCAGACCTTCTAACACTTCAAATTGAATATCTTGCTGTAAAAAGGCTTCCACTCTTTTAAAGCTGTCCCAATCTTTAGGACCAACCAAAGAAATGGCATCACCTTGATTACCGGCACGCCCCGTACGACCTACGCGGTGCACATACTCTTCCGTATGTTTCGGCATATCAAAGTTAATCACATGCGTGACGTTGGCAATATCCAATCCTCGAGAAGCAATATCGGTGGTAACTAAGATCTTAAATACCGCACGTTCAAATTGACTCATAATCGTATTACGTTGAGTCTGAGTGAGGCTACCACTGAGGGCAACAACTTTTAAATTTTGCTCATTTAGCTTATTAGTTAAACGTTCCGTATCTGCGCGAGTCGCTGTGAAAATGATCACTTGTCGATACTCAGCATCGTTTAAGATGCGATCCAGTAATGCTTCTTTATGATCCAGATGGTCACACAAATAGAAACGCTGGCGAATGTCTTTATGCTGTTCATTGCCTAAACCAATCGCAATCCGTTTAGGCTCTTTCAACATCTCATGCGCAATGGTGTTCATTTCTGCGTGATCCAACGTGGCAGAAAACATCAATGTTTGTCGGCGACGATGCTTAGCAGCATTGTGGATATGCCGTAACTGTGGTGCAAAACCGAGATCCAACATCCGATCCGCTTCATCCAAAATCAGCGTATCTAACCCTTGTAAGAAAAGAGAGCGATGTTCAAGGTGATCCGCTAAACGTCCCGGCGTAGCAACAATAAACTTAGGACCTCGACGCAAGGCATTCACTTGATCATTGAAGTTTTCCCCTCCGGTGATCAAGGTTGCCGTGTAGCTTAATCCCGCTAATGCCGAACGCAATTCACTGTAGACTTGTTTTGCTAACTCACGAGTAGGGACCAAGATAACACCACGAGGGTCACGTGCAGATAACGCTTTGGTTTTTAGCGCTTTATGCAGCATTGGAAGCAAGAAGGCTAACGTTTTCCCCGAACCCGTTTTGGACGAAGCCAATAAATCTTTACCTGCCATCGCAACAGGAATAGCTTGTCGCTGGATATCGGTCGCTTGCTTAAAGTCATAATGTGCTAATGTTTTTAATAAGCGATTGTCTAGGCCTAATTCTTTAAACTGCAAAGGATTCTCCAATAAAAATAACGCCGCCTGAAAAGTAGGCAGTCAACAAAATATCAAACGTAGTATACCAAATCACTTGCAACGACAGTTAACGAAATGACGCTTCCTTCAATCCGCCTACATATAGGCTCTGTGATAAAGTGAATGCGGCTTCCAACCTCTGATTATAGCGTCAAGTAACGACTGGGTATCAAGTGACATAATAACTTGAATGTGACCGCTATAGATAGCAATCCCATAAAATATTCTCTGTTTTAAACAATACCAAAGTCATAAAACATTGAGGCAAAGCCCAAACAATTGATTAAGGTATAAAATTTTGGGTTATTTTGACTTTTAATCTATAGTCGTGAGTGAAAATAGTGTCTACACTTTAACTCGCTACTATATGGTATACACCTAGGCGGTTGGTCAATGCCTCTCCGGAGCACATGAAGTGGCAGGTCGATGGCAAGATAAGTAAACCCCATTAGCATGGGCCAGCTTGTGGAGCCAACACCACGCTAACCTCAAGTAGGAACGGATCGCCAGGGTCAAGTGAACAATAATGTATAGGGCGTATTTGATAAATATCAACAAGGAGTTCAATATGAACAAAATGTTACTTGCCGCTGCAGCGTCTTCTGTACTTCTCCTAGCCGGTTGTGCATCAGGTCCTGACGAAGCAACCACGACTAAGCTAGATCAGTTAAACAACCAAGTCAGTCAACTCAATAGTCAAATTGCAGCACTGAAAAGTGAAAATGCCTCGCTAACTGATGCAGCCCTCGCTGCACAAGAAGAAGCAGCACGCGCGAACGAGCGCATCGATAATATTGCTCAGTCTTACACCAAGTAAGTTGTTCGATTCAGTAAAAAGGGTAAGTAAAACTTACCCTTTTTACTTTACCTCATCTCAACCATCACCCTTCACCATCACACTCGACTCTCAATGTCGTTCAGTAACCCTCAAGAATTTTCAATTGTTTCCTCTAATCAACGTCCGTTTTTGTCGCGTTCAATTCAGCCGCTTTTTGCAAACTGTACGCCGTCAACGGATCGATGTTTTGCACTAATTTTTCAACCTGTACAATGGCGTCGATGGATGAACTATTTTTTCGATAGCTCAGGTAAATTGGCCAATACCAATCGGCAACGGCAGCCACTCGATACAGTTGTCCCGATTGGATGAAGGGAGCAACCACCGATGCGGGTAAATAAGCACTCCCTCCTTTCTCTAAAATAAAATCTAAAGCAATACGCGCCGTCGAAGTCCGTAAGAATGGCGCAGGTGCTCGAGGATGCCTATCGGCATGCTCGGAAGCAAAACGCATTCCCCAGTCAACATAAACATAACGATTCTCAAAAACGCTATCAGCAGTATCTGGTCGAGTTGAAACAAGCACTAACACCAAGTCGGCGACTTTCTTGCATTGCAGCTCATCGGCTTTAATTTGATCAAAAGCAAACGCCATATCCAGCGTGCGTTCAAGTAACTGACGGTTCAGTTGCTCTCTCCCCATCACCTCAGCTTTAAACCCATAACCACTAAACGCATCAGTCACCGCGCTTAGACAGTTTTGCAAGTACGCATCCCATATGTTAGGTGTTCCGCCTAACGTGAGCTGTAGCGCCTTACCGCTCTCTAAAGAGAGCTCAAGCTTAGCTTGCTGTAACGTTGCGACCATGACCTCTGCATAACCGACCAAACGTTCACCAGCTGACGTCAATTTAATGTTGTTTCGATCGCGGCTAAACAGCTGCGCGTCAAAATAATTTTCTAACTGTTTGATTCGAGCGCTAACGGCAGCTTGAGTCAAATAAAGATTTTCCGCTGCCCGTCCAAAATGACGAACTTTAGCCAGTTCAAGAAAAGTACGAAAGACTTTTACGTCCATTATTGAATCCTCTGCTATGACTGGTGAAGATTAACAAGGAACGACAATTATGACGATAAAAAATTTTTGTTTTTCTTTTCCAGAGTTTGCGCCTAACTTTCGCCGTAATCCACAGCTAAGTAATGGTGTACCTAAATGGCCTCAGAGATACGCCGTATCACTGGAACATTGAGCCGAAAATACCTTTAAGTACTCCGCGTATTCACACGAGGTTGATATGTCTGAAACAGTCTTTCGTCACGGTAAAAAACGTTTTTACGATACCAAAAAATTTCCCCGCGGTTTTGCCAAGTCTGGTGATTTCACTTTAGGTGAAGAAGAACTGCTGATCCTTTACGGAGACACTATGCTTGGCCTTGAATCCGGTGAGCTAAGCCCAGAAAACGCTGAAGAACAGCATTTTGTTGACGTGCTAGCTAACCCAGAACTGGCGAGCAGTAAGATCGAGCGAGTTTGGATGAAGTATGTGCGTCTATCACGCGGTCGTAAACGCTTCCATACCCTAAATGGACGCAACAAACCCGATGCGTCCGATGATTATACTGATGATGAACCAAGCTTGGTTGAAGAAGATTAATCATTACGGGGCATAGCAGACCGCTCATCAAATTAACCCCGTAGTGGGCGTTAAGTCACAGCTCGGCGGTCAATGCCTTGCACTTGATGGCTCAAACGCTACATTAGTGATTGTTTTTTTAACCCAATGAATCTTTCTCCCAAAGCCCCTAGTCTATTTTGGTTCGGGGCTTTGTTTTTTCTATCAATAACAGCCAGTAAGGCATCAATACTCTACCTAACCCAGATTCTATCCACATTATCGCATCATATACCCAGACTACTTGGAGTTGCAGGTAGGCGGCAAGTGGCTTGAGAAAACAGACCTATTTAGCCAATAGCGCAATTTTTTTCAGAAAACTGTCGCGTAAATGCTCTTGGTCGTAATCCAAATGATACGTATTATGGAAACCCACTTTGAGTTCAACACCATTGCCTCGCAGATACACAGTGTATCCATCGTAATCAGAAAAGGCCTCTATGCCTTCATAAATTTTACCAAACTCTGTCGGTGTCCCGTGTTCCATTACTTTTTCGTAAGCGTGCAGTATTTTGCTTGATTCAAGTTCATTTTTCATTGCAGTAGCTCCCTTGAGTGCTCTCCTATTTAGTATGGATAGTGAGATGATTTCTCGCCACTCATTCGCTCTAAATATCAACATTACCATTTCGGCTAGAACGATAGATAAAGTGACAAGACTTAATTCACTCCGTGAATTTTTTCTTTTTATCATTCAATAAAATCAACCCAGACGCTTCATGTTAGTCGATGACAAAGGCATTCATTGGCTGATAAAAAGCAATCCATCTCCCTAAAACAAAAAAGTTTGACCCAAAGCATAGCCGTTACCAACAACTTATTTTATAATGAAAATTAATGTAATTAGCACCGTATCCATAGCACTGAAAGAAATGGGTGGGCCAGACCTCATACCATAACAACTTTAAGTCGCCAGGGGATCAATAAATATAATTAGGGGTAACTGATGAGATTAATTCCATTACAACAAGCGGCACAGGTAGGTAAGTGGGCTGCGGCACATATTGCAAAACGTATCAATGCTTTCAAACCGACGGCCGACCGCCCTTTTGTACTTGGGCTGCCAACCGGAGGAACGCCGCTAGCCACTTACAAAGCACTGATTGCGTTGTATCAAGCTGGCGAGGTCAGCTTTAAACATGTCGTGACGTTTAATATGGACGAGTACATTGGTATTGCTGAAGATCACCCAGAGTCCTACCACTCGTTTATGTACAATAATTTCTTCAACCATATCGACATTCAGCCACAAAATATTAATTTGTTAGACGGCAATACTGACGACCATGAGCTGGAATGCAAACGCTACGAAGATAAAATTAAATCTTACGGTAAAATTAATCTGTTTATGGGTGGCGTGGGTAATGACGGACATATTGCTTTTAACGAACCTGCGTCATCACTCTCTTCACGTACTCGCATAAAAACCCTAACTGAAGATACTCGCATTGCTAACTCTCGCTTCTTTGACGGTGATATTTCACAAGTACCAAAATACGCTTTAACCATTGGCGTGGGGACATTATTAGATGCTGAAGAAGTGATGATCCTTGTTACTGGACACAATAAAGCACTCGCCTTACAAGCCGCTGTTGAGGGTTGTGTGAATCATATGTGGACCGTATCAGCGTTACAATTGCACCCTAAAGCGGTGATTGTCTGTGATGCTCCCGCGACTCAAGAGCTTAAGGTCAAAACGGTCAAATACTTTACTGAGCTAGAAGCTGAAAATATTAAAGGCTTCTAAGCAAAAATTTAGGCCCGCATAATCGCGGGCCTAATTATTTAAGCGACCTCAGGAATAGGCTTAGGTGGTTCGTCTGGATTAGGTTCTTTCTGTACGGTTGGAATTTGACCTTCTTCAACGGCATGTTGATAACAACCCGTCAATTTAATCGCCAAATACATATCCGCACGCAACACCAGTCCACCGTCTCCAACAGGGACTCCCGCAGCTTCACACCATTGGCGTAAACTGCGCTTGCGTCCGGCAAGAATTAAACGAATACCACGTTTCTTGAGTAAAGTCTGCGTTTCAGCCAGTACCGCCATCACACTTAAATCCAAATGAGTAAAACTCGCTACGGCATCAATCACCACACAGCTCAACTCATCTGGATTTTGATCAATCTTTTCTAATAAACGTGCTTTAAAATACGGCGCATTAAAATAGGTTAATGGTGAATTAAAACGATACAACAAAAGACCAGGAATGGCAGACGCTTTACTGGATTCATCCATGGTACGAATTGTACCGTCTTCATCCAAACCTAAGCACTGATCGCTCGGGCGCATCACCACACGTAAAAATTGGAATAATCCTAATAAGACGGCAAGCGTAATACCAGGAATTACCCCTACGACCAGCACCGCGATCAACGTAATCGACGAGAGATAGAAGGCATCACGATTGCGTTTTCTTAATCCCCAAACCCCTTTGAGATCCAGTAATGACATTGAAGCAATGATCAAGACGACTCCTAATGCCGCACTCGGAATATATTGCAATGGTTGGTAAAGAAAAATCGCCACAAAACCAATCACTACAGCAGCAATGATTGAGACTAATTGCGATTTTCCGCCATTAGCATCGTTCACGGCCGTACGCGAGTCCGCCCCACTAATCGCAAAACCTTGTGAAAAAGCCGACGCTAAATTTGCTAAACCAAGCGCTCGAAACTCTTTATCCGGATTAATATCATAACCATTTTTCGCCGCAAAACTGCGCGCAGTCAGCATCATACTCACAAAACTCACTACAGCTAAGTTAAGTGCAGGCACAACCAATTCTCGAGTAATACCAATATTAAATGCTGGCGCTTGAAAAATCGGTAGGCCACCTTCGATAACCCCAACAACACTTACCCCATAACGATCAAGTTTAGTGAACCATACCAAAATAGCCGCAACCACGATGGCTAACATTGCCGCAGGCCACGCAGGTCGAAAGCGTTTCGATAACCAATAAACGAGTAACGTTATTCCGCTGATCAACACCGTTTGCCAGTGTAAATCCAATAAACGGTGGGGAGCTTCAATGATTCTTTCTAATAGATAACGCTGCTCATAGTTAATGCCGAAGACTTTACCTAGCTGCCCAACAATAATGGTTAATGCTACGCCATTGAGTAGCCCAAGTAAGATAGGGCGAGATAAGAAATCAGCAAAAAGACCTAAACGAAAGCGACTCGCAATTAAGCACCAAAAACCGGTCATCGCCGTCATGGTAATGACCAACTGCCAGTGTTTAGTCGGATCGCCAGCGGCCAAAGGTGTAACGACAGCGGCCACTACCGCGCACGTCGCCGCATCAGGCCCCACAATTAGTTGTCGAGAAGTACCAAACAACGCATACACCATCATCGGTAGTACGCAGGAATAAAGGCCAACAATCGCCGATACCCCAGTCAATTGAGCGTAAGCAATCGCGACAGGTAGTGCGACTGCCACCACTGAAAAGGCGGCACGAACATCATCCAACAACCACACTTTTTCATACTGCTTAAGCTGATATAACCCAGGCATCCACTGCTTGATTGATATTGACTTCAATGTTGTTTACCCTACCAAAGATTGCCAAATAATAACTCAGAGCTGTTGTTCAGCTTAGAGCGACTGACGATGATACTGAAAAATGGATCGTTATCTATCATAACTCAAGTGTTATAAACTATCTCGGCTAATTAGATGATTTATATAACCAAAAATCACAGAGATAGACTTGGATTTGTTCATAGCGTCACTTCAATTAGTAAGGCGATATCAACGTTTACTATCACATAAAGATAATGATCATTCTTTCACTCTGCCCAAAGGTTTTTTATGAATTATAATGCTGCTATTTTTGATATGGATGGCCTACTGCTTGATACCGAACGCGTGTGTTTAAGAGTATTTGAACAAGCATGCCAGACGGTAGGTGTTCCTTTTCTGCGCGAAGTCTACCTCTCTGTGATTGGCTGCAACGCCGCTGGAATTGAGCAAGGTTTAAAAGCAGGCTATGGTCCCGATCTTGATTATCCACGGTTGCACAAAGAATGGCGCAAAGGCTACGACGCGGTCGTTAAACATCACCCAATTCCCGTCAAAGAAGGGGTCATTGAGTTACTGGAATGGCTGAAGCAACACAATATTCCCACTGCTGTCGCCACGTCAACGCAAAAAGAAGTCGCTACCATTAAATTACGCTTAGCCAAACTTGATCACTATTTTGATTCCCTCACTACGGGTTGTGAAGTTGTCAATGGTAAACCCGATCCTGAAATCTACCTTTTGGCAGCCCAACGACTGTCGGTAGATCCTCAACAATGCTTAGCCTTTGAAGATTCCAATAATGGCGTACGCTCGGCCATCGCTGCTAAGATGCATACGTTTCAAATCCCAGATCTCGTCGAACCTAACGATAGCATCCGTGCACTTGGCCATCATATTCGACCATCATTACAACACGTTTTAACCGAGTTACAAGCATAAAGCCAGCAGACTCCCGGATGTTAGACCAACCACCAGAGCAGTATCGATACTCTGGTGGTTGGGTAGCGTAACATTTAGCGTTTCATACGTCGCCAAAGCATTTTTTCAAGTTCAATTAAGATCATCACTGCCATTCCGTAGGCGACCATCACTGCCCAATAGCTAGCCGAAATCGGCGCACTTTGAAATAACAAGTTCATGAAAGGCAAATATAAAAATGCCAATTGGGCGCAAATCATCGACACAATCCCAACGACAATCCACGGATTGGTCTGCCATGACATAGTAAAAATCGAACCATTCAAACGACGGCAGTTTAATAAAAAGAAGCTTTGCACCACAACAAATAGCGTAACAGCAATACTACGTGATTCTTCTAAGCTTGCTCCTTGCGTAACTGACCATTGGAACAATCCAAATGCCCCCAAGAGTAATAGGCTACTGACCGAGATAATCCGCCCAACAATTTCTCGGTTTAATATTGGCTCTTTTAACTCACGAGGCTGCCGTTGCATAATTCCCTCTTCTTTAGGTTCAAAGGCCAGCATCAAGCCAAGAAAAACGGCAGTAGTCATATTCAGCCACAGTGCTTGGACGGGCAAAATCGGCAACGTTAATCCAAAGACAATCGCCACCATGATGACTAACCCTTGGCCTAGGTTGGTCGGTAAGATCCACGTGATGAACTTAGTCAGGTTATCAAAGACATTACGCCCCTCTTCTACCGCCGCTTCAATCGATGAAAAATTATCATCGGTCAGCACCATATCCGAGGCTTCCTTCGCCACTTCTGTCCCGCTGATCCCCATGGCTATACCAATATCCGCTTGCTTTAAAGCAGGCGCATCATTAACACCATCTCCTGTCATCGCGACAACCAATTGATGAGATTGTAAGGCATTAACCAATTGTAGCTTTTGCTCCGGGGCAACCCGAGCAAAGACGGACACTTCACGACAAGCTCGCTGCAACTGCTCTTCGTCCAATTCACTCAACTGCTGCCCTGTTAATACGGCCCCAAAATCAGAGTGCGTAGCACTAGCAATCCCGATTTGAGAGGCGATCGCTTTTGCCGTTAGCGCATGATCGCCCGTAATCATCTTGACTTGAATACCCGCTTTTTGACAGATGTTAACGGCTTGAATCGCTTCGGCACGAGGAGGATCAATCATCGCTTGCAAACCTAAAAAGATAAGATTCGCTTCGCCTTCATGTTGGTTAAAACGCTGCAGCGTTTGTTCATGATGATCAACCCACTGCAACGCAAACGCTAAGACCCTCAACCCTTGACTCGCCCATTGAGTAACTTGCTCATCGAGCTTATCATGATCGAGTGTGACTAAACTGCCATCAGCCATTAATTGCTGACCACAACGACGACTGATTTGCTCTACCGACCCTTTAAGGTAAATCAAATTATGTTGCTCATCAAAACGGTGCAAGGTCGCCATATATTGACGGTCAGACTCAAAAGGAATGGTATCGAGACGACGGTAAGTTTGCTGACAAGAGGAATTATCTAATCCTGCTTTTAATCCGCAGGCAATGAGCGCGCCCTCGGTTGGATCGCCTTCCACCAACCAACGATCTTCTTTTTCCAACAGCCGTGAATCATTATTTAATAATCCTGCACGTAATAAATGTTGAAAAGCATTATTCTCTTTCCAAATATCAGGAACTTCACCCTGCGGAGCATAACCACTGCCTGTCACTTCAAGAGCAGAGCCTCCCGCATAAAGCTTTTGTACCGTCATTTGGTTTTCGGTCAACGTCCCCGTCTTATCTGAGCAAATAACATTGGTCGAACCGAGTGTTTCTACCGCTGATAGCTTACGAATAATCGCATTACGCTTTGCCATGCGACGTACACCTATCGCTAGCGTAATGGTAACTACGGCAGGAAGACCTTCCGGAATCGCTGCCACCGCCAAAGCAACGGCTGCCATAAAGGTATCAGCAGCAGGCAAACCGTAACCCAAGCCGATAAAAAAAGTCACTCCGGCTAATACTAAAATTACCCATAACAGCAATTGGCTAAAGGCATGAATTTTCCGAGTTAATGGCGTTTCTAACTGAGTCGCCCCGGCAATCATACTCGCTATTTGGCCCGTCTGTGTGTCATCGCCAGTGGCGACAATGATGCCTTGAGCGGTGCCATAAGTGACTAACGTGCCCGCAAAAGCCATATTTTGCCTATCACCTAATACGGTATCTGGTTCAAGCTCGCCCAGCCGCTTTTCAACGGCCACCGATTCTCCCGTTAAGGTTGATTCATCAATTTGTAAATCTCGGCACTGATAAAGGCGAATATCCGCAGGCACTTTATCACCGGAGGCTAAAACGACAATATCGCCACATACAAGATCCGTGGTAGCCACCGACTGTTTTTTACCATCACGGATCACTGTTGTATTGGAAGACAGCATCTTCTTGAGTGAGTTAATCGCTTGCTCGGCTTTACTTTCTTGCATAAAACCTATCAACGCATTGATTAAAACCACCAATAAGATGACCCCAGCATCAACGTATTCGCCCAAAATCGTCGTCACGAGTGTTGCGACTAATAATATGTAGATCAAAGGGTTATGAAATTGTAATAATAAACGTTTCCATGCTGGCATCATCGCCTGACCAGTAATGACATTTCGTCCATCACGCTCTAGTCTGATTTGAATTTCTTGGGATGATAAGCCATTGTCTGTATCGGTATTGAGTTGTTGGACTATATCTTGCTCGGATTGGCTATGCCAGGCTTGGCGGCGGACTTTCGTTGTCGCGGTGTTCGGTGAGTGTTTTTCCATAATCACCTCCTTTAATGATGACCCTAAATAAAGACAAACGGCTTGTTATTTTTAACCTGCAGTACATGACGAAACGGCATCAAACTCTGCCAAAGCACGCTCCTATAAAGATAGCGTCTATGGAGCAAGTGATGAGAATAGCAACAAAAAATTGTCTTAGTGTTCAAAATTTTTCCGTGAATCAACATCAATAAGAACCTGATGCCGATTTGACCATAATAAGAACCAGCTCTCATTAAATAGACAACATTCTCATTAGTGAGACAGCATTTTTGTAATATCTGTTCAGATAACACCTGAGGGTAACACAAAGGGTGCTAAAGTAGTGTAAACACACGACCGTTTTAGGGATGAAGATCTTGCCAGTCAATCGCACAAGACAACGCGCCTTCTCTTTGTTGCTTCTGCCACTTTTGATTTATTTTGCCACTTTCCCACTGATTAGCGCTTACGCTACCAACTTATTATTGACGCAAAAAAAATCTCAAATAGAACGTTATTTGACCCTACGTAGTAACGAGTTACAAACCATGATCCAACAACAGATCAAACAACTGCAATTTGACTGTAGCGCTCATGACTGGCAAGTGATTCGCGATCCTCACTATTACAGTCGTTATATTCGTTTTATGGGGATAGCAACCAATGAGGGAACACAATGCTCAACCCTTGGGTATCCATTAGAACTGAATGCACTCAATGACCTAGGTAATAGTAATAAAGAAACCTCGGTATTTTCTCTCGCGGCAACACCAGACATTGCCGGTACAGAAAGTGAACTAATGATCCAGTTTTCTCAAAAAGGTAACACCGCGATTTGGGTTTTGGATAGTAGTTGGACACAGAGTAAACTTAATCAACCTTGTTCCGACTGCTTTTATTATGAAGCGCGATTTGTCAATCAAGATCATCCTGTATTATTAGTTCAAAGAGGCGATGAAGCCATTCTCAACGAAGCTAACGCTCATTCATTGAACGTATCAGTACAAGGCATTGCAGCCGCTAATACACAAGCTCTATGGGCAGGCCGAGCCTTACAACAGTATGTACAACATAACCTATTGATCTGGGGTACGCCGTTGAGCCTTTTATTTGGTGGTTTACTGATGGGCGGCTATTGGATTATGCGAAACTACCGGAATTCAATTGAGGGTTTAATTGAAAAAGGGATTCGAGATAACGAGTTTCTTCCCTATTATCAACCCATCATCGATAGCCGAACTAAGAAAATTGTCGGTTACGAAGTACTTCTGCGTTGGCAAAAAGGTCACGAATTAATCGCCCCAGATTTATTTATTCATGCCGCTGAAAGTACAGGATTAATCATTAAAATCACCAATCAAATCATTAAGATCGTCTTACGTGATTTAGACCATTTACCAATATCACATTGGGTCAGTATTAATTTGGTCGCTGAGCATGTTGAAAAGTGCCATCTTTCAACTCTTTTCAGTTCCCTACATTGGCCTCAATCTGAGCGTATAAAGTTTGAATTGACCGAACGCATTCCTATCAACGATTTAACTGCAGCAAGCAAGGAGATCGCTCTACTGATGGAAAAAGGGTATCAGTTCAAAATTGATGACTTCGGTACAGGTTATGGCGGGTTTTCTTATTTACAACATTTGCATATTCGTAGCATAAAAATAGACAAAATGTTTGTTGATACGATAGAAACCGATGATGTGAAAAAGAGCGTACTAGACTCGATTATTGCTTCAGCAAAAGCAGTCAATATTGAGTTAATCGCAGAAGGCGCAGAGACCATCAACCAAGTCGATTATCTTGCTCGACAAGGTGTGTTTTTAATTCAAGGGTATGTCTACGCAAGAGCGATGCCGATTGATGCGATAATCAAAAAACTTGATGCTGAAGAATCAGTCACAGTGAACTGATAATATCTCGCCGTGATGACTTATCATCACTAAATCGGCTTATTGGTAAAAGATAAACTCGACAGTCCTCGCTGTTTATACCCTTCCTACTTGAAGCAGCAGCGGTGTTGGCTACGTTCGTTTCCCCCAATCACATCGTTTTTCTATGCTCATGGGGATTTACTCACTTGCCGCCTACCTACAACGCCAAGTAGTTGGGTATAGCGAGTATGACGTCGAGGTTAGCGACTCGGTAGACATGATGCTATGGGAAGCAAGTATGTGAATCACAAGCTCAATCAATACGCTTAAAAGCCAATCCCAGCCCCGATAGTAATTGAGGTTGAATCTGCACTTCCTTGGGTGCTATAACCGATTTCTAGAGAAAAATTCGAACCGTCCATATTATTCAGATTGATTCCTACGGCTCCAGTCAAACCAAACCCATCACTTTCAACGTCTTTATAAGTCCGATTGTAGTATTGACCACCCGCTCGTAAATACACATCACCTATCTGCATAGGGTGACGCAGCGTCATGGTTAGCGGGACGGTATAAGCTTTATAAGCGTGTTTATCACCTTCTTTATCTTTTAAATCGGCGTTCGTTTCGCCGTAGCCTAAGTTAACCGAACTAAATGGCGTCAAACGGTAGGAGCCTCGCACTTGCCATTGATAACCCGTGGCACTTTGCCCGCCATAAGACACTTGCGTAGGACCAGCGCTAGCCGTCATATTAAAAGGGGTAGATTGAGCATAAACGGGGGCAGCAGCAGCCAACAATAAAGCCGCTAAGCTTAAGGTTGGAAAGTACTTTTTCATGAGTATGTCCTTATCTGTCTCTAAAGCGAAAAGTGTTTCTAGTTTAACGGCTAATCGACAAAAAAACTTAGCCCTTTTTATCACGGGGGAGAGCTAAGCCACAAAATCACTATGTACATAGCAAAATCCAGCCACATCATACGACTGAATCGTCATCACCAAACCACTTGGCGCAACAGGTAACCACACCTTATGGAATAAAAATAGCAAAATAGGCATACTGTTGCGAAATGATTGAAATAACGAACCCATCTATCGTATATAGGTATACCCAAACGACTTGACGTTGCAGGTAGGCGGCCAGTGAGTCACTCCCCATGAGCATAGGCAAACAGAGCGGTTGAACACTTAATTTATCATTTTGATTGGAGAGCACAATGCGACGTTACGTTTTACGCTTGACTAGAATAGCGCTATTGATTGGCGTTCTCTTATCTGAAACTGCTGGCGCTTCACCACGCGCTGAAATGGCTTGGTCCATGATCGCTGAAGGCGCAGTGTTGATTGATGTTCGAACTGAACAAGAATTTATGCAAGGGCATCTTGACTCCGCTCAGCACATTCCACTAAGTGAAATTATGAACTCTGGCTTAACCCAATTTGCCAAAGACCAACCTATCGTGCTTTATTGTCGCACCGGTAACCGCTCTAATATCGCCAAACAACGCTTAATTAGACAAGGTTTTACTCGTATCTATGATGCTGGTGGACTGGATGAGATGCGCCAATCCCTGCCAAATAGAGATTGATTCTATAGTATGAAGACTCCAGAATATCAAACGCTTGGCGAGGTCATCGCCGCGTTAAAAACACCCCAGTTTACCGCCCAGTTTATCCAACTGCTTAAGCGCTTTGTCACTTTTGACTGCGCCGTGATCCTAGGCTATCGCCAAGATAAGCATCCGATTTATCTTTATGATTCACTACCCTCACAACGTCAATTGCTATTTCAGCACTATTTAACCCATTCGTATCGATATGATCCCTTTTACGTCGCGATCGTTGAGCAACAACAAACTGGTGTTTTACAACGTAGCGAGTTTAAGCCCGTCAATCCATTGCAGGAAAATTATCATGTCGATTTTTATCAAAAAACCGGTTGGCAAGATGAAGTTTGTATTGCCGTCGATCTCGAGGATAATCGTTGGATTGTTATCTACTTAGGCATGCTACAAACCGATCAACCTATTTCACAGCAACAAATTAATGGCTTAAAGCAGAGTTTTACGGTTTTGCAGGCGTTATGCCGCCAACATTGGGGGACACAAGCATTATTTCTGGCAGAAAACAGTCAATCAGAGCATGATTTACGCCACTGGGTAGCAGCAGCGATCGCTGATTTTGCCACCGATTTCCTGACTCCTCGTGAGCAGCAAATCACCACGTTATTGGTTCAAGGACTCGATTCACAAGAAATCGCCGCACAGCTTAGCATTAGCCACGGGACGGTAAAAAATCACCGCAAACGTATTTACCAGCAATTGCAAATCTCATCATTAAGTGAATTATTCCAATTATTTTTAAACCATTTGATCACCAAAGGCTATTGACAGCAGAGTTAACGCGCCCTATCAGCTTTACGTGAGCGATTATTTTCCCTCATCCATAAAATTGCCCTATCTATCCCTTTAGGGACATCGTCTCTGATGAGTTTTATCCGTATTCTGGCCAAATCCAGTCTATAAAAGATGAAAGGCAGTATGAACTCAGCACATTTCCTACATGAATTAGCCCAACGAGGCTTAATGGCACAAAGCACTCCTATCGACGAGCTCAGCGAGCTCTTGAACCGTCCACAAACGCTTTACTGCGGCTTCGATCCCACTGCTGGCAGCTTACATATTGGTCACTTAGTCCCTTTATTAATGTTGAAGCGCTTTCAAGATGCAGGACATACCGCCATTGCTCTGATTGGTGGCGCAACGGGGATGATTGGTGACCCGAGTTTTAAAGCCGCAGAGCGAACATTGAACCCATCAACCACCGTACAGCAATGGGTCAATGATTTGGCTCAGCAAATTGATCAAGTGATGACCCCACACCTGACTCAGCCACTCCTCTGTGTCAACAACGCTGATTGGATTACAAAAATCAATGTCATTGATTTTTTCCGTGATATTGGTAAACACTTTTCCGTCAATACGATGATTAACCGAGAATCGGTCAAGCAACGGTTAAGCCGTCCAGATCAAGGGATCTCGTTTACTGAATTTAGCTATTCCCTACTACAGTCATTTGATTTCGCCCATTTAAATCAACAATATCAATGCAGATTACAAATTGGCGGTAATGATCAATGGGGTAATATTGTGAGCGGAATCGACCTTACCCGCCGACTTAATAATCAAGTGGTTCATGGCTTGACCCTACCTTTGATCACTAAATCAGATGGCACTAAATTCGGTAAAACAGAGAGTGGTGCTATCTGGCTCGATAGTAACAAAACCTCACCTTATGCCTTTTATCAATTTTGGCTCAATACCGATGACGCTGATGTGTATCGCTTCCTACGCTACTACACCTTTTTGTCACTGTCTGACATTGAAGCCATTGAGCAACAAGACAAAGCCAGTACGGGTAAGCCACAAGCCCAACAAGTGTTAGCTGAACAGTTAACTCGCTTTGTACACGGTGAAGAAGGCTTATTAAGCGCGCAGCGCATCACTCAAGCGCTATTTCGTGGTGAGATGAACCAACTGAGTTTAGCTGAGTTGCAGCAGTTGGAACTGGATGGGCTGCCTTGTTATCAGGCGGATAATACGGATAGCCTTATTGAGTTGATGTTGGTTACTCACTTAGCTAGCTCCAAACGTCAAGCCCGCGAGTGGTTAGCCAATGGTGCGATTCGTATTAATGGTGAGCGTGTGGAGCAAGAACAGCTCAGTAGTCAATTTGCCCTGTTTGATCGCTATTACGTGATACAACGTGGTAAGAAACAGTTTGCTTTGGTCAAACTCAATTAAGTTTTACAGTGTAAATAGGCACCATAATCATGGTGCCTTACAACCTCAACCTAGCGAATAAACCTCAGCTCACTGGTAGAATATGATGACAGCTAATCATTCTCTATACTTAGGGTCCGCTGACCTTTTGAGCTGATTTTTCAGCAATTTGTGGCTTCTTTATACAAGGCAGAGAAATGTAGTTATTCTACCTGAGAAGCCGATAACGCCGTAGAAAGGAACCATAAACGCAGCCCGAAGGGTTCAGCTAAAAACGTTTTAATCGCAAAGGATCAACAGACCCTATAAACATTCAATAATAAACCACACGTTAAGAATATTTTTATGTTAATTCATCCCTCTTTATGGATTTGGATACCCTTGTTGCTGGCCGTAATCGTGGGCTTTCAAAAACGTCTTTTACTCACCTTCTCGTTACTCGCTCTCTCACTGCTTGGAGCATGGTTCATAGGACGCCTCTCTAGTCTCGCGTTTTTGTATGTTTCACTAGGGCTGATACTCGCGTATTACACGCCATCGCTCGCCAAGCGTTGGCAAACCGTCGCACAGTGTATTTTGCTCGTTTGGTGCGGCTTATTGTTGTTACACATTATCCCAGGATTTGAAAACCCTAAAGTCTTAGATGGGGTACTGGCGGGACCGAATAGTGTCCCTTTCAATCTCTATCTTAATCTCGATAAACCGATGATCTTCTTTGCCCTTCTGCTGGCTTATCCTACCCTATTAGGTCATCAGCAGCGCATTCCTTGGCGGCAAGTGGTTTTACTTTCACTACCATTATTTAGTTTGTTATTGCTTGCCTGGGGATTCGGTGCGATTAAACCAGAGTTAACGCTCCCTACATGGTGGTGGTTATTTGCTCTTAATAATGCGCTGTTGACCTGCGTTGCAGAAGAAGCGTTCTTCCGCGGCTATTTGCAACAAAAAATAACGGATAAGTGGGGATTTGGTTTAGGTATTATTATTGCGAGTAGTCTATTTGGCTTAGCCCACCTAGCTGGAGGCGTCACTTTAGTACTATTTGCCACCTTAGCTGGTGCTCTTTATGGTGCGATCTATTATTGCAGTGGTCGTTTGTGGGTTGCCGTGCTATTGCACTTCTTATTTAATTTTATCCATCTTATTTTCTTCACTTACCCAGTCGCACTTAAAACCTCGATATAAACTAAACAACAAAAAATGCCGCACTTGTACAAAGTCGGCATTTTATCAATCTCGATACTCATTACCAGCCTTGAGGCCGATACACTAACTTAGCCACGCAGACGTTGAGAAATAATCTGATCGATACTCAATTTACCCGAACCAGACATCATTAACGACACGCTGGCCGCCAATAAAGCTAATGCAAATTCGTAACCACCATTCGACATGAATAAACCATGCTCAAAATGCACCGCAAAAATAGCTACTAACATAGTTACAGAGAGTACCGCTGCAGCAGGACGAGTCAAAATACCCAGTAAAATGGCTAAACCACCAAAAAACTCACCACTGCCGGCTAAAAATGCCATCAACATACCCGGGCCTAAACCAATCGATGCCATCCACTGTCCGGTACCTTCTAAGCCATAACCACCAAACCAGCCGAACAACTTTTGTGCGCCGTGTGCCATAAAAACAATCCCAATCGGGATACGTAAAGCCAGTGTACTGTAACCAGATTTTGATTCAACAAGCTTGGTAATGAGTGATTTCATGTCTTTTCCTCAATAAATTTAACGATTCGATTTAGACAAAGAGTTATTGTCTTTCCTAAGATAACGCTTAGTTTAGAGAAAAAAATTGTGATGGAAACCCATATAAACTGACAATAACATACGAAATTTCTGAACAAGATGAGTATTAATGGCTATTGAGCCAATTCTGCTCGTCTCAGTCTGTATAATCTTCATCCAATTGTCGCTATTTTTATCCGAAAGCGCCGTTTATACCCCTATAAACTATCTGTGTTTGTACAAGCCATGCTTCGCTATACTACGCGCCAACTCTTTATACGGTTTTTAAAAGGTTTCCAATGAGTCACTATGTTGTCTGTGCTCTGTACAAGTTTGTCGAGCTTAACCATTACCAAACACTACGAGCTCCACTGCTTGAGCTAATGGAAAAGCATCATATCCGCGGTACATTATTACTCGCTAGCGAAGGGATTAACGGCACGGTTGCCTCATCACGAGAAGGCATTGATGCTTTAATTACTTGGCTGGATACAGAGCCTTGCCTCAAAGGGACCGTTTATAAAGAATCTTTAGCTTCAGAGCAGCCTTTTCAGCGCAGCAAAGTCAAACTCAAAAAAGAAATCGTGACGATGGGGGTGGAAGGCATTGATCCTCGCCATGTGGTCGGCACTTATGTTAAGCCGAAAGAATGGAATGCACTGATTTCCGATCCTGAAGTGTTAGTCGTCGATACTCGTAACGATTACGAGATCCAAATTGGCACCTTTAAACATGCTCAAAATCCGCATACCGAGACTTTCCGTGAGTTTCCCGAGTATGTAAAACAAAACCTCGATCCTGAGAAACATAAAAAAGTAGCGATGTTTTGTACTGGCGGCATTCGCTGTGAAAAATCCACCGCTTATCTCAAAGAGCAAGGATTTGAAGAAGTTTATCACCTCGAAGGTGGCATTTTAAAATACTTAGAGGAAGTGCCAGAGCAAGAGAGCTTATGGCAAGGTGATTGTTACGTCTTTGATGGCCGTGTCGCTGTTGGTCATGGATTGCAAGAAAGTGATTACCAAATCTGTAATGCCTGCCGCTTACCGATCACCGAACAAGACAAACAGAGCGAACAGTTTGAACAAGGGGTTAGCTGTCCACAATGTTTTGGCACTCATAACGAAGAGCAACTGGCACGCTTTCGTGAGCGAGAAAAACAGGTGCAGTTAGCTAAGCAGCGCGGTGAAGCGCATATTGGCAGCGATACCGCGCAGATCATCGAACAAAAACGGGCTGAAAAGTTAGCCCGTAAAGCCCAGCAACGTAACCAAAAAGCCTCTCGTTAATCTGCCATTCAAGCTTTGGCCTTAATAATTACCTTCATTAAGGCTAGTTCAGCGCGTTAGAAGTAACGCTAGCGCGCTGCTCATGTTTTGCGGCTAACCCCATAAAAACTCTCAGCAAAATTAATGCCGCCACAGCGCCAATCAGCGAGACATACAGCGTACTAAAATAATTGAACAACTCGCCCACGACACCCAATGCCACACTCGCCACTAATGAACTGATACTAAGAATACTGGAAAACAGGGTTGATGCCGTCCCCAAACGATCAGGCATCATATCCTGCAATACCACCATGCCTAAGGTTGCACAGACACCGATAAAAAAACCATTAAGGATTTGCGCTAATAATAAGGTGGTGAAGGTCGTATTGGTTAGCATAATCAAATAAAACGCCATCCCGCTGATTATACCCGCGCACAGAAGTTGAGTCGTACCAAAACGCTGCGCTAATTTCCCAGCCAGCAACATGATTGGTATTTCACATAACGCCGCCATCCCAAACAGTAATCCTAACCAATGAGCAGGAACGAGCAACTCTTGTGAAAGATACAACGGCATGCTGGTAATGTATAAATTATTCGCTGCAAAGGTAAACACCATCGTCATACAATATAAAACGATAAGCCGCTTTACCGCACCTTGCTTGGGTAATGATAACGCGGCAGCAGGATCTGAGGCTGACGCTTTTTCAACACCTTTCGGTAAATATTTAGCAATCAGCACAATAGCAATCGTCACAATCACAGCAGAAACACTGAATGCTGCATTAAAACCAAAACTGGCTTTGAGCATAAATGCCAAAGGAGGGCCAAACACCCAAGCTATCGCAATCCCAGCGCGCATCGTGGCCAGAAAGGTGGTTTTATCTGTCACATGGCGATCAGCGTATTCCCGCCCTAGAGCAAACAGTTGACCAAATGACGCCCCACTGACACTACCAAATAAGGTCACCACAACAATCGCTAACCAATAACTGCGAATGAGGGTAAAACTGACCACAGTGATCAAATAGCAGCCAAGTGCCACCAATAAAATCACTTTGCGTTGCCAGTGCCGATCCGATTGTCTGGCTAACCACTGCGACACCACCACGGAACTCACTACCGCCATCACCATATACAGACTCAGCATCATCGGTGATGCGCCGAGTGCTTCAACAATAAATAAGCTCGATAATGGGTAGAAAAAAGCCCCACATAATCCCGTCACTAAAGCGGTCATGATAAATAGCAAGGCGGTTTTATCTTTATACATTTCATCGTATCCAATGGGAGGAAGTAACTCTAAACGAGTCACTCTACAAGGCCACAATCTACCCAAGCTTATTGACATGATTGCTGTAAGTTGCAAGGGAATACGCCGCTAGTGTAATCAAATCCGATGAGATAAATGATGATATTCCAGCCTCTTTTAATACTAATCCGTCAAAATAAACACACTATTTGACAGAAAAGACTAAGCGTTTATGATCAAAGAAAATAAATGGAGAGATCCAATGCGCCCTTTGATTGAAAATGTATTACAGGATCCAAGCTGCGATTGGCTCATCCGTCATTATCATTGCCAAGCCAATACTGAGGAATTTTCTTGTCCATGGCACTACCATACGGAATATGAATTGGTGCTCTATCACAATCCGAACAATAACTTTCAGGGCAATTATTTTGCAGGAGACGCCAGCGGTACTGTGGATAATCACACCTTGCTTTTATACGGGCCCGGCTTACCGCATATGATCACCGGACGCCTACACCACAAACAAGCGCAAGCGCTACATTCAACCATCGTATGGTTTAAACAAGAGTGGGTTGATAAGATTCAAACTATTCTGCCTCGAACTCAGCCTATCAAGCGTTTACTTGAAGGTTCAGCTTATGGCTTACAGCTCTGTAGTGCAACGGCACAACGTATTGCTCAACAGTTAAGTGGCATTGAAATGTTAGACCATTCTTATCAAGCTTTACGTGTCATTGAATCGTTATTGATCATGGCCGAAGATCAAAATGCACGGCGCTTATCGGCCTCAGCCTATCGATTATCGCAATTAAGCGCCGACAGTGAAGCACATAAAAAAGTTCATCTCGCTAAGCAGTATATCGAAAGCCATTTTGCCGAACCAATCAAAATAACCGATTTATGCCGCACACTGCACATGAGTGAAAGTTCGACCTATCGCTTATTTGAAAAACACTATTCGATGAGTTTTTCTGAGCATCTCAAACAGTTTCGGATTGGTAAAGCCTGCGAGCTGTTGGCCAGCTCTTCGCTCCCTATTGCCCTAGTGGCAGAGAAAACTGGTTTTAGCAATCTCTCTAACTTTAATCGCCAATTTAAAACCATTAAAGCGATGACGCCAAAAGCATTTCGCAACCAGTTTCAAACGCCATCGATTCACTCTTAACTCGATATGAATACTCAGCATCACTCCTCATCGTTCAAATAAAACACAAAAAAATATTGAACAGTGTTTTATTGGGAATTACAATGCGCACTCTTTTTACTAATTAGCAATTTAGAGGCCACTGTATTATGAAAAAACTGTCGTTCATCCCAATAATTAGCATCATTGCTACACTTAGCTTTAGCGCAAATGCTAACTCCTTTGGGGACTACTCTTACCTAGGGCTTGGCTTGCAATTCAGTGAGCAAAAAAGTGATAGTTTGTCGTCTTTTTTAGGTTCCGACTACACAGGTAAGGGATCCCGCTCGCTGTTTGGTGTTAATGTGACGGGTAGCTACTCTCCCGACAATATTAATGGCTATGGTAAAGTTGAATATGAAATGGGGACATCTGGCAATACCGACGTATCAAGTACTTTCTTAGGTCTCGGCGCATACAATAACTTTCATTCTGCATCCGTTTTTTATACATTGGGCGCCGCTAGATATACGGTTGCTAGAGAACGTCATACCGAAGGTGCTGGTTCCGATAAATTTGCTGAGTATGGCCCCGCAGCCGACATTGGTATCGCTATTCCCATCAGTTCCTTTTGGTCACTCACCCCACGGTATCGAATCTCGTATTTAGATAGTGACGTCATGAACGATTACAAACTCACTTCACAATTTATGTTTGGCCCAACATTTTCTGTTGAACTTTCAGTGGGCTACAATACCTATCGAGATGCTGAACAATTCAACAGCCAAACGGCGCTTAAATTTGCGTTTTAAAAAATACATCAATACGCCATAAACCAATATCGCTGATGGGATCTTCGTCTGTCTCATCAGCGATGTTAAGTTTTACAACTCTAGAACCTATTGGTTTTCATCAGTCAAAAGCTGCGTAGCTGCAATGCCATTCTCTTGTAAAAATACCAGTAATTTGACCAAATTCTGTACTTGAGCGGTTCTATCCGCTGCAATCACAATCGGCTGTTCGCTGGTTTTGCTGCGCTTTAATAATGCCTCTGTAAAATCCTGCCAAGCGACATAACTGGTACCATCAATTGCCCAATACGGCTGTTGAGCCAAAATATTCACCGTAATGGACTGCGTATTGATTTCACTGACCACAGATGAATCGGTACTCGGTAAAGACACGTCTAATGACGTAAACTTAACCGCTGCGGTCAGCAATAAAAACACCATAACAATAAAGATAATATCCAATAATGGCGTTAAGTCTGGCATCAATGAGGATTCTGTCGTTGGTGGTGTTTTGATCATGATGGATTGACCGCTGTTTTTTCAACGACATCATTGGCGTGGCTGCAACGCCCATTTTTAGTCGTGCAGTCATGCTGTAGCGATACCCCTTCAAGCCATAAATTGACATAGTTTAAAGTATGCTCGAGTTTTGCCATGACTCTATCTGCCCACGCGCCAAGTAATTGAGCTGCGGTAATCGCAGGAACGGCAATCAATAAACCTGCCGCCGTCGTGCGCATCGCAATCCCTAATCCATCGGCAAGATCATTCGGTGTAATATTGCCAGACGACAGCGCGACACCTTTAAACATTTCAATTAATCCGAGTACCGTACCTAATAAACCCAGTAATGGACTGATCGCACCAATGAGGGATAATAATCGTAGTCCGGAATGAAGCTGATGGCGCTTATCTTGAAGCCAAATACCCGCCGTATCTTCACGCAGTCCTTTAGAAAAATCGTGATGAGCCAACAGCATCGCGACCCCTTTGTAAAGCAGTGACCGCTTAGTCGATAACTCCTCGGCTAGCGCTTCAATTTGATCGCTGTGCATTGGGGAAATTTGATTCAGCGCCGCACCAATCGAGCCTCGACTAGCCCCAAGGGTAAATAACACTTGGATTAGACGTTCAACGATAATCATCGTCGCGAAAAGAGAGCACAAAAATAGCGGCCAAGCCATCAGGCCAAGCTCTTGCTCAAGTTGAGTCAGTAGTTCCATTATCCTTCCAATTTAAAACGTACAGGGATTTGTACACGGTGAGCCATGGTTTGCCCATTCACCGTGTAAGGTGAAAATTGCCATTGTTTAATCGCATTCAGCGCCGACTGATCGAGCAATTGAGCCCCCGATGAAGAGAGTAAAATTTGCTTAATTTGTCGGCCATGTTCATCAAGCCATACTTCATATAACGCCACCCCCTCAATACCGCGCTTTTGAGCCAGCCTTGGATAGTGAGGCGGTGTGGGGCGCGAAAGAAATGAGGGCGTTTCCACAAGCGTAGGTTGATTGGTTACCCCACTACGACTGGGCGCTGGAGCAGACTCCTTATTCTCTTGCCACTGATTGGTCGATTCTTCCTTGACTAACGATGATGACGGCGCTGTTTTTTTCGCCAATGGTTGAGTCACAGGAGAAGGCTTATCGGGCTTTACTACCTTTTTCGCTTCTTGAGGCTTTTTCTGCTCTGGCTTAGGCGTATTCGGCTTACTCTGCTGTTTAGCTTCAGCTGGCGATGACACCGGCTGCTCATGACGTACAGTTTGAGGCTGAGCAACAAAGTTGAGCGATACCGAGGTCGATTGATTCCCAGCAGGCATAGCAAAAACTTTGGCTTCATCATCCATCAATAGCAGGGTTCCATGAATGGCAAGTGAAAGTGTCGCCGCAACACAATATCTGGGGAAATTCACGTCGTGCTCCAAATCAAAACTAAGCGCCTTAATGGGGAGATTATTACTCAACGACTAAACAATATCAATTATCAATTGCATTATCATTTACAAAAGATAGCTATTTGAGAAGAAGAGATGAAAATTGCAGTAAAACCTTATATTTCAATGAATAAGAGTTTAGATTGAGATATGCCAGATGAATATTTTGGGCAGAATTAGTCAATGCAATACCATAGTTTCAGATGTCAGAAGACAATCTAAAACTATGGTAGAGCAAAATAACGTTTTACTTTAATAATTAAAACTCATATTTTGCCGTAATTGCAAAATTACGCTTCGCTTGAGAATAATCATTATCTAAAATATTCTTACCTCTAATATCATTCCAGCGGTAGTACTCTTTATCTGTAACATTAAATATACCAGCAGTCAAAGTCAGGTCTTTGATTGGTTTATAATAAGCTGTAATATCAAAAATAGTTGAACTAGATAACTCAACTTGATTCTCTGTACCACCAGTTGCTTTATCATTATTAATATTACGGTTTGATTTTCCCGCAGTATAATTAAGCTTTAAACTCGTTCCCCATGTTGAATCTGGATCATCAAAATTTAAAGCTGCCACAACATTCCATGGATTGATACTATTGAGAGGTCGTCCATCACCATCTTTACCTTCGGTATAATTCGCTGCTAGTCGAGTCGTCAATCCTCGTGGAGCATTCAATAATTCATCTAATTTTAACTGATTAGATAATTCGACGCCCTTAATAGTCGCTTCACGTAAATTGATATAAGAGTAGTAGTTTATTCTCGATTCGACCTTAGTCACTACCTGCTCTATAAAATCATCATAGCTGCTATAAAATAGTGAGACATCTGTCGCGGAAAAATCGTTATTGTGGCGATAGCCTAGCTCATAAGAAAGGCTTTTTTCAGACTTAAGATTTGAATTGGGTTCATTAACGTAACCATGAGCAGGATTACTAAAGGTATAGTAGAGCTCGGTAAAGTTAGGTGAGCGCAACCCCTGACTCACTTGCGCAAAAATTGCACTGTTTGGATCTAAACGATAAAGAGTACCCAATCGCCCGGTTATGGCAGAATCATTAAACTTGGATAGTCCTTTTCCAGCATTATCGCCAGGATCAGTACTGAATGAATCGTAACGTAATCCAGGTGTTACAATCAGATTACCATTAAACAAAGCAATTTCGTTTTGAATAAATAAACCAATTTTCTGCTCTTCGGCATCGGGTGTATACACAATCACCTGATTTGGTGTCGCTGGATCAGAATTATATTCATTGTTAATGTTTGAAATATCACTGCGTAGTAAATTGATACCATACATAATATTATGCTCACTATTATTTAAAGTAATGAGCTTATCGAACTGAGCTTCTAATTCAATTTTGTCATCGCTATAAAAATAATCTTTCGTTTGATGATTATCATTGTTAGCGGGTTGATAAGGAGGCCTTCCGGCAGAGGCTGGCTGAAAACGCTTAGTTAAACCGTTTTCTTCCTTACTTTGCCATGAGACTCGACTGGTTATCGTATCGGCAAGCGATAAATCAGAAAACCAAATATGTTTTAATCCAAGACGGTACTGCTTGGTAATATCTCGTCCAGTATAATTTTTATAACTTGAGTGAACAATATCAGAGTCAACCTGATTACGCAGCATTTCTCCTGTAAACTCGATTCGATGCGCTTCAGAAAGTTGATATTGTAGCTTCAATAATAAGTCATTATTCGCGCTGTCTTGCCCAGAAATTGAATAATTTTCTTTATGATCACCAAAGTTTTTTGGCTCTTGACCATCACGACGAGTAAACGCCACTAAGGTTTCTAAATCACCGCTACGATGAGCAATAGCAACGTGTTCACTGAATGATTTATCTTCCGAGGCATAAGATAATTTAATTTGCCCACCTGTCGTCGCATCCCCTTTTAAAAAATCTCGTGGATCTTTGGTCTCAAAAGCTACAATGCCGCCAATAGCATCACTTCCGTGTAGGCTTGATGCCGCCCCTTTAACAATTTCAACACTTTTGAGCATATCTGGTTCGATGCTAACAGCACTTGAATTAATAAAAGAGTAAGGCCCACCGTCAAAAGCTTGGCTTTGTGTAACACCATCAACCAAAATTTTAATGCGGTTGCCCTCTATTCCTCGAATATTAATGGTTTGCATTCCTTGGCGTGAAGAACCACTAGTCGTTACTCCCGGCGTGTATTCAAAAATGTCCGCAACGTCTCTAACCATAGTTGCTTCTAATTCTTTACTTGAGATCACAGCTACCGAGGCTGCGGTATTATCAAGACTTTGCGCCGTCCGTGTCGCAGAGACGACCACTTCATCAAACTGAGTTGTTTTTTCGGCGAACGCCGCAGGGGAAAGAGCAAGCAATATTGAGGTAGAAAGTAGCGTTTTAGTCAACATCTGAGAGATTACCTTATTGATCAATAACAGATTTACAATGTGCGCAATACTACTTCATACGAATAACAATTACTATCATTTGCATTAACATAAAATTAAGTTATGATTGTGCTAAAAATAACCAAAAAATTCAATATACTTATAATTATTAACACGTTAGATTTAAAAACTACCGTTTAACCCATACAGTGAAAATCAAAAAGACGTGATAAATATCACAATTAAAGCTGCGCAGTAAAAAATCCAACTCAGTAAAATGCTGGCTTTGCAATCCCTAAATTTATTTACTTTTGTAAAAAAATGTACATGGTACCGTTCCCAGATATTGATCATAAAAGATGGACAAGATACTCATATGCAACTACATCACATCTCAAAGTTGGCAGGGACACTGTTATTGATTTCACTATCCGTGACAGCGTCTGAAAAAGAATTGGATATATTTAGCCAAAGCAATAGCGATAAAGCGGCACAGACCTTAGACCTTGACGCGCCAGCAAAAGACAGTTTCATTTTCAAGTTACCAGCCACTCATAATCCTTATCTTGATTATCAAGAAAGCTACGATTATCTGGCCTCTGATGCTCGACCGAGCGTTAACTCACCACTCACGCTAGACGCACCAGATCCCCATTCTTTTAGTGTCAAACCAACCGTTAAAAATCCTTTTCTTCGTGATGGCCAAGAGGATTGTCAGTATGTTGAAGTGGTTTTCGATCACCAAGAAAAACAGTTATCGGTCGGTTCTGATAACCAAGGTAACCCTTGCAGTCGGTCGCATTTAACTATCTCGGACTATCAAATAACCACGCGCTTTAAATATGAAGAGTAAATAAGCGTTTTCTCTACTCCGCTATAAAACCTTTCGTATAGGGTGCTTCTTTTAGCACCCTATACCTCACACTTTTTCTTCTCCGCTTACAGTAGGTTTCTTCGTTTCAGCGACAGACTCACACTTTGCTGTTCGCAAAATCGATACACTGAAGTCTAAAAACAAACGGAGTACCCTTATTTATGACACGTCCGATTATTTTAGATTGCGACCCCGGCCATGATGATGCCATTGCGTTAATTCTAGCGTGCGCTTCTCCATCATTAGCAATCAAAGCGGTGACCACGAGTGCCGGTAACCAAACCCCTGAGAAAACCTTAAATAATGCTTTACGTATTCTTACCTTACTGGGTAGAAGTGATATTCCGGTTGCCGGTGGGGCATTAAAGCCCCTGATGCGAGAGCTGATCATTGCCGATAATGTTCATGGTGAAAGTGGTCTGGATGGACCAACCTTACCTGCCCCCAGCTTTGCTCCCCAAGCGGAACACGCCGTTGAGCTCATGGCTAACATCCTTAGACAAAGCGACCAGCCCGTTACTCTAGTACCAACTGGACCACTGACTAATATTGCGCTGCTGTTGGCCACCCATCGTGATTTAATACCGAAAATTGAAGAAATTGTCCTAATGGGCGGCGGCGCTGAAACCGGAAACTGGTCTCCGGCCGCGGAATTTAATATTTATGTCGATCCAGAAGCCGCTAAGCTGGTTTTTCAATCTGGTATTCCGATCACCATGTGCGGCCTCGATGTCACCCATCGGGCGCAAATCATGGATGAGGATATCGAACGTATTCGGAAAATTGATAATCCGATTGCTGGTGTCGTTGCCGAACTGCTCGACTTTTTTATGATTTACCATCGTGATCCCAAATGGGGGCTAGCAGGCGCACCGTTGCATGATCCATGCACCATCGCTTGGTTATTGGCCCCTGAACTGTTTAAAGCTCAAAGATGCTGGGTCGGTATTGAAACTCAAGGTGAATACACGCAAGGCATGACCGTGGTTGATCGTTATCAGCTCACCAATCATCCCGCTAATGCGACCGTGTTATTTGATGTTGATCGGCAGGGATTTGTCGATTTATTGGTTGAACGTTTGCACTATTTTACCACTCATTCATCCGCTTCCTAAATGATGTGATACCCAAACGACTTGGAGTTGCAGATAAACGACTCTCGATCAGCATCAATATTAAAACGAGCTGAACTGACATCGTTGCAACTTCAAGTAGCAAGGGGATAGTGTTAACGGATCAGAGATAATCATAGGGAAGTACGATCAACTCTGCTAGAATGCGCACCCTCTGCAAGGATGAACAAGTACATCACCAATATCTGCCAAATCCTGCTATACCTACCCTATCTACCGTTTACCCTTAGGAGCCGGTTATCATGACTGATCAAGAAAGAATCGAACTACAAAAAAACAATCCATTACACGGCCTTAAGTTAGAAACCTTACTGCAAGAGCTGGTGGATTTTTATGGCTGGGATATTTTAGATACGGCGATGCGCTTTAACTGTTTTCATACCAACCCTTCGGTAGCCAGTAGTGTCAAATATTTAAACAAAACCGATTGGGCACGAGAAAAGTTAGAAAACTTTTATCTGTATCGTTTTAAACGTATGCCTCGCGCTTCCAGTGAAGAGTTCAATATATCACCACGGGCACGTACCTTCCCTCATGGCTTACAGCCAAAAGAGCCGATGGAATTAACCGTAGACTCGATTTTGAAATCACAAGCTAAAGCGGCTTCCGCTCATAAAGAAAGAGCGGCACGCAGTCGCCAAAGCCGTCGTTAAATTAATATCCGATTCACGTTCAGGGTAACGATAACCGCTATTCACTGACTCGCCGGCGTTGATTGATTTTCTCGACCACTTTTTTCGCGACCAAAGGGAATATCCCTAACAAAGCGAACGAGAATAAAATCGCTGGCGATAAAATCCCCCCAAGACTCTCTAATTGCGCCAGTTGGGTGCCAGCGTTAACGTAGACAAGGGTTCCGGCCAACATTCCCAATTGACTGACCCAGTAAAAGGTTACGGCGCGAAGCGTGGTTAAGCCCATTAAAATATTGATCAGAAAAAAGGGGAAAATAGGCACCAGTCGTAGGGTAAATAAATAAAAGGCTCCGTCTTTTTCTACGCCATGATTCAGCGCTTGTAAGCGCTCACCAAAACGCCGTTGTACGGTTTCTTTCAATAAATAACGCGCAACTAAAAAAGCGCAGGTGGCACCGATGGTGCTAGCAAAAGAAACGATCAATGTTCCCCACCATAAACCAAATAACGCCCCAGCGGCGAGCGTCATCACCGCAGATCCCGGTAACGACAAGGCAGTCACTAGCACATAGATCGCTAAAAATAGCATCCCCACCAGCAAAGGCGCATCACTACGCCATTGTTCAAACTGCGCTAAATGACGCTGAACACCGTCTAAGGTCAGCAACTGATTAAGATCGAGTGCAAAAAATGCCACGCCCAATATCGCAATCGTGATCAGTAATAACCACTTTTTCATACTTATATTCCTTATTAATCATCATGATTGCCAATACAGGCTTTACTCTTTAGACAAGCAACCAACTCGCTATGACAATTGCACCGTTTGCTGAATGATTTCACGCCCTTCTGCTTGCACGTAATTGAGAAAAACCTCGGCAATCGGAGATAAGGCGCGCTGGCGAGTCCACGAGAATGACCATCTGGTTTTGATCGGTAACAACTCGACGTTAATCACTTTAACACCGTATATATTACCAAACGCTAAGGTATGAGCAGACAAGATAGACACACCTAAGCGAGCTAATACAGAATGAATAATCGCCTCATTACTGGCAATGGTCATTTTAATATTAGGCTGATAGGGCTGTTTCTTAAAAAAAGCTTCCGTCGCATAGCGGGTTCCCGACCCCACTTCGCGGATCAAAAAATCTTCCTGACAAAACTCGGCTAATGACACCCTCTCTTGTTGTGTAAAAGGGTGACTCGCCGCAGCAATCGCCACCAAATCATTGGCCATGAATTCAATCACGTCCAGCTCTAACCCTTCGGGTAAATGGCTAAACACATAAAAATCATCGGCACCATGCTCACAGCGCTCCATCACTTGCTGTCGGTTGGCTATCGTCAACTGAATATCAATCCCCGGGTAGCGCTGACAAAAAGGGCCAAGTAAATGAGGAATAAAATACTTTGCCGTTGTCACCACAGCTAATTTTAATGTCCCTGACTCAAGGCCTTTGAAACGAGATAAACGCATCTCCAATTTTTCACAGTTTTGGAGAATTTTTTTCGCCGTTTCTACCGTGGCTAATCCGGCATCGGTAAAACGAAGTGTTCTACCAACTTGTTGATAAAGCGGTAAGCCTATCGCCTCAGCAAGTTTTTTTAACTGCATAGAAACCGTAGGTTGAGTTAAAAATAAACTGTCTGCCGCGGCAGTAATACTTCCGCCATGATAAACCGCTAATAAGATCTCTAGCTGGCGAAACGTGCCAATATGAGCGTGTAATCTCGATGCCATGGTTCCCCTCCGACAAACGTCACTCACTTAATATAGAGTATTGCCTATATAAAAGTTAGTTATTATCTATTTTTATCTATCGTTAAAACAGCATAACATGCTGAAAAATTTGCAGGAGAGTGTAATGAGATTTCGTACAATGGCACTGCCAATGACCACAGTGATGATGCTGGTAACTTTATACTATGTAGGTTTATCCATCGGGTATAACGCGTTTAGTTTTCTTGTTTGTACTGCTTTGCTAGCAAGTTATACTGCATTCCAAGGGCTTAAAACCGCGTTTAATCATTCTGGCAAAACGAGAATGCCAACCATCAGCTTAACAAGCAAGGAGAGCACTAAACATGGTGCTTGATGCGGTGATTGCTTTTTTTATTCTGGGTATTGTCTGCCAGCTACTGGGCGCAAAAATTCCTTTCCCAGATAACCTGTATAAAACCCTCAGTCTGATATTGATGATTGCGATAGGCCTTAAAGGCGGTATTGCCTTACAAGCGCATATCGCAGCCAGTCTTCTCGTGATGGCTTTGATTGTGGTGGCATTTGGTTTGTTGCTGCCCCTGATCGCTTATCCGCTACTGCGGTATTTTGGTCAGTTAGACAAGATTAATGCTGGTGCGATTGCCGCTCACTATGGCTCCGTCAGTGTTGCAACTTATGCCGTCGCGGTTGCCTTGCTCGAAGCTAAGCAGATCCCGTATGAAGCTTACTTCCCTCTGTTTGTCGTGTTATTGGAAATGCCCGCGATCATCGTTGGTTTAATACTCGCCAAAGGCAGCGTATCGCTGATTAATCGTCACTTTCTTAAAAAAGAGCTCCTCGCCAATCCAAGCCTATTATTAATGATTGGCAGTTTAGTGATTGGCTATGTAGGAGGAGAGACCGTTCACAAGCTTTCGCCACTGTTTATTGACCTTTTCTCGGCTATTTTAGCGTTATTTCTTCTGAAAATGGGCTTGATCGCCGGTCAGCAATTGGCAACACTTAGGGATAACAGTCTGTTTTTAATCAGCTTTGCTATTTTGATGCCGATGATTGGCGGGTTAGCGGGCACAGGGCTCGGCATGCTACTTGGGTTTAGCGCTGGCGGGATCACGCTGATGGCGGTACTTGGAGCCAGTGCATCGTATATTGCTGTCCCAGCCGCAATGAAAGAAAGCCTGCCCGAAGCCAATGCGGGGATGTCGATCACCGCAGCACTAGGCATTACTTTTCCTTTTAATGTCCTGTTTAACGTGCCATTTTTTATTGCTCTTGGGCAGGCTATTAGTTAAATACCGTTCATCGGTTCGAGGCAATAGGTCTCCAAGAGATAACTATCTGTCTCTTCCTCTATATCACTGGTAAGACAAATCAGAAAAGGCACCCAGCGTGATTAGCTGTTGTGCCTTTTATCAGGACATCAATGTATCTTCACACTACTTCACTGACGGCCTTTTGTACCATACGATTGTGTGGCTGCCATGGTGAGTTGATCGATGGTGGCTGCAATTGAATACGCCAACATTGATTGCTCGGTGATAACGAATAGCTCGCTTGCAGTGTCGTTAAGTTATTTACGAAAAGAATATCCCCTGCCACCAAAGTATTTTCAAAGCAAAGAGACGGCTCTGTGCATAAATGGTCAAGACGCTGTTCAATCGGCTCCCCACTTGATCGCCCATCCACTTGCGGTAAGCGTATTGTTGAATTTTGACCACATGAGTGACCCTGCCAACGCAAAATATCTTGCCGAGATACTTGGCAATAACGAATCAATGGTGGTAATTCCTGCTTCGCGTAGTCTTGGTGATGCTTTATTGGATATAACGTGCTCTTTCGTAGTTGCTCACGTTCTTGACCACGTAAGGTTAGTGGCGCTAATCCAGCATCTATCGTAGTCATATGGACAGGCGTTTCTGAACAAGCGCAATACAGAGCATATTCATGAGGAGTAATATCTTCGTAATCGTATCGATAAGTTCCATTAGCCATCGCATCGGATAAAGTGGCGAATTGCCAACCAATAGATTGCTGTAGCGCCTCACCGGACAATTTTTCAACAACGCTATCATTACCCCAAATGACAGCAGAACGATGTTGCAGATACCAAGTCGAAAAATCATCTGGATGATGAAAAGGCGCAAAACCATGCAATAACACCGAACCAAACTCTTTAACCAGTTGGCTCAATTCATTAATGTTCAAGACAGACGCCGATAAAGAAGGTGTAGGACTGATTAAACGTAAACCTGCTTTTTCATGATGTAACTCTGCTCGAATTTGGCTGACAACGTGGCTCATAGATTGATCAACGCAAGTTAATTGTAAATAACACCATGTTTTACCCTTATAGAAAATAGGTAAAATAACGCCTGTACGCTTGAGATGATTTTCTTTAGTATCAATCATGATTTTACCTTGGCTTGCATCAAAAAGTACTGTGCTATGCCAAGGTGTTTTAAATTGTCGCTCTGCAAATAAATATAACGAATACTTTTTTCCATTCATTGGATGCTCATGAATACTCAAACGAATCGAATCGGAAAACTTTTGTTTTAGAAAGTTATCTAGAGCTTTCCCTTGTATCATCATTCCTTTAGCAATTTCAGCTAAACGAAGACGACGCTCTTTGTAAGAAAGCGTTGACAATACATATTTTTGATCTTGATTCATGAATTTTTTCAAACCTAGATAGGTTTGATTCATTTTATTATTCCTAAGTTTTAACTCAGTGAAATTTTCAGCGTAGCCTGGCTCTGAAAACATATTACGTAATCCAGAAAAATACTCGGCATCACAAAGATTCTCAAACTCTTTAAAATCTTCAAAATTAATTATTTTTATTAAATCTTCAGAATGCATATTGACAAGCATTTCTTTTAGTCCATCAGAATACGCATAATGATGAGACAAATCAACGGCAATATAATCTGAGAATGTATGGTAGTCTGAAAAAATATATAAGACGCCCCCCGGAGAATAAACCGCTTCAATATCACGAAGACACTGTAAAAAGCGTCTTAACACTAGATATTCACCCATATCAGGCTCATGGCTGATTACTTTATCTAAATTATTGGTTTTACATGGGAATGCAGGTAATAGTAATTTTATTTTTTTCTGTTCTCTTATCGAATCACGCAGTTGCTGTTTTAGTGTAGCAATCCCTTGATACGATGCATCACATTGCGCAATAATTTGGTCAAGTAAAATAAACGTAATTTTATCTATCTCTGTTTCTCGGTAAACATCAAGCATAATCAGCCCTTAATTATTTTCATAATTCTGAATAAACGATGACAATTTAGGTTATTGTCAACCCATAAAATGGAACCGCTCCCATGAAGGTGGGGGTTAATAATTTAATTATTATTAAACCGAAACCAAAGCATTCAAATTCTCTCTAATCGACTGTGTCATTATTTATGATGACAACGCAGTTTGACTAGATGACAAAAATAGAACCCAAAGTTACCAATAAGGGAACAGTAATGCTTAATGAATTAAAACGTATTGCCATATTTAATAAAGTGGTCGAATGTGGTTCCTTCACATTAGCGGGAGAGTCACTCGGCATGGGGAAATCCAAGGTCAGTGAACAAGTCACTCTATTAGAAAAAAAACTCAATGTGCGGCTACTTCATCGAACAACCAGAAAAATTAGTTTGACCACCGAGGGAAGCACTTTTTATCAATACAGCCGTGGCTTACTGAATATCGCCGATCAAGCGCTGGGGGCGGTGAATCATTTAGCGTCAGAGATATCAGGAACAATTCGTATTGGAACGACGATTGACGTTGGAACCTTTCTGATCAATCCATTATTAAATGAATTTTATCAACAGTATCCACATGTCAATTTTGATCTTTGCTTAGATGATGGTCTGCAAGATATGGTCGAATCTAACCTCGATTTAGTGATTAGAATTGGCGAGTTGACGTCATCGTCGATGGTAGGCCGAGTGATTGCTCCTTTTGAATTAGGTATTTACGCCAGCCAAGATTATCTCAATAACGCCAAGCCGATCACTTGCCTAGACGATTTACAAGATCACGACTGGGTTTACCTCTCTCGGCTAAATTTACCGAATAATATTCTTACATTAACTAACCATAATGGGCAGGAGCAGCAAATAAAATTACAACCTAAGCACACCAGTAATGCGCCGCTGGGTGTTATGGCAATGATTCAAAATGGATTAGGGGTTGGCCCTATCGCTCATTTTTTAATTGATAAAATCCCCGGCCCATCGCTCATTCGGTTATTTCCCGATTTTTACCAAGTCAGCACAACAATGAATATTCTCTACCCAAGTCGCAAAAATATTCCGCCTCGTGTACGGTGCTTTATTGATTATTTGATAGCATCACTCAAAGTATGATGGAGAATAAATAACCCGACTATTTTTCCTCATAAAATGAGTCGTCGGTAACATCACTGGCGTTTAGATAGTCGATGAGTGGCAAAGAAATAAGCAAATCATTTGCGCCACCATCAACTGTCTTTTGGTGAGGACGATCATCGTCCTCACCGCTTAAAGCTCAGGTTGCACGAATAAACCATTCGATATTGCCTCGATACTGGTTGCTAACCACGCATTCAAATCAAGCAAATTATGGATTGAATAAATGTAGCCATCTGGACGTATTAATAACGCTTGGTCAGTGTACGGATTTTGACTTGTCCAATAAGGAGCATATTCTGCCCGCGAGCCAATTCGAATCACCTTAATAAACTCTGGCAAATTCAACTCATAATCGGTATCACTTGCGATCAATAATGTCCATTGACAATAATCCAGCAATGAATAAAGCCGAGTTTTTTGCGTTGGCGTATTGAATACAAAATCAAATATCCGCGTACCGACTAATCCTTGTTCACCATAACGAATGCCCATTCCGGTAATATTGCCCGAACGCTTCTCGACTATTTTCACGTAATCTTGCGCATGAGTATTCGTTGCAGAAAATTTGGTCGAGCGCACTAACTCACCCGAGCTGGCAATTACACTCTGGGCAACGGGTTGACGCTCCTCTTGATAGCTGGTTAACAGTGACTCATTCGTATGACCTTTTAGGACCATGTTCAGTTTCCAGATCAAATTAAACGCATCGGCTAATCCGGTATTCAAACCTTGCCCGCCATTGACAGAATGAACATGACAAGCATCTCCGGCTAAAAAGAGGCGATTTTCTATGTCATAACGCTCAGCAACGGACTCTTTGACCGCAAATTGAGAGAACCACACTCTCTTTTTAAACCTTAATTGATGTGGTGCCATGGCACGATTAATTTTTTCGATCACTTGCTCTACGGTAAAGTCATGCGTATCCATTCGGACATAAAAACGGTCGATGTCACCTTCACGAGGAATCCACGCGACATCCGAAGTCTCCGCTTGAAAGACAATAATTTCCGGGACTTTGGGGAAGTCACTATCAATAACTCCATCAATCACAGCCCAAATAATTTCCGGACGCACTATCTGGAAGGGAATAGTGAACCTCTGGCGAACAAACGACTGAGCGCCATCGGCACCAATCACAAAACGCGACTCAATGATCTCGCCATTGGTTAGCTCGGTCAGACACTTCTCTGGATGAATGACAATATCCTTCACCGATGTTTGACGCCATACAGGGGCATTCAATGAAGTAAGTTTATCGTCCAGTAGCTGCTCAAGATAAGACTGACCAAGCATCAAAAAATGCGGATGTAAGCAGCCTTCCAACGCTTCCCACCATGAAGATTGACGGGAAATAAATTGCCCATCTGCCCATACGGAACTGGTATTACAAGGCTTACCCAGTGGATACAGCGGCTCAAACAGATCGACAATTTCTAATAATTGTAACGTTCTCGCATTAAGCGCATCAGCACGACCAACCTGTAATGGCTCTGACGATTTATCAATGATAACCGTACTCAATCCACATCGCTGCGCTAAGTAAGCGCTCATTAAACCAACCGGACCTGCACCAATAATAACAATATCAACTACTCTTGCGGACATTCGTACGACTCCAAACTAGGGTTATGGTAAGGCGGATTGCTTAAAACCTGCACACGACGAATATGCCGTGGGGTATGTGATGTGAAAGCCTCGCGGCCATGCAATAAAGAGAAGTTATCAGTAATAACAATGTCTCCTGACTGCCACTCATGTGTATAGAAGTTGCGTGGGTCATACAAAGCGCGGCGTAAACTTTGATGGCACGCCATCGCTTCACTATCTGAAATGCCCGATAACGTGACATCTGGGGGATTCAATAAATCACCATTGTCGACCACATGGGGTTCGTTATAACGAATGACGTCATAGCCTTTATATGGATGAGGCATCACGATCGGAGAAACCGTTTTACTGTGATAAAACTCCATTTTACGTTGATAGTGTCCCGTCGCTTTCCGCCATAATGATCGCTCCTGCTCCGAAGCATTGTCTAAGGCAAGCATGGTATGACAAAACGTTGTCCGTCCACCATTACCGGGTAAGGGAGCTTCGACACATTGGAAAATCTGGTATTCTGGTACTTGCGGACGATACATACCATCCCAATGCATCGGCATGTAACTGCTGTCGAAAATATGATCTTCGGGCTGCTCTTTTTGAATCAGCTCAAGTACTCGGCCAAACGGCCATATGCTCACTTCTCCCCATTGCTCACAATAATCAGCAAAATCTTCAGCCTGTTCAAAAACCGTAAAGCCCCGTAAGAGCACGAGCTGATGACGCTCAAACAGATGGCGTAAGCTCGATATATCAAGCTCAACAACATGGGTAGAAGAGTGTTGCGCTTCAACCATAACCCCAAAAGGGTCGAGTGACGTTATTTTATAAGGCATTTCAACGGTCTCCATACTGGGTTAGTCAATACTTCTCCGTCAGATTATTCGCCTTCTGTATCGTATTGACTAGACAGCCAAAATAGAACCCATCGTTACTGATCAAGGAACAATCGCCTAAATGAGAGCTGAAACAAAACTTACATAGGTAAATGTTTAGGGAAGAAGCGAATAAGTTCCAGATGTAAGATCATAGGGGCACCGAAAAAGCATCCTCGTAAGAACAAGACAATGCTCAAAATCGAATACCTAAAAACCAGCATCCGAGCAAAGGTAGAACACCTGTTTCGCATTATCAAAGTCAGTTAGGGTTCATCAAGATACGCTCAAGGGACTGATGGCGTAGGCTTAAATTCAGGCCACAAACTGTATTGACCATGATGATTAATCAAGACGGTGAACTGATTTTCAGTATTATCAAAAGGATTAACGTATTGTTCAGACATGTCTAACTCCGTTTCGGCGGTAATGAAAAAAGGTAAGAGAGTCCATCGATGATGCCACCACGCCAACATAGACGTTCATGCCCGCCATCAAAGACTCGGTATTGAAGATTGTGTCGTTGAGCAGCGAGTTGGTGGTATAGATCTAAGCTAAGATCGACCATGATGTCTTCGCCACTTCCTACTTCGATAAAAATGTTCAAACAGCAGTGACGCCCCAACCCTTGATGTATCTGTCGGCTCATGTCACTAAGAAGATGCGGTGACTCAGGTGGTACATAGTCACTAGGCGGTTTAACCAGAGAAAAATCTGGCCACCAAAATGATCCAGACTGACACACGACCGATCCAAAACGCTCAGGCCAATTCAATGCAGCGAACATAGCAGCCAAACCACCGAGACTCTGACCGACGACCACGGTTTGCTCGGGGTCTTGACTAATGGTGAAATAACCCGAAATTAAAGGGAATAGTTCTTGTATCAGTGCTTGCCAAAACAGCGGATTACAACTGAGTTCTTCACTTCGCTGGTGGCCATCCACTTCATCAATCAACACATATAGGGCTTCTGGTAATACGCCTTGCTGAGTCGCACATGACAATGCGTCGTATATCGGTAGCGATTCAGACCAAAAACGGCCATCAAGAATAAAAACGACAGGCAATGTTTTCTGCGTATCGCGTGTGGTGGAATACAGCCATACACTGCGGCTGTTATTCAGTATCCTACTCTGCCAGTTGAGGGAGAAACTCGACTTAATGGTACGGTTACCGCCATTCTGATCAAAAATTTGCCAATATATTTGCGACGGAGCATTAGGCATATGCAGCGGTGTTTTGCTCACTCCCCACAGGCAATGATCCAATCGATTTCTGCCAAGCTCATCACGACAACTCAACGGAAATAGTTTTTTTAACCATTCACGGTGCTGAGCCCTTTTCTCTTGATAACTGCCAACATAACTTGGCTGACATAGTTGATGAGGGACTGGAATAAAAGAATAACCACCGCGCCAAGTGTGCTTAATAGCAGCGATATAAAACCACACGTCCGTACCTTCTATCTGAGAAAGCTTGGCCATAGTAAAACTGTGATGGTCAGTGACACCATTAATATCAATGTACACTTCTCGGATATCTGAACCTCTCGGTTCTCGCCAAATAAAGATCACATCAGCGTATTCATCCTCAGCATTCATCACTATCGGCATCCCTTCAAACGCCATTTGTTGCCACCACCTGTTATCGCCAATATTGCAACCATCGCGAGAAAGCCATCGACAAACCTGATGAAGATTTGGGTTGCTGTGTGCATTGGGTTCTTCAAACAACATGACTATTCCTATTCATCAACCACTCTCTTATTCATAAAAAACAAGCCAGCGAAATAAATTCACACCACCAATAATTGCAAATACTAACAATTATCATTAACATAACCATCCGCAATAATCTTTTACATAAAAACGGTTACAACATCAAACATTTTCCCTATTTTTAAAGGATTTCTTAATATGAAGCTTATGGACTTAAACAGTGGCAATACCCCTCGCTATACAAGGAGTACTCTTTCTACGATGATTGGCCTGATTTGCCTAGGCAGCGCCAGTTCGGTCGTTTACGCTCAAGAACAGCAAGAAGCGAATAATGTTCGAGCCTCAGAAACGATTGTTGTTCTTGGTGAAAAGTTGGGCGGCACGCTGGCGCAGAATACCAGTTCGGTGACTATTTTTACTGCAGAAGCGGATAATGGCGAAGACCGAACTTACTACGATTTACTGGATAGAGTCCCTAACGTGCTTAACGCTCCATCAGGAATGCCACACATTCGTGGCGTTGATGGACGAGGTGGCGCTGGAGATGGATTCATCTCATTCATGACCGGAGCCACACCTCGGGTGAATACCACTGTTGATGGAGTATCTGAATCTTGGACAGGTGAGGCTTTCGGTAAGGCTGGGCTGTGGGATACAGAGCAGGTCGAAGTATACAAAGGCCCTCAATCAACGAATCAAGGGCGTAACAGTATCGGTGGTGCCGTAGTCATCAAAACCCAAGACCCCACGTTTTACACAGAAAGTAAGTTCCGAGTTGGCTACGAAAATGAGGACAACAAATACCACTTAGCTGGTGTTGTCTCTGCCCCAATCGTCGAAGATAAACTTGCCTTCCGTATTGCCGCTGAAGGGACAACGGGCAATACGCCAATCGATTATTCATTGCCAAACAATGATCAATACCCTTGGGATCCTTCAGAAATAAAGTCTCATAACGTCCGTGGTAAACTGCTATATCAACCTTTTGGAACCGATAAACTCACCGCGAAACTCACGGTCGCCAGCCGTAATGAAGAAGGCCAATATACAAACCTTGTCGATAAAGATGGTGGTAAGTTGGAATACACCGATGCCAGCGGTACTCGTCGTCAAGAAACTAAAAGCTGGAACGTTAATCTTGATGTCGGTTATCTCATCAATGAAGAACTTAAAGCCGATTTCCTACTGGCAAGGCGAGATTACTCAACCAAGTTTAAAGCCTATCCTTCAACGGATTGGTGGGGTGATGTGGACGAGGAGAATTATACTGTAGAAGCTAAACTGGCTTATAATTCTTTAGACGAAAAATATAATGCGATTTTCGGGCTCAGCAGTTATTTTAAAGATCAAAACACACAAACAGATTCACTAAAACGTCTTGATAAAGTCCAAACCCATTCCATTTACTTTGATTCCAAAATCAAGATTGCCTCTCAATGGGGACTGTTACTGGGTGCTCGCTACGAGCATGACAAGCTTGATCGTGATTTTGACCATGCAAGGTTGCCTCTCGACTTCAAAGAAAAAGAAAACAACGGTATCTTGCTACCTAAAGTTGGCTTAACTTACGAGGCCTCTGATACTTGGAACTTAGGTTTAACCGCTCGTAAAGGCTACAATGCAGGTGGTATAGGCTACAACGAAGGCCAAGAGAATCTCTTTGTATTTAAACCAGAAAAAGTCTGGACCTACGAACTCAGTTCACGTTCCACTTTCCTAGAGAACCGGCTTGGTTTAACGGCAAATATCTTTTACAACGATTACCGTAATTACCATACCGTTGTCTATGGAGACAGCGGTAGCCGATTCGATAATTACGTAGCGAATATCCCTAAAGGTAAAACTTATGGTGCTGAAGTTGAAACGACGTACTGGTTTGATTCTGGGTTAGATGTTTTTGCCTTTGTTGGCTTACTGAAAACAGAAGTCACCCAAGGGCCTAGCGGAACAACCGTCGATCTCACTGGCAAAGAGTTTAGCTATGCCCCTGACCTTTCTGCAGGCTTAGGCTTTACACAAAACTTTGACTCAGGCTTATTCTTTGGCGCAAGAGTTAACTATGTTTCAGACTATTATACTAACTTAGCCAACACTGAAAGTACTTCAGCTGGTGACTACACGGTGCTTAACGTCAATGCTGGTTACAACATAAATAACTTAACCGTTCGTGCTTATGTTAAAAATGCGACCAACGAGGATTATGTGTTACGTCACAAGAATGACCTGATCGAAGTTGGCGGACCACGCACATTCGGTATCATCGCTGACTATAAATTCTAAAAGACGCTATTGATTACCTTGCAAAACCAACACATAAACGTCCGATAATTATCGGACGTTTATTATTTAAGTGGTTGTATACCCAAACAACTTAGCATTGTAGGTAGGAAACTATGAGATGTCATATCATGTATATGACTAATTCAGCTTAGAATTAGCAGCGTAAGCTTCCAGAAAACATTGGCATATAGTGAACTGTAGTGGTACGGTGAATTAGGTCACTTAGTTGGAGTTGATATAATCAACGGCTAAGAGGAAAATACAGGTTAGCTATAGTTAACATATGAGTTAACCAAGAGCCGCTAGCAATTATTATTTAACGTATTGCAAATTGTATTTTAAGGAAACTATCTTTTGGAATATCCGATTTTCGAAGTTCATGATCAGAACTTTGATGACTTTGAAGATATGGGAACAAAGTCTAAATTCTGGTACACAGACCCTTCAGATAAGAAGCAATATCTATTCAAATCAACGCATACTGAAGATAATAATGGTGATCCTGTCATCAGATGTGGTGAAGACTGGGCGGAAAAAATATCTTGTGAGTTAGCAGAAACACTTGGAATACCTCATGCTCAATACGATTTAGCGTCACATAATGGAGAAATGGGAACACGAAGTCTCAATTTTAGTGAAAAAGGAGATAAACTCTACTTTGGTAACCATTTATTGGAAAGAGTAGAGCAAAGCCAAAAGCTGGAACCGAAAACTGGGCAAAAATCTCAAGAAGTTTCTCGAGTCGCCCTCGTGATGGAAAAAGTTGTGGTAAAGCCCCCCAGAACTTGGGAGAATACAATCTCGATAAAATCAGCTCTAGATGTATTTATCGGGTATCTGATGTTTGATTGCCTCATTTCGAATCAAGATAGGCACAACGAAAACTGGGCTTTAGTCGTCAACCATGAAGGAAAAATGACACTTGCACCAACTTTTGACCATGCAGCTAGTCTTGGGCGAAATGAATCTGATGACAATCGAAAGAGAAGACTCTACCCACAACAAGCAAACCAATCTGTAGAGCAATATGTAAAAAAGAGCAGGTCTCATTTTTATCTGAAAGGTACGCGATTGAAAACTATTGAAGCTTTTACTGAGTTCGCTAAATTATCACCCAAAGCAGCCATAGAGTGGATCGAACGATTGGAAAATCTTGAATTTAATCAAGTAAATAGTATTGTTTCACGAATACCCCACTCTGTAATTAGTGAAACTGCAAAGCAATTTTGTATTGCTATTATTGAGAGTAACAAAAAAAGAATTATCGACCTAAAGCCAAACCTAGCTTTAGCTCTAACAAGTTGAATTATAATGAAAAGTGTATTTGTTATTTGGAAAGATCTTCAAGATGGGATGTGGCATCCTGTTGCTAAACTGACTAGAACCGAAAAACTGTATCGCCTAAATTATACTCTGGGGTCAAATCACCCACGTTTTTTACCATTTCCTAGAATGCAAGACCGCTCAAAGATTTACACTTCAAGAGAATTGTTTGCGTTTTTTAGAAATAGAATTCTACCTAAGAGTCGACCAGAGTTTAAGAAAGTACTGGAGTGGTCAGACATGGATACCGAGTCATATGATGAGTTGGAACTACTAGGAATTACTGGTGGAGCTCGACAGACAGATCAATTTCGAATCATCGCGCAGCCACAACTAACGGATAAAAAAAACTATAAAATTAAGTTTTTTATCAATGGTATTAGGTATTTATCAGATAGTAGCATTGAGAGGATCTCGCGGTTAGAGAGCGGAGATGAGTTGAGATTTCATTTTGAAGACTGCAATGAACATGACTGTAATGCTGTATTTGCAAGTACTTCTGATGAAGAACAAATTAAAGTTGGCTATTGCCCTAAATACTTTAATTCAGACATTAGAACTCTAATGAAAGATCCGAACCTTAAAAACTATGTTCTAACAGTATCCAAAGTTAATATGGATGCTCCTGCTCCATATAAGTTGCTTTGTGAGTTTGTAACAACTTGGCCAGCAGGATTTTTACCTCAAATGTCTGAGGACTATTTGGCTTACAAATGCCAAGAAGAAGTTCATATACAAGACTGACAAAAGTTTCATTTAGTGCAGTTGTATATGCTTAAGCAAACCCTCTTCTTAGAGGGTTTTTTAATTATATAATATTCATCTTACGGAATGACAAATACTTCGAGAAGCCAGTTGAAATAATAACTTTATTATTGGGGGAGATTCCAACATGACCAACAATTATCACATCCGAGCCGTCGAGATCACCAACATCTTTAATCTTAAAGTTTCTAAGAAGCTGATCTTTTAACTCAGGTCTAAGAATGATACTAGGTTCAGTTCTATAGTTATCATAGTTTAACCACAAAATACAATTCTTATCTATGTCCAAATTGTTTATGGGCCCCAGAATATGTATTCCTTCCCAGTGTGCTTATCACTTTCTTCCGATATAGGCACTAAGAAGTCTGAAAGTTGACCTTTAATAATTTTGCCCCAGACCATTTATCTGACGCGATAACACGAAACCCACTCGCTAATTTGTAAAAAACTTGGGTTGTCGCCACAAAAATTTTTAGCGCCTTGCCGCCACTTCATCGCCACTCAATGAATTTATAGTAAAAAAAGAGCCGTGAAATACGACTCTTTTTATTCGGTTTTTCCGATCAATTCAAGACTTACTCACGCCCGAAAACATTGTTCTCTTGCTCCAACACGCGGATAAAAGTCGTACGCTTAGTGAGCTCGCGAAGCTCCGCCGCGCCGACATAAGTGCAAGTTGATCGCACGCCGCCGAGGATGTCTTGAATGGTGCCGTGCACACTTCCGCGGTATGGCAATAATACGGTTTTACCTTCCGCAGCGCGGTAACCTGCTACGCCGCCAGAGTGCTTCTCCATCGCGCTCTTTGACGACATGCCGTAGAACTTCATAAAGGTTTCGCCGTCTTTCACCACCAGCTCACCGCCCGCTTCTTCATGACCGGCTAACATACCGCCTAGCATGACAAAATCAGCGCCGCCGCCAAAGGCTTTCGCCACATCGCCCGGACAAGCGCAGCCACCGTCACCGATGATACGACCGCCTAAACCATGGGCAGCATCGGCACACTCAATGATCGCCGAGAGCTGAGGGTAACCCACACCCGTTTTCACCCGTGTGGTACAAACCGAACCTGGACCAATACCAACTTTAACAACATCCGCGCCAGCGAGAATCAGCTCTTCACACATATCCCCTGTCACTACGTTACCCGCTGAAATCACTTTATCAGGGAAGGCAGCACGCACTTGCTGTACGTAATCGACCAAATGCTCTGAATAGCCGTTAGCAATATCAATACAGATAAACAGCAGATCATCCGATAATGCCATAATATCTTGAGTTTTCTGGAAATCTTGCGGTGAAGTGCCGGTAGAAACCATCACCTTATTTAAGGTTTCACCATTCGCTGTTTGCACAAAGTCAGCCCAATCTTGCACTGTGTAGTGCTTATGAATCGCGGTCATGACCCCATGTTCAGCGAGAGCTTTCGCCATCGCGAAACTGCCTACCGAGTCCATGTTGGCGGCAATCACAGGCACGCCAGACCATTGACGGCCACTATGCTTGAAGGTAAAATCGCGGGTTAAGTTAACTTGAGAACGACTTTTGAGAGTAGAACGTTTCGGGCGAAACAGGACATCTTTAAAACCTAACTTAAGTTCTTGTTCGATACGCATGGTTATTTCCTTAGTTAATTCACTGTTTGTGCCTTAGCGCAAGGGTGCGGCATACCCAAGTTGGCAGACCTGAGTATGTTTCGGACACAAAAAAACCGGAGCGTTGGCAGACGCTCCGGTTTTCAGCATTATAGGGCGTGATTTCTTTCCGGCAAGTCTGATATTTCACTTTTTTTTGTGTTACGCTAGCGAAGATTTCATATCCTTTATCTAACGACACCCTCTCTCACGCAAACAAAGTTCATTAATCACGTTAAATCAACAAGTTAACACTAACTCTTCTGAATGTATTTTATTTAACGCTTTGGGCAACAAAACCCACTTGCGGCGTTTTATGTCTGATCTTTAGTAAAAGTGTGATGGCAGACCTCGTTTGCAAACGGTTGCGACAACGGTTTCTTGAGATGAATGTGACTGAAACACTGGCTGAACCACTCTATCCCAGAGAAAAAATGGGGTTTATTTTTATTACGATTAGGTTTATACCGAGAACAATGATACTCATTAGTGCGTACTATTTTGACTCGCCTGATCTTATTTGAGGAGACAGCACCATGATCAATGTCGCTTTTTTTAGCGCGAAAAACTACGATGAACTCTCTTTCAACCGATTTATTGACCCTCAGCAGCTCACCTTTCATTTTCATGATTTCCGTTTAACCCAAAAGACCGCACAAATGGCTAAAGATTGCCGAGTTGTTTGCGCTTTTGTAAATGATGAATTGGATGCAGAAGTGCTGCAAACACTTTATCAAGGTGGCACTCGTTTAATTGCCATGCGCTGCGCCGGTTTTGATAAAGTTGATTTGGCAGCAGCGAAACAATTAGGTTTACAGGTAGTGCGGGTCCCTGCCTATTCACCGGAAGCCGTGGCTGAGCATACCGTGGGCTTAATGATGTGCCTTAACCGTCGTTTTCATAAAGCCTACCAACGTACTCGTGAAGCCAACTTCTCTTTAGAAGGTTTAGTCGGCTTTAACTTTTATGGTAAAACCGTTGGAGTGATCGGTACGGGGAAAATTGGGGTTGCCACCATGCGGATTTTAAAAGGACTTGGCATGACGGTGCTTTGCTACGACCCTTATCAAAATCCAGCGGCGCTTGAATTAGGGGCAAAATACGTTGAGCTGCCTGAGCTATACGCCAATAGTGATGTGATCACGTTGCACTGCCCCATGTCGAAAGAAAATTATCATCTGCTCAATGAGCAAGCGTTTGATCAGATGAAAGACAAAATGATGATCATCAACACCAGTCGTGGAGAACTGCTTGATTCTGCGGCGGCGATTGAAGCGTTGAAACGTGGTCGTATAGGCTCATTAGGCTTAGATGTGTATGACAATGAGAAAGATCTGTTCTTCCAAGACAAGTCTAATGATGTGATTGTTGATGATGTGTTCCGCCGTCTATCATCATGCCACAATGTACTCTTTACCGGACACCAAGCTTTCTTGACCGAAGATGCGTTAAATAACATCGCGCAAACCACGTTAAATAATATTCTAGTATTTAGCCAAGGTAAGCTATCCGGCAATGAGTTGATCAACGATTAACTAAACGGCGTAAATGGGGAATGAGATCGCTCGCGATGAGCCCTCTTTCGCCATGCTCATGGGCGTTTTGGTCCGCCGCTTGACTGTGGATCAAAACCCCTACTTTAGCCGCATCAAACAAAGAGAGTCCTTGCGCAAGTAGGGAAGCTATCACCCCAGTCAACACATCCCCCATTCCACCACTCGCCATGCCGGGATTACCCGCCAAGCATACATATAGGCTTTCGCCATCATAGACTAAGGTACCAGCGCCTTTTAATACCACTACGCCGCCGTATTTTTGCTGTAAGGCGCGTGCGGCCTGAAAGCGATCGGTCTCGATAGTTTCAACATCGGTCGCGAGCATTCTTGCGGCCTCTGCCGGGTGAGGCGTGATAATTCGCTGCTGATCGAAACAGGCGGATTGAGCAAGAAAAAACAACGCATCCGCATCCATTATTTTCGGCTTATTGAGGCTTTGAACTTCTCTGATGAGCTGTTGCGCTTTTTCATCTCGTCCTAAACCAGGACCAATGGCAACCACGCTGCACCATGCTAAACGTTGTTCAAGCAAACTGGGATCCGACCAACTGGCGACCATCACCTCAGGGCAACTGACCAACATCGCTGTGGTATTTCCGGGGTGAACCAAGGCTGCGTTCAGACCACTTCCCGTTCGCACACATGCCTGCACCGCTAAAATGGCGGCGCCACCCATACCACTATTACCACCAATAAAGAGCGCCTTACCATGCAAACCTTTATGAGCAGTCCTTGATCTGGGCTGTAAGTAACGTTGAGGTGACTTGACATCGATCGCTTTCAGCGTAGGGCTATTTTGCGCATTAAAAGCTTCTTCGATGCCTAACCCTGCAAAATGCAGATGGCCAACATAATCCCTCGCTTTGCCTGTCACTAAACCTTGTTTTAAGCCGACAAAACTCACCGTATGCTGCGCATAAATAGCACAACCAAGCGCACATCCTGTCAAAGCGCATAACCCCGATGGCACATCAATCGCAACGACAGGGGCTGAATGGTCATTAATCGTCTCGATCACCGCTTGCAATTTAGGACGAACGGCTCCCTTAATACCAATGCCTAGTAATCCATCAATAATCACATCGATATGATCTGGAATAGTATCGCTACAAGGAAAAACTTCTCCGCCACTATCTAACCAGTGATAATAAGCTTTTCGCGCATCATCACGTAAACATTCAGGATCGCCGAACTGCCATACCGTGACTTGAATACCCACCGATTGAGCCAGTCGTGCAACAATATAACCATCGCCACCATTATTGCCGCTGCCACAACACACTAACCAGTGATGAGAAGCCGGATACTGAGCTAAAGCAATGGTAAATACCGCTTGGCCAGCACGCTCCATCAACCGAAACATTTCTAAACCTTGCGCCTTAGCGGCTAACTGTTCACCTTGTTTGACTTGCTGTGGGGTATAAAAAAGTCTGGGCAAAGGCATGATAATTTTCCTACAACACTAGATAAGACACATCGCGTTAACTTACTGTCGAGATTGTAAAGAGGCCAACGCCTCGGTGGTCGCATCTTGAATAGACAGAAAAAGAGAATTGATTTTTCCTGTCGGCGTACGCATCGGGTTAAGAGTGATATTTTGGTACATAAAATCCGCTTGTTGGGTAATGGGCCGGACATTACGACACTTGAAGAGATAAGGGCGCTGCTGCCAAGTGATGAAACTGCGACAGCCTAAATCATAAACGGGCTTGGTTTTTAATTTAAACCAGTCTGACGGGATTTCAGGAAAAATAGTAAAGATAGATTTGCCAATCACATCATGACCATGCTTACCACTGTGATGGGTCATAAACCCATTCCATACCTGTACTTCGTAGTCTCGATTTAAGACGATTAATCCCATATCAACGTTCTGGACCATGTCCACCATCCAGTGGAATTGCTCAAATTCAGCAGGGAGAGAAAGCATTAAAAATCCTCCATTAGATAAGCCAGTTTATTATCGAGCAACGGCAACGACTCATCGACAAACATAAACAGCAGATCACAACGAATTGAGGTGCCTTCAATATTATAGCTGACCTCAAAAGTCATGGTTTTGGTAAATGAACCTGCGGTTGATTGAATCACCGAGTCTATCGAAATATGTTGACCAAGTAAGACGGGCGAGCTTTGAAAAAAGCGCACTTCCGATTGTTGACCGAGCCCATTAAGAAATGAGCCGACCAAAATATTCGAAACGTCCATTAATAATTCAAGCTCTTCCAACTCTTCGCTGTCCACTGGGACTTTCATTAATTTTTTTAAATCCGCGACACTGGAGTCACTGAGTAACACTAAAGCCTCTCCAGCAATCCCTTCACCACTAAAGCCCTGACAAACACCAGAAACCTGAACATTATCGGCCAGATCACGCAAAGCCATATGCAGTTCACTGACTTCTAAGATATTGATATTAGGTAAAGGTAACTCAACAAACACATCAAAATGCCGTGCCAACGCGTCGGCCGCTTGACCAATCGATACGTTAGCCACTTCCATGTAAACATCACGACGCCGTAAGATAGGCAGATCAATTGAAACTGGCGTGACAATACGCGGCTGCGTCGGCGGCTCAACCAGCTCACGCAGAACATCGTTTAAGATCGTTTTATCAATAGGTTTTTGAATAAATGCGCGAGCACCGAGCGCCATCACTCGCTCTTTGGCTTTGGGTTGGATATCACCAGAGACCACCACCACGGGAGTCTGATCACCACGCGCTCGCATCGCTTCAAGCGTTTCAAAACCATCTAACTCTGGCATGGTTAAATCTAAGAACATTAACTTAAACGAGTGCTTATCAAGCTGCTCCAATGCATCAACACCATGTACAGCAAAGGTGATGTCTGCATTCAACGAAGCGGGTAAAGAACGAGCCATTTGTTTTCGGGCTAATGCAGAATCATCGCAGATCAACACTGGGTAAGACATACCACCACCTATTGTTAGCTTTTATTAATTAAAAGTGTATACCCAAATCGAATCAGCGTACTAGGTTATCGTGATTTAATTATTGATAAATGGCACTTTTTAAAAACCATTTGATGACGTTACTCGATACGGTTAAGTCATATAGCCAAGCTATCCGTAAGCTTAACATCACGATTTAGTCATTGGCGAAGGAGCGGCCCGTTGACGGGAGCGAAGATAAAAGCCTAATGACGTCGCCGCGATAGAGAAAATTAAATACGAGAGTGCAAAGATCGCAGGAGAAGTCATCCAACCCATCGCCATCCCCCAAACGACACCAATAATGGTGATCGCAAACTTAAATAGTAAACCGCAAAAAAGCAGCAGTAATCCTTGTTCGGGAAATCGTGCGCGACTAAACGCCAAACCATAACACCCGGCGACGGCCGTGATAGCAGTAAGAGAACCAAGTAATAACGAAGGAAAGTGCTCGGCGGAGGCGAGAATAGCGACGAATAAAGAGACCGCAGCAATGATTAATATTTTCATCGTGGCCTACCTTAGTGAAAGGAGGAAATATGCCGCTAAAATGAGGCCGTTCTACTCACCTCGACCCACACCTCATATTAACGCTTTATTATGTACGCCTTTGCATAATAAAAGACAAGGTTGATCATTGAACTCTTGAGGTTAGCTCACAGAGCCATTTTCGCGCTATAGCGATAACAAGCCTTTCTTTAACAAGTAATAAACGCTCAAAGATTCCTCCATACTGGAGCTAAAAGTGAACTGAGTACATGATCAATTACACAGAAATGACACCTAGAGCAAAAAATAATTAAAACTCTTGCAATTCATCGCAAGTTCCAATTGACAACGATACAGATTGATCTAGACTCACTGACAGCTAGAAATGAAGTTCGTTGTATACACATTGTTTCGTTGGATTCCTTGTAACTCCCGTCGTGTCGTACGCAATAGCAAGCTACTTTTCCATGCTATCCGTGCCGAATTCGGCCTATATACAAAATGTTTTTTAGGATTTTTACTATGTCTACTCCTGTTACTGGTACCGTTAAATGGTTCAACGAAACTAAAGGTTTCGGCTTCATTAAACAAGAAAACGGTCCTGACGTTTTTGCTCATTTCAGTGCTATCCAAAGTGAAGGTTTCCGCACTTTGGCTGAAGGCCAAAAAGTTGAGTTTGTGATCACACAAGGTCAAAAAGGCCCTCAAGCTGAAAGCATCAAAGTCCTGTAATAGACGAACCTAATACTTAATAGCCAGCTTCTTAGCTGGCTATTTTCATTTTATATTCTCATATCTTAACGATTCAGCTCGGCATGAGGGCCAAACACTTCATAATGAATCCGTTCCGCATCAACGCCTAAACTCATCAACTGTTTGACTATATTTTCCATAAAACCAAGTGGACCACAGAGATAATAATCCCCGTCATCAATTGGCAAAGTGACGGCTGATAAATCCATTTGACCAGTATGCGTATTAGCGCCTTCACCACGTAAATACCAAACCTGCTGTTGCCATTCTTTGCCTGAGGTTTGCTGGGCTGCGATGAGTGTCGCCGTTTCTTCTAAAAAGGTGTGTTGTTGTCGATCATGACAAGCGTATAAATAATGAACCCGATTTTTATCCTGCTCGGCAAGAGTCTGTAACATCGCTTGCATCGGAGTAACACCGACGCCAGCAGAAATAAGTACCACTGGACGCTGACGCTCAACGTAGTAAAAATCACCCGCTGGCGCATATAGAGCAACCGAGTCGCCAACTTGAACGTTATCGTGCAAATAGTGCGAGACTACCCCTGCGTTTTGATTGTCCGCTCCTTCACGCTTAACCGATATCCGGTAATACTCGCCGTTTGTCGCGTGAGATAACGAATATTGGCGGATTTCTTGATATCGATGCCCCGCAGGTTTCACTTCTAATCCTATATACTGACCTGCTTGATGAGCAAGTACTGGTAAACCATCTTTGGGTTTTAGGATAAAACTGGTCACCAATAATGATTCTGGACGCTTGTCTGCGACAATAAACTCGCGCGCATTAGACCAACCGCCGATCGCTTGTTTACGCTGTAAATAGAGCTCACCTTCTCGATCAATAAAAATTTGTGCTAAGAAGAGATAGGCTTCTGTCCATGCTTGTTCTACTTCGCTCGTAAAAGCCTCAGGTGCTAACTCTCGTAATGTTTCAATCAAATGATGACCGACGATTTGATAATGATCCGGTTGGATATTAAAGCTAGTATGTTTATGAGCGATACGTTCAACAGCGCTAGTGAGAGCCGCTAAGTTATCGATATTTTTAGCGTAAGCAGCGACAGCACTAAATAGAGCAACACTTTGACGACCTGTTTTTTGATGGGTCATATTAAAAATATCTTTTAATTCAGGGTTATGAGTAAACATACGCTGATAAAAATGAGCCGTAAGTGCGGGTCCTGCAGACTCTAGTAAAGGAATCGTACTTTTAATGATTGCGATAGTATGGTTGTTGAGCATAAATCGACGTCTCCTGATATAAGATAATTGAAAATAAACTGACTTCCACTATCCCATTGCAGGTTCAATGCCAAAAATTAACTTATTGTTATTAAAAGATAATTACACAGACATCTATAAAATCATGTCAAATTAACTTCTTTTAAATTGGTCATTTTGACTCTATCATGTCCAAAAGGAGCGATGACCATGCAAGATTTTTCTGTTTCCACCGTAGTAGACATGACGATTGGCTTAGCCAGCGGTATTAACGATCAAGATCGTTTTCATCGCTTATTGGATGCGATTCGCAAGACCATTCAATGTGACTGTGTGGTGTTGATGTCACGGCAAAATGACACCCTTATTCCACTAGCGATGCAAGGCTTAACCAGAGATACACTGGGGCGGCGTTTTATCATCTCAGAGCACCCGAGACTGGATATTATTTGCCAATCGAGCTCTCCAGTGCGATTCGGAGCCGACTGCCCACTCCCCGATCCTTTTGATGGTTTACTGATGGAGCATGACGATGATCTGCCGATTCACGCTTGTATGGGTCTACCTTTGCTCTTTGGCGATGTGTTATTAGGCGTTCTGACCCTCGATAGCCTCACCCCCAACGCTTTTAATAACATACCCATGCGCAGTCTAGAGGCTTTAGCGGCGATCGCGGCCTCAACATTGAAATTAGCATTGACTCTCTCACAACTGGAAGCTCAGGCTAAATATAGCCAGCAGCGTCTAGAAGCCCTCAACGAAGACGTCTGGCAACGAGAAAAAGGGGACATCATTGGCAATAGTGATGCTATACGGATCATGATGTCGGATATCCACGTTGTCGCTCCCTCCGATCTCACCATTATGATTCATGGTGAAACAGGAGTCGGAAAAGAGTTGGTTGCGCGTACCATTCACCAGCTATCTGCTCGCAAACACCAACCTATGGTCTATGTGAACTGTGCGGCTATCCCTGAAAATTTAGTCGAAAGTGAGCTATTTGGGCATGTAAAAGGCGCTTTTACCGGCGCTGAACGTCATCGAATGGGGAAATTTGCTTTAGCCGATGAGGGAACGTTATTTTTAGATGAGATTGGCGAATTGCCTTTATTAGCGCAAAGTAAATTACTGCGTGTATTACAAAACAATGAGATTCAACCTGTCGGTCAAGATACGGTACAAACCGTCAATGTTCGTATTCTCGCCGCAACGAATCGGGATTTAAAACAAGAGGTTCAAGCCGGCCGTTTTCGAGCCGATCTTTACCATCGATTAAGTGTTTACCCAATTTGGGTCCCCCCACTTCGTGAGCGCACCGGTGATATTGCCTTATTAGTCGGGTACTTTCTGGAACAAACCCGGCGTAAACTCGGTATCGTGCAATTAAAAATCGCCGCCCCAGCGCTCAGTTACCTGATCCATTATTCATGGCCTGGCAATGTTCGAGAGTTAGAGCATGTTATTAATCGTTCCGCACTCAAAGCTCGCGCTCTAAAGCCTAACCAATCCTTAGTGACCATTGATTTAATGGAAATAGGAACTCTCGATGAATCTTTAATCGCGACTCATCCTCCACAAGCTTGTGCCGAGCAAGCTGTCAGGGCGTCAGATCAGGAATCATTGGGCTTACGCACTGCAACCGATGCGTTTCAACGTCAATTGATCTGTCAAACGTTGGAGGAAGCAGAATACAACTGGGCTCAAGCGGCACGAAGACTCGATGTGGATCGTGCCAACTTAACTCGTCTTGCCAAACGACTCGGCATACAACTGCACAGAAACCACAGTATTGAATAACTTGACGCGTTAACTCTCAGTCTCTTGGGCGGGTTCTTGCGCTACGGCTGGCTCAGGTGGAAAAGCTTTTTCATACGCCTCCATAAAATCTCGGCGGATCAATTGCTCTAATTGGTTCGCTTTATCGGTTGGGCAAAAGATCATAAAGTGCACCACTTGCTCGCCCGCCCCTGCACTGGAAATTTCAATGTGCGGCTCAGCACTGGGTAAATCAACGCCAGCATGTTTCTCAATCATATTGTTATAACGCCGAGCGACATCAATAAAATGAGCAAAATGCGTTTCCATTCGCTGATACATGATCGGTAACAAGGGATACAAATTGACGAATCGGGGCACAATAATGGTGAAGTTATGGAAGACATAACGCTTCATAAAGTTTAAATTTTTCACTGGGTAAGTAAAAAACATACTGTTAGGTAGCGTCGCCGTTTTGCCTGTGTAATGGTATTGACCATGCTGCAAATCAATCTCTTGAATGACGGTCGCCATCATGTTGTGCTCAATCACTTCACCACACAGTTTGCCCACTTCTATCCAATCCCCCATACGAAATGAGCGAGAGCTGGCGCGTTGAATTGAACCGGTGAAGCAGAGAATGATCTCTTTTGAAGCCACCACAATCGCAATGGCAATCGCGGTTACCGATAGTGCAAACTGACTGATCTCTGATTTCCAGAGTAAAAATAAAATTAAAATCGTGGCAACAAAAGCACCATTTTTGGTCCGTGACATCCATTTACGTTGCTCTTCGGTCAAAAAAGAGACTTCACCACGAATTTGCGATAGCACTAACCGTTTTAGTGCCATGATCAAGAAAATAATAAGTAGCGTTAATATCAACTTATTTTCTTGTAAAAACGCAATGGCGACGTAGAGATGTTGCATGGTAAAAATTCCTAATCCATTATCTTTTTTATTGAGTGTTTTATACCGTATTGATGGTCTTATGCCTACATGAAGTTGCTTAGGCACCCAAAAACCATAAAAAAACGCTAAAGCGATCCCTTAGCGTTGATTGACAACAAACCTTTATGCGTAACGCTGTGCGGTTTTTTCTGCTAATTTCACAATCACTTGAACCGCTTTCTCCATTCCCTCAATAGTAATAAACTCATGAATACCATGAAAGTTATAGCCGCCAGTAAAAAGGTTCGGGCAAGGTAATCCCATAAAAGATAAACGCGCACCATCTGTTCCACCACGGATAGGCTTAATGATTGGCGAGATACCACACTCAAGCATCGCGGATTGGGCTAATTCAATGATATGTGGGTGCGCCATCACTTGCTCTTTCATATTCGCATACTGATCCGTTATGACTAATTCAATATGGCCTTTAGCCAAACGTTGATTAAGCCGTTGTACTTGTTGCTGCATAAATGCTTTACGATCGGCAAAACCTTGACGTGAAAAATCACGAATTAAGTAATCTAACTGTGATAATGCAACGCTCATCTTAGCGGATTTAAGATGATAAAAACCTTGATAGCCATCGGTATGCTCTGGTGTCTCTTGCATCGGCATCATGGCAATGAAGTCACTGGCGAGATACATCGAATTCACCATCTTATTCTTCGCCGTTCCAGGATGAACATTAACACCGTGGCAAATAACCTGAGCGGTGGCTGCATAGAAGTTTTCAAACTCCAGCTCCCCGACAGGACCACCATCAACGGTGTAGGCCCACTCTGCTGCGAACTTTTGCCGATTAAAATGATCAGAACCACGACCAATTTCTTCATCGGGAGTAAATGCGATGTAAATATCACCGTGAGGAATGGAAGGATCGGCAATCAGCATCTCAATGGCGGTAATGATTTCGGCAATGCCTGCCTTATTATCAGCGCCGAGCAAGGTATGGCCATCGGTAGTGATTAAGTGCTCACCGTGAAGTTGATGCAGCTCTGGATATTGAATCGGTGAGAGAATTTCATCGCCTTTACCAAGAGCAATGTCTCCCCCTTGATAATGTTCGACAATTTGCGGTTTGACGTGTTTACCTGAAGCGTCTGGTGCCGTATCTAAATGAGCGATAAACCCGATCGCAGGAACCGTATAGTGAACATTAGAGGGCAAGCAGGCCATTACATAGCCGTATTCATCCACACTCGCCTCACTCAATCCGATTTGCTGTAATTCTTCAACAAGGTGCCGCGCAAAAACCATTTGCCCACTGGAGCTGGGCGTGTGCGTATTTTTCGGCTTAGATTGGGTATCATAAGTCACATAGCGTAAAAAACGATCAACAAGATTCTGCATAGTAAATACTCACTATTCGGCAAGGCAATTAAAAACGTATACAACATCAAAGCCCATCTTCGCCCAATAGACGGAGACGATGTGGCTTGATACGCTACTGATTACTTTTGATAGTACGTCTTTGCTAATAAGATAACTTGCTATAAATCAGTTTTTAGTGGATTAGTCACAGGGGATGGATGAGTCAATGAGAGAGAAAGATCAGAAAAAATGAGAGACTGCTCCAGCAAAAACCATAAAATGTACATTTATTGAGCCGCTCATTGGCGTTTTTCGTCATCATTACTAGAATAATAAGGTAACTCGCTTCTGGTTAATGCACAGATATTAACGATTCAAACGGCTTAAACTCTCTAAACATCTCGCTAACGACGTCTTGCCTCTTGATATCAACTTATCGATTCAAGAGGCGCTTTTTTCATCAAAAGAATACCATTCATCCACTAGCGCTGAAGCACTAGCATTCGGCTGCTCATTGCTGGCGTTTCAATAGTCGTCATACTACCTTGGGCTTCAAACGTCTCACCAGTGTAGAGATCGTACAATCCATTCGTCCATTGCTTAAGCTCAACAGATTGGCTGCGAGCCGATTTATTGATGATCACGACCCCTTGTTCACCTCGGCGAAAGACCAATAGATCATCACTGGCTTCGATAGGTAACATGGGTAGCCCATGCATTTGATTATGAAAGGCAATCCCAGCCAAAATTTTAGGATCACACCAAGCATTCTGCCAACGCGGTTTTCCATTGCGAGCACAGAGTCCACTTGGGTTTAAATCCGTGTAGATCAACGGTACTCCGCCATCTCTACCAAGAATATAGCTATACGCCAGCGACTCTAACGTTTCTGACATCACGAGATCCATAAACACATCGTTATTAGGAATATCATGAGTAATAGCAAAGGTGATAGCGCGCTCTTTCGATAACGCTTCACCAAAACAGTAGGGGTCAATTAACGCTTTTAAACTGCCTTTCGGCTGTAACGCATTAAAGACAGTCTGAAATAAGGGGAAGTCATAAGCTCCCAAACGGGTTTGCTCTAAATAGGGCTCTAAAAACAGTTTATATTCCGCTTTGGTCGCTCCACCATCGGTGATGATCTCGCCAAAAATATGCACATCATGAGTGATCTCTTCACTCCATACACGCTTGAGATGCTCAATGGTCATATGCTTGGCAGCATCAATCCGAAACCCTTTCACGCCCATTGCTTTTAGCGCCAACAGATAGGCTTGCTGCTGTGCAACGACATGAGGATTATCACGTAATGTAGGTAAACCTGCATCATGTGGACCACCTGAAATACGTCCGTTTTGCACTTGCCATTTATCTTGCCAATCTTTAATACCAAAGGCTTCGACAAAATCATCTTCGGTAAACAGGGGTTGAGATAAGTCACCAAACAAACGTTGTTGTTGGTAATACTCATCACGCTGAGCATAGTCGTTAAGATCGTCATCACTTGGATATTGCAAGTCCAAGCGATGGGTTGATTCATTGGCCATGTGATTAAATACCACATCAGCATACACCCATAAACCCAGCGCTTCTAAACTCGCAACCATCGCTTGAAACGTGCTGGTATTGCCCAATTGATTATCAATCACTCGATAATCTTGTGGTTGATAACGCTGCCACCAAGGAGTACCGCTCGGTTGTTGGTAAGACTTCATCGGCGGTGAAACTAATACGGCTTTATAGCCTGCTTTGGCAATCTTTGACGCATGCTCGGTGACTTTGGCATAAGGCCAATCAAAAACATGTAAAATGACATCCGTCGGCTGAGAACTGATCATCTTGAATACTCCTGTTTATCTAGCCAGCGAAAGAAAACTTAAAAAATCAATGAATGCAGCTCGCTAGAACAATTCGATTATAGTGACCATGATTATAGGTTGCTGGAGCAAAGCGCCATCCCCCTTTATGGAATTATTGATGGTGGAGACCCAAGGCGTAGAATCACGCTTTCGCTAGGCAACGAAATGTTTAGGATGGATTAAAAAACCGTCGAGAAATCACATTTGCTCGTCGTACGGTATAGGCAGAAAATCACAAAGGCAGTAAAGCGCCTTTGTGATTGAATAAAAACAAGAAAATTAGTGTACAGGGGCATCACTGGCAGCAAAAAACGGCCCAAAATGTTGCTCTAATATTTCTGGAGTTAGTTCACCAGCCGCTTCTAAACGCTTAAATTCAGCCACCAAAGCACGCTGTTCTTCCAAACTTGGTAGTGGTGTTTCAGGTTGGTCGCTAAGCTGAGCGGTCATGTTCTCTAACTCTTGTTCAATATCTTTCATAGTATGCCTCTTCAATTAAAAACCTTGTAGTCTACTTAAGTCACCACAAGGTAGCTAGACTACGTTAGAGTTTAAAGTTACTCACCATCGAATCAAGACGCTGCGATAAGTCACTTAACTCTTGGCTCGCTTGAGCGAGTTGCTCTGCCGTCACCGTCGTTTTCTCATTCACAACATTAATTTCTTCAACATTGCTATTAATGGTGTAAACAACCGTCGATTGCTCTTCTGTCGCCGTAGCAACTTGAGTATTTCTATCAGTAATGTCTCGAATCTTCAGTAAAATGATTTCTAATTCTTGAGCGGCTGATTGGGTAAATTCAACCCCCTCGGCTGAAACGCTTCTCCCCGTTTCCATTGCTTGTACCGCCGCTTTCGCATCAGCTTGTAGTTGATGAATCATAGTTTGTATTTCTTCGGTCGAGCTTGCCGTACGACTGGCTAAATTACGAACCTCATCGGCAACCACCGCAAAACCACGACCTTGATCGCCTGCACGCGCAGCTTCGATTGCTGCGTTCAATGCTAATAAATTGGTTTGATCAGAGATGTCTCGGATCACATCTAAAATACTACCTATATCTTGGGTTTTCTTCGCCAACTGTCCAACCACTTCACCGGTATTCATGATATCAGTAGCTAAACGATCAATGGTGTTTTTGGCTTGAGTGATCACTTTTTTGCCTTGTAGCGTGCTGGTTGCCGCCTCATTAGCGGTTTCAGCAGCGGTAGCAGCATTGGCGGCAATTTCACTAATTGTCGAACCCATTTGATTCATGGCTGTCACCACTTGAACCGTTTGTTCACGCTGATGTTGGCTATTATCAAACGTGGTCTGCGATTTGTTCGACACATTCGCAGCGGCATGATGCAACGCTCGACTCGTCGCAGAAACCTCTTTCATCGATTGATGAATTTTATCGATAAAACCATTAAATCCTTGTGATAACTGAGCAATTTCATCGGTGCCCTCAATCTCAATACGTTGAGACAGGTCACCATCGCCTTGTCCGAGATCGGTAAATCGTTGAGCGATCTGACGGATAGGCTTGGCGATACTATTGGCCAAAATAATCCCCACAACAATGAACCCTCCAGCCACCATCAAGGTTAATAATATCATCCGTTGTCCCATGCTATTCAGATCAGCAAAAACCTCTCGAACAGGCACAGAAGCAACGACAAACCAACCCATACTCGGGATATAGAGACTGGCAACAAATACCTCTTCACCACTGTCTTGAGCCGTCATTAAATTAAAGGTTGATTTATTAAGTAGAGATGAGGCTTGTGGGCCATAAATATGGCTTAATGAACGTTGATGTTTATCATTTTGATGATGAACTTGAATCTCACCCTGAGCATTCGCTAGATAAACAAAGCCGGTTTGTTCAATCTTAAAACTGGTCAATAAACGTACCATGTCATCCATTGATTTAGACAAACCTGACATACTAATCCCATTGACAATTTGGTAGTTAGCAAACAGTTTTACCTCACCAGTCGGCTCTCTAAACATACTGACCATCGTTGGCTGTTGAGAGTCCGTGAAACCAAAAAACCAGCCATCTTGCTGACGATTCAATTGGCGGAGAAACCCATTTTGATTCCAATAAAAAGCCGTTTCTCGATTCGCCACTGAAGCATCATCTAAACGGTATTGCTGACGAATATTGTTGAGCTGAAGAACAAGCTGAGCTTCTTGCTCTGCATTTCTATCGGTGGTCGCAATCACTTCTTGAATAAACACATTGTTTGCAATCTGTTGAGAAGCTTGCAATAGGGTACTAACGTCTCGATCAATTTGTTCCGCAATTCGATGCAGCATCGTTGGGAGCTCAATATCAACTAAACGGTGCTCTAGCGTCTGCCTAGCTTGATGCTGAGCCATTAAACCAAGAATGGTCGTCGACGCTAAAACGGCTAGCGTCATACCGAGCACAACCTTACTTTTTATGGTCATGTTTTTGAATGTAAACATAGTACAACCTTATATAGATATCCCTTCAGGGGGTAGAACCAACATTATCAAGTCAGGAGTATAATAGAATCGGCAACCAATTCATATTTACGCATATCTCACCATAATGGTAAGCCTTCAATTCATTAAAAACTGATAATTATTCACCAAATATCGATACTCCAATCGCGTAAGGCGACAGCGAGACTGTCAATCAACCATACACTTTTTCAAAAAATTGATGCCGTTGTCGATTGGTCTTTGAGGATCATTGAGAGTAATAATGGTAGTGACTATGACTCGATTTTTAGGTAGAAAAGATATAAAAAAGCCCCTAGTTTTAGGGGCGATGTTGATTGAAAAGAGAGTAAAATTTAAACCTTAAAGCGACCGACTCTATTCTGTAGATCCGTCGCTAAACGTGCCAACTCATCACTGGCCGCCGCAATATGGGTTGAGCCATCGGATAATTGCTCTACCCCACCGCTGATTCGGTTGAGTGTTTGGTTTACATCATCAGCCACTATTGATTGTTGCTCGGTTGCCGTCGCAATTTGGATGTTCATGTCATTGATCGTAATGATCGCAGCGGTAATTTCACGCAGCTTTTCCGAAGCCTGTTCGGCCCAGTCGACCACTTCATTAGCCTTACGATAACCACCATCCATGACTTGCGAAGCATTCTTCGACGCTGATTGTAGTTTCTCGATAATGTCACGAATTTCTTCGGTAGAACTTTGCGTACGTGTCGCCAATGTTCGAACCTCATCTGCAACCACCGCAAAGCCTCGGCCATGTTCACCAGCTCGAGCAGCTTCAATTGCTGCATTAAGAGCCAGTAAGTTCGTTTGCTCAGCGATGCTACGAATCACCTCAAGCACTTTGCCGATAGAATCTGCGTCTTGCTGTAGTTTCTCTATCACATTAACCGCGGTTTGTACCTCTTTCGCTAAGGACAGGACTTCGTTAGTGGTTTTCGTCACCACGACTTCACCTTCTTGAGCAAATTTACTTGAACGGTCCGCCGCTTGAGCCGCATTACCGGCATTTTCTGCAACTTGGTTCACCGTTGCGGCCATTTCTGTCATCGCGGTAGCCACTTGATCCGTTTCGTGACGTTGTTTCTGTACTTGATCATTCGCTTCTCGGCTTGAAACCGCCAATTGCTCAGCCGCGGCACCTAACTGAATGGAAGCTTCAGCCACTTGTTTTACCAAGCTATGCACCCCTCCCACAAACGCGTTAAAGCTGCGCGCCAAATCGCCAAACTCATCGTGGCGCTCTTCATTAAGACGCTGAGTTAAATCACCATCTCCCGCGGCAATTTGCTCTAGTGCCTCACGCGTTTCGTTGATTGGTCTGACAATCATTTTAGCGACCAAAAGAATGATGACGATTAATAAAATCAAGGTCACCGCAAACGCCAGTAACAAGGTGACGGTTAATTCACGTGCCGTAGAGATAATATCATCGTACGGTTGAGCAACCGCGAGCGACCAACCCGGGGTATTCGCGACCGGATGGTAAGCCACCATATAATGTTGCTTATTTTCTAAATACAGATCGGTTAACCCAGATTGACCGGCAACCATTAATCTACTCATTTGTGCGTAAGCCGTGTTGCTGTCCTGAGTTGCATTATCTTTTAGGCGTTTGGCTGCCGTTTTATGTGCCACATAGACACCGCGCGAGTCAACCAGCCACGCTTCTGCATTATTGGTAGCGACACTATCAACCAGTTGAGTCAAAGTATTCAGCGTTACGGTTGCGGCTAATAAACCAATCACTTCACCACGATGATTTTTTACCACATGAGCCAAAACAATGATCGCATTGCCTGAAGTTCCCGAATAAAGCGGGTCACTGACCAGTGACTGCTGAGTTTTTTGTACCACTAACTGCTGAAAGTAACCACGATCGGCTCGACTCGCAACAACGCCGTTGTGGTGGTAAGCATCCCCTTTTAAGTCGACAAAGAACATCACTTCAAATTCTGAACTCATGTTTTTGCCAAAGTGTTTAACGTAGTTAAAAATGGCTTGCGTATCTCCGGAAGCTAACGTCTCGGTTTGTGCCAAGGAGCGGACAACCGCCATGCGGGCTTCTACCCAACTGCTGACCATTTCCGAACTACTTTGCGCCGTACGGCTGACTGATGTTTCTCCTAACCCCACCACTCTGGAGCTGACTTGATTGGTTACTATCCAAGCAGCCAGTAACAAACTGATGGTCAAAGGAATACTGAACACAATGATCAGTCTTGATGTCATTCTTAATTTTTTGAGCATGGGATCCTCTTCACCAAACAATGTCTGCTGAGACTAATAAAATCGAAGTTTTGCTACTTAGATGTTTAGCACAAAACCATTAAAAATCACGAAATTGATTGCAATTTGGTGAGTATTCTTCCAATCATTTATTTATATACCGAACTTAGTCCCATTTCTCGTCGTAATGTCGGCGTCGAAATCATCACCAATCGGTTCAAGTGCCGCATTTTTTTGCTGTATTGGTGGGAACTTTTCGGGTAATACATTGACCAAAAGCTGATTTTTCTATCGGGAGTTTAAGGTCAATGCAGTTAACTACCTTTCAAACACTACAAGACTATTTAAACCAGCAAGTGATTGGTCAATCTTCATTAATCCAACAGTTGCTAATTGCTTTACTGGCGGATGGGCATATTTTGGTTGAAGGCCCCCCAGGATTAGCAAAAACTCGTGCGGTAAAATCACTGGCTGAATGCATTGAAGGCGAGTTTCATCGTATACAATTTACCCCTGATTTACTGCCAGCAGACTTAACCGGTACCGATATTTTCCGCCCAGAAACGGGAGAATTCACCTTCCAACCTGGGCCTATTTTTCATTCACTGGTTCTCGCTGATGAAATAAACCGTGCTCCTGCCAAGGTACAAGCGGCAATGCTAGAAGCAATGGCTGAAAAGCAGATCACCGCAGGTCGTAAAACCTACCCACTACCGCCACTTTTTCTGGTGATGGCGACACAAAACCCGATTGAGCAAGAAGGGACTTATCCTTTACCTGAGGCGCAGTTGGATCGGTTTTTATTGCATTTAGAAGTTGGCTATCCTGACGCTGAACATGAATTGGCTATTTTGCGTCTTAACCGTGGAGAAGCTCTGGGACAGCGTTCTATTACTCCGCCCGTCTTGAGTCAATCGGATATTTTCTCTGCCAGACAAACCGTACTCAATATCCATATGGCTGAGGCCATCGAGCAGTATATCATCCGCCTTATCATGGCCACCCGTCATCCCGGTGAGTATGACCCAACACTAGCTCAATGGATTGAGATGGGGGTTAGCCCACGCGCAACCATCGCCTTAGACCGTTGTGCTCGTGCTCATGCTTGGCTCAGTGGCAGAGACTTTGTCAGCCCGGAGGATGTTCAAGCGATGATCTATCCCGTGCTTCGCCATCGATTACTGTTAACTTATCAAGCACAAGCAGAAGGCATCACGCCTAACCAAGTTATTGCTCACTTACTGACATTAGTCGGCAGCGCCTAGGATAAATAGATGACCAATCTTTCTCTATCATCATTACCTGAGCACGCCAATGGCGTTACCTTATGCCTTGAAGAACTACTGCCTTACCAGCAACAGGCCGTAAAATGGCTCCCTCCAGCTAAAAGTTTGTGGGCTCCATTGCTCGGTCAACACCAAAGCCGTCAACTTGGTCGTGGGATGGATTTTGCTGAAGTGCGCCAGTATCAGGCTGGCGATGATATCAGAAGCATTGATTGGCGAGTGACAGCAAGAACGGGTAAACCACACACTAAGCTTTTTTGTGAAGAGCGAGAAAAACCCGTTATTCTTTATGTCGATTTTAGCCCTTCGATGCAGTTTGGTTCAACTTTACTGTTTAAATCCGTGCAAGCCGCTCATATGGCAAGTTTAATCAGTTGGTTAGCCGTGGCGCAACAAGATCGAATTGGCGCGGTTATTGATCTTGGAAACCGGTTAATTGAACTAAAACCCACCGCACGGCGTAATGGCGCATTACGTATTCTATCTGAACTAATCAGTAGACAAACACAAGCGCAGCAGACGACCACTGCGTCAAATTCTTCCATGCAGGAAGGCTTACTCACGCTTGATCGACTCTGTCCTAAAGGCAGTGAGATTATCTTGCTCAGCGATTTCGTACGCTATGATGACGGAATGCAGCCACTCTTGAGTCGATTAAGTCGCCATAATCAAGTCCGAATAGTACAGATTGCCGATCCATTGGAGCAAGGGATCACCGCTTTTCGTGGTAGAGAACGTGTAAGAAATAACCAACACACGCTCTGGCTCAACTTTTCAGCAAATAATACCCGCGACGGTATCAAAAAATCCTTTGAATCTCAGAAACTAAAACTAAAATTATTGAGCCAACGTATGGCAATGGACTATCGCCTACTCTCTTGTGGGCGGCCTTTGTTACCACAACTATCCGGACTCTAAATTAAATGCAGGCAGCCTCATCACTACTCGACCTTAATGCTCTTCATCTTCCTGCTTTGCCCTCTTGGTGGCCATTAGCGTGGGGATGGTGGGTAAGCGCGGCAGCCGCTGTTAGCGTTATCTTGCTGGTTGCCTTTTTGATTCACTGGAAACGTAAGCGTCTCGCTCCGAAGAAAACCGCATTACGCTTACTCGGTATGCCTGCGGGTTATCAAACCCCCTCTTCTGCGATTGAATTGCTGAGACAAGCCGCGCTGTGTTATTTCCCGCGTGAAGATATTGCTCACCTCACGGGCCATGACTGGTACGTTTTTTTAGATAACCAATTGGGGCAACCACTCTTTGTGCCAAATCTCGCGTTATGGCAACAAGCCTTATATCAAAAACAACCCATCGAGCATCCGGAGCGTTTGGTTGCGGATTGCTACTTGTGGATAGATAAAGCGTTGCCCCCAACAAAGAGGAGTTTACGAAACCTTGGCAAACGTTGAATTTGTATGGTGGTGGCTGTGGGCGTTACTGCCACTGCCACTGCTGGTGTACTTTTTTTTACCGCCGCAACCACCCACTACTGCAGTACCTCTCGCTTATCTTCCGCCGTCCAGTGATAACCACCAACCACAGCAATGGCTGATAAAAGGTTTGGTGCTAACACTTTGGATAAGCCTCGTCGCAGCGGCAGCGCGCCCTGTTTGGTATGGTGAACCCATTACACACTCTCAGCCTCATAGAGACATGATGTTGGTGGTCGACTTGTCTTATTCTATGAATCAAAAAGACATGCAGATGGGCGATGACTATATCGATCGTCTCACGGCGGTCAAACAGGTACTTAGTGACTTTATCGCTCAGCGGCAAGGCGATCGTCTCGGACTGATTTTTTTTGCGGATCACGCCTATTTACAAACACCGCTCACTCTCGATAGAACTACCGTCGCTCAACAGCTTAATCAAGCCGTTTTACGTCTGATTGGCACTCAAACTGCCATCGGCGATGGTATTGGCCTCGCAACCAAAACCTTTATTGAAAGTGATGCCCCGCAGCGGGTGATGATCCTCCTCAGTGATGGCAGTAACAATGCCGGCGTACTTGACCCTATCGAAGCGGCGCAAATCGCCAAACAGTATCACACCACGATTTACACGGTGGGTGTCGGTGCAGGTGAAATGATGGTCAGGGATTTTTTTATGACGCGTCGTATTAATACTGCTGAAGATCTTGATGAAGAAACATTACAAAAGATTGCCGACTTGACGGGGGGACAGTATTTCCGAGCGCGTGATAAACAGGATTTACAGACCATTTATCAGACGATCGATAAACTTGAACCGATTCAGCAAGCGACTCATGTGTGGCGACCTCAAAAAGAAATATTCAGCTATCCGTTAGCACTAAGTTTGTTACTTTCTATCATTTTGATGATGCTGAGGAGACATCATGTCTGAGTTTATGTTTCTTTCGCCCCTATGGTTACTCGGGATCCTACCTGTTGGCCTCGTGCTTATTTGGCTTTTGCGATACGCCACAACTACACCTCTTATTGCTCCCCATTTGGCCCAAGCATTGGGGTTAGTGGCTCGCCAGCGGCAATCACTGGTTTTGGGTGGGCTCGGTACGTGCTGGCTAATCGCCCTCATTGCTCTAGCAGGACCTAGTTTTGAAAAACAGCCTCGGCCAAGTTATAGCCAGCAGAGTGGCCGTGTCGTGGTGATGGACATGTCACGATCGCTGTATGCTACCGATATCAAGCCAAATCGACTGTCTCAAGCTCGTTACAAAGTGCTCGATTTACTCAACGGTTGGCAAGAAGGCAGCACAGGTTTGGTCGCCTACGCTGGGGATGCCTATATTGTCAGCCCTTTAACTACCGACACAGCCACGATTGCGAGCTTAGTTCCGAACTTATCGCCAAGTATCATGCCATTACCGGGAGCCAATGCGGCGGCTGGGGTCGCGCTGGCGATTGAGATGCTCCAACAAGCGGGATTTCAACAAGGCGATATTCTATTAATCGCCGACGACCTTTCCGCCAATGAAGCATCGGCGATCTCTTCTTTAGTCCGAGGCAAACCATGGCAGTTAAGCTTGCTCGGTATCGGAACCGAAAGTGGGGCACCCATTGCTATGCCTGATGGCACACTGCTCAACGATCAATCTGGCCAACCGGTCATTGCTAAAACCAATTTTTCACTGATGCAAGATTTAGCTAACGAAGTACAAGGCTTATTCGTTGCTTATCGAGGGGACGATCAAGATATCATGCGTCTATTAAGTGCCACTCAATCTCAGTATCAGGCTTCATTATCCACACAAGCCGCTCAGCTCTCCATTCCAATAAACCACGGCTATTGGTTGATTTTATTGCTCATTTTACCAGCCGCATTACTATTTAGACGTGGCTATATTTGGGTTGCGTTACTAACACTGAGTAATGGCTTAACCGTTTCACCTGCACACGCCTCCGCATGGCTAAATCAAAATCAGCAAGCGCTGCAGGCTTATCAACAAGGTGATTATCAAACCGCAGCACAGTTATTTTCTCAACCAGAATGGCAAGGTGTTGCGCGCTATCAAGCCGGAGATTATCAAGGTGCGATTGACGTGCTTAGTCAAATCAAGAATCCCAGCGAGCAAGTACAATACAATCTAGCCAATGCTTTCGCCCAAGCTGGTGAGCTGACCGAAGCGCTACAACGTTATCAGCATATACTCGCCAATAATCCGCAGCATACTGATGCGCAGCATAATTTAACGGTGGTAAAGCAAGCGCTTGAGCAGCAACAGCAACAGCAACAGCAACAGCAACAGCAACAGCAACAGCAACAGCAACAGCAACAAGAGTCTGACGCTGACGATGCTTCGTCGCAAGCAGATTCGTCACCGACCAACGAAGCCAATCCGAACTCTGAGAAAGAGAAAAACTCGCCCCAAAACGGTGATGACTCACATTCGTCAACACAATCAGAATCACCCCAAGATAACAGTCCGAATGCAGAGCCTTCGGCTTCGTCCAATACAGATACGTTACATGCGGATGAAAAGACATCTGACTCAGCAGCAACACCGATCGAGCCGAATACATTAGAACCAGATTTGCCCCATGAGCCAACGGTGGATCAAACCCCAGCTAGCACACAAGAAAGCGATCCGCTACTGCGCCGTTTAGAGCAAGTCGAAAGTGCTCGCGATCCGAGTCGCTTATTACGTGCCCAGCTGTATTTACAAGCTCAAGAGAAATCAACTCCCCAAAATCAAGGTAATCCATGGTGATGAAATTGTTACGACTCAACTTTTCATTTTGGCTAATGATATTGCTCACTAGCATCAGTCTCTCGGCTTATAGTGCATCGTTTTATGCTACGGTCAGCAAAAATAAAGTCGTCCAAAACGAGGTCTTTCAGCTGCGTCTTGTCAGTGATCAACCGGCCAACGCAGAAGCGATTGATTTTAGTCATCTAGAAGAGGACTTTTTTACCAGCCGACCAAGCTTCGTGTCTTCAGTCAATATCATTAACAATCAACGTAGCCAGCGCAGCGAATGGACATTATCGCTAGCCGCCAATCGCTTAGGGATCTTAACTATCCCAAGCTTTGAGCTTAACGGCCAACGCACCGATCCCATCTCGATACAAGTCAGCGTTGATGAACAAGCACCACAGATGGATGAACTTGTTCAACTACAGAGTACCTTGTCACGGGATACTCTATATCCAGCAGAAAGTACCGTTTTAACGACTCGCCTTACCATCAAAGCGGATCGCCGCCGCTTACAAAACACCCACATCACACCACCGTCCGTAGATGGGATGACTATTGGTCAGATTGGTGAAACTCAACAATATCAGACGGTGATCGCAGGGATAGAAGCGACCATTATTGAGCAGCAGTATCGCTTAACAGCGATTCAAGCAGGGGAATATCATTTAGTTGAACCTCGTTTTCAAGGCTCATACCTTTTAGGAAATACGTTACATGGTGGGGCGCGCATTATTCCCCTCAACACAGAACCCAACACTTATTCATTAGTGGTTGAACCACAGCCGAGTGACTACCAAGGGGCATGGCTACCAACCTCACAGTTAACGCTCAGCGATCATTGGACAAATAGCCAAGGCGCGCCAATCACCGATAGCGTTTATCATCTCGAAGTGGGAGATGCTCTAACCCGAGATATTACCCTGCAAGTGGCTGGGGTCTCTGCAGAGCAACTGCCCACTCTTGCTCTGAGTTATCCTGATTCGATTAGCGTTTACGAGCAAAAGCCACAATTCACCACTTTAGATAACGGAAATACACTGATGCAACTCAAACAGGTGTTGATCCCACGGCGAAGTGGTGAAATCCAACTGCCTGATATCAATATTCATTGGTGGAATAGCCACACTAAACAGGCCCAATTAAGCCAAGCGAAAGGCTTATCCCTTGATGTTTCGGCGACTCAACCAATCAATGCTATCTCGCCCTCTGATCCGCACCATACGACAGCAGTGTCTGCTCAAACAATAGTTGTTAAAGAGGCAGGATTATGGCCGTATCTGGCCGCCTTATTGGCGACTTTCTGGCTAGTCACGCTCGGATTGTATTGGCGTTTATATCGAAAACATACCCGATTGAATGAACAAGAAACAACCAACATTCAGCCTAGCTCCACTTGGCAACAGCTACAGAATGCCTTAACCACTCAAGATGCGATGATGATTAACCATGCACTCTCACGCTGGTTAAATGAAAGTCCATTGACTCATGCAGAGCGAGAGCAAGTACGGCAAACCCTGAATACACTGCATGAAAATAAATTTTCACTAAACAGCCAAACGTGTGACTACCAAGCTCTTAACACGCTGATAAAACGTCTTCAGCAAGAAGCGCTAAAGCGGGCAGCCAAAACTCAGCACCCCTTAGCGAAATTATAGGATTAGATACGTTAAGACTAAGAATACCGACTTTGATATTAAGAGGAGAGGTGTTCAAACGAGTCAGGCGTAGTTGGGGTCAATTCGGCCCCAACCACGGTATTGCGTCCTTGATGCTTTGCTTGATAAAGCGCTTTATCGGCTTCAGCGTACATACGCTCAAATTGAATTTCACTCGGCGTAAAACGGGCAACAGAGTAACCAATCGAGACCGTTAAACATGAAGAAACAGGGCTAGTGTGATGTGGAATATTCTCTTGCTCGACCGCACAGCGAATCGTTTCGGCTAACGCGGCGACTTGCTGAGCATTATGCCTAGTCAGTAGCAAGACAAACTCTTCACCGCCGATCCGGCAAAATTGCTCTCCAGCAGACTGAGTATGCTGACTGAGCACTTTACCAATCCGCATTAACGCGATATCCCCCTCAAGATGCCCATAATAGTTATTAAATAACCCAAAGTGGTCAATATCGAGCAAAATAACCCCATAATCAACCGGCTTAGCCGCATGTTGCTCACAAGTTTGTTCTAACAAATGGGTTAACATACGCCGATTGCCTAAACGCGTCAGTGGATCCATTTTGGCCAGCAAATCCAGCTTCTCATTGGCTTTTTGTAGCTCTCGGGTACGGTTATAGATTTCACGCTCTAGGTTTTCATTCAATTCATTGATCGCTTGCTGAGCTTTAGCACGCATCAAGACTTCGGTTAAATTCGAGGCGAACATGCGGATCACTTCTCGTAACTGAGACGTTAACGGAGAGCGGCGGATCAGGTTATCAGCTGAAATAAACGCCAATGGTTTATCGTTATCAGTCAACATCGTCATCGCCGTCCAACCAAATCCGACAATTTGGCTGTCGTGATAAATGGGCACCGACTCTTTGAACACCACCTCATTTGGTGCTTGTTTGGCCAAAAGGACGATTTCATTATCAATCGCAGAGCTACGAAAATAACCCTCATCGACGATATTCCCTTGAATATCAGTTCCCCAAGTCCCCTGCAAATAACCGCACTGTTCATCGGTCAAAAATACTGCCATGCGATCGATACCCATGCGCTTAATCGCAAAGGCTACCGCCGTTTTACACACTTCACTCACCGTCAAACAACGCGATAATTCGACCATGCTTGCATGTAACATGCGCATGTTTTGTTCCTGCCGTTTACGAATATAAATTTGCGCCAATAACGAAGCAAAAGAACCGAGCATCTGGCGTTGATAATCACCGATGGGTTGACGACGAAAATAGTTGTCCATCGCTATCCAACCAAACACTTCTTCACCATCACGCAGCAATAGCATGCCGTTCCATCCCTGCCCGATCACCTCACCTGCGGTATACAACGGCGCATCATCGATGATCACCAACGTTGAGTTTCCGTCGGCGATCGCTTCGATATATCGTGGCTCTAACTGATGTAAATCGAACTGAGTATGATGCTCACTTATCGTTCGTCCTTGCTCATCCGTCCCATAAGTGCCGCTAAAACAGCGTTTTTTGATGTCTAATAAAAATAAAGCCACTCGATCAAACCCTAGCTTATCGCGCACCGCTTCAACCGATGCACGATGCAACTCATCCAAATTGCTCGGATTTGATAAGGTAAGTGCTAATTGATGTACCAGTTTCATGTTATCAATAAAAATTTCGCGCTGCGTTAACTCATCGCGATACTTAGCCTCACGGCTATCACGAAGCTTAAACTCTTGCGCAGCGTCCGTTTCGGCGCGGATACACTGCCAACGAGCCGCTATCAGCGGTAAGCATTCAAGCCCCCCGGTCGCCAATAACTGACTCACTCGCTGCTCACAGACTCCCTCAAACAATAAATAGGTCCGTTTATCGCTGTGGTTATCGAGGGTAAATAAATACGCTTCTGATGGGATGTCCTGCTGATAATCCCAGTTGCAAGTATTAGTAGCGAGAGGGATCAGATTATCGGCACAATCAAATTGGGCGGCCCACAACCAAAACGTCTCTGGATATTGAGCCACTGACAGCGGTTGCCCTACTGTAAAAATACTCTTTGCCTGATAAGGATGAGAAGGTGCATGGAAGATGTGCATCGCCTGAGGTAAAAGTATCTGGCGTAAAAAGGGAAAGATAACCTCAGTCAACATACGATGACTACTGCAAGTCGAGAGCTGTTTTGCTAGGGTACGAGAGAACATGACCATGGCCTAAATAGAGTGTGCCTAGCGTCAAATTAGAGAATCCAGCAGCGTTACTCAATCGAATCCCATAGTCTCTGTTAACCGCGCCGCAAATTGGCTAAAAGGGTTTATGTATCTTAGAGATGAGCTGCATTTTTGAGAGGTTGTTTCCATTTTATCTGGAAAGCGCAATGATTAATTGTGAAAATTCTCAATAGTGAGAATTTTCACAGACAAGATTAACGCGGAAAATGATCCGGATGACCAAATATTATTGCCGATGAACAGAGAACTCACCTCTGCTCTACGGATTCAATGTATTAGGCTTGCTGAAATGGATATAACGACCCGAGGCCCATGATCTGAGTTAGCTCATCAAGTGCGGTTCGATTCTCTATTAATAATTGCGGATCAGCCAAATCCGCTTCAAGTAATCGATCGCGATAATGCTTTTTCACCCATTGATTGAGCGTTTCAAAACGTTGATCATCCATTAAGCATCGGGAGTTAGTGGCTTTAAGCTCTGATGCATTGAGAACAACACGCAAACGCAAACAAGCCGGACCACCGCCGTTACACATACTTTCGCGCAGATCAAACACCTTAACTTCATCAATCGGTCCACCGCTGGTGATCAATTGCTGCAGATACGCCCACACTCGCGGGTTTTGACGAGACTCTTCAGGAACGACAATCAGCATTTTGCCATTGGCTTTGGTTAATAGCTGGCTGTTAAACAAGTAACTGTCTACCGCATCTTGCACCGCAACTAACTCGGTCGGAACTTCAATCGGGATAAATGGGCTGTCTAAGGCATTCAGTTTTTGCTCTAGCTCAGCAAAAGCACGCGCTTGATCGAGAAACGCTTGCTGATGATGGAACAATACCGGTCCATTGCTAACCGCAATCACATCATTATGAAAAACCCCTTGGTCGATCACCGCTGGATTTTGCTGGATAAACACTCGCTGCGCAGCGTTTAATTGATGCAACCGTGCCACTGCTTCACTCGCTTCACGAGTTTGTCGAGCAGGGAAACGCTGTGGTTCAACGGCTCCTCCCCATGCTTGACGACCGTACACAAATAGCTCAACTCCAGGCGCAGTATAATCAAGACATAACCGATTATGATTTGCCGCCCCTTCATCACCGAAAAGAGCTTGCTGAGGCAGCGCAGCATGGTGGACAAAATGCTCAGCAGAAGAAAATACCGCTTGCAGTGCTCGGCGGGTTGTCGTGGCTTCAATTGAACGATGAAATTTATTATTCAGATTAGCAACCGTAAAGTGAACTTTGTTATCAGCTGTATCTGCCGAAGGAGAAACCGTCGCAGCATTAGCGACCCACATCGATGAAGCGGAGCTTACGTTGGCTAAAAGCTGCGGAGCTTGCTTGGCAACTTTAGCCAGTATTTGCTCATCGCGTCCACTAAAGCCCAATTCACGCAAAGTCGCCATACAAGGCCGTTCTTGGGGAGGTAATATACCCTGTACAAACCCCATATCATGAAGTGCTTTCATCTTGCTGAGCCCTTGCAGCGCAGCTAGCTGTGGATTAGAAGCCGCATTTTTATTTGAAGTTGACGCAACATTACCAAACGACAGTCCTGCGTAATTATGAGTAAGCCCAACCAGACCATCAAAATTCACTTCATAAGCTGACATACACAACGTCCTTATTATTATTGATTTTAAAAGAGGAAATTAACAACTCGCGGTCACGATCGGCTGCGCAAATAATGGGGCAATTCTGACTTTATCACCTTGCTGTACTTGTAATTGATCCGCTTGCTCAGCCGTCAGCGAGATTTGCTGATCAACGTATTGCGCATTACTGATCATCGCTCGATAATGGTGATAATTAAGATTACCAATCAACCATGTAGCCTCCCCTTGTGGTGGCGAGTCACTGATCAATACCTCACATAACTCACTATCACGAACCATGCGTAAGTCATCAATGTACGCTTCCAGAGTCGGGCCGGCATCGAAAATATCGATGTAGCCTTCATAACGCATCCCTTCATCTTCAAGAATTTTACGCGCAGGCTCAGTGTTAGGGTGCACCTTAGCAATCACTTGCTGAGCAGGCTCCGATAAAAAATCGACATACAGAGGATGTTTTGGCATTAATTCGGCAATGAATGCCTTTTGGCCAATCCCCGTTAAATGATCCGCTTGGCTAAAATCAATCGAAAAGAATCGTCGGCCGAGGCTTTCCCAGAACGGTGAATGGCCACTATCATCAGAGACGCCACGCATCTCAGCAATCAATTTATCAGTGAAATGTTCTCGGAAACTGGCCATAAACAGCAGCCGGCTTTTCGATAATAAATGGCCATGTTTACCTAATCGAAAATCAGGATCGAGAAAGAGTGTGCACAGCTCGCTGCATCCCGTATGATCATTACTTAAAAATAAGGTCGGCATTTGGTTATAAACATCCAGCTCTTTGGAGGCATGCACCAAAGTCCCAACCCGAAAATCGTACCACGGTTCATTTAAACCAATCGCCACTTCTAAACCACTCACACCAACCACTTGCTGAGTTTCTGTCTCTTCCAAGACAAACAGATAACCTTGATCATGCAGCGGCGCTTCTCCTTGCCAAGTCGCCAGCATTCTTTCAATTCGCTGCGCTAAACGCTGTTCATGATGAGGTAACGAAGTGAATCCCACTCCGGTTTTTTTAGCTAAGGCTAGCAATGCGGGTTTGTCATCCCTAGTCACTGGGCGAATAAGCATCATAACTTGAATCCTTGTTGTGATGGGCGATGTTCTTGTTCGTAAGCGAAGAACATAACCATGCAAAATAGCCACACAAATAATTCTTACTGTCTACTCATCACTAAAAATGCATTATTTTTGACACGTTATGCTAACAAGTAAGGATTATTATCCAGAAGTGCTACTATTTATTTAAAACTTGGTGGTTATTGCTAAACATTGATTAACTTTGTCGTGTTTACATAGTAAATTCAAATAAAGAAAAATATCAACACTTTTAACAAAAAACCAACCATATACAAGACAAAAATTAACTTAATAGACTGAAAAGTAAATACATTATCTCGATAAATAACGACAATGATTTAAGCTATTTATACTCATTCCCCCTCATCTATCTAAATCTATTGGTTCAATAATTACTCTACGGTGAATACAAATCGAACGTTGGAAAAAGAAAAGTTAATCATTATTAATGCATAGCCATGCTACATATTCGTTACTCTCTTCATTGATTATTTTGCTTAGCAAGGCGTTATTTCAGAGATAACGCTTTTATATAGAAATATCATGAAATGATGACCCAATAAAAATATGGCAGGGAATGTTCAAAGCAACCGATTACTTAGCTTAATGGGTGAAAGAATCGAAACTGCGCATCCATTAATTGAATAAATGTGATGAAAATCTCTTTTTGTACCGCTATACTCCGCGCTCGGTGTGCATCCGAACTCACCAATACAAGCCGTCATATGGAATAGTGAACGACCCTAGGATAGGACCAGCTCGTTAACTTTGCTTGTAAAGGTGCTTTATGAACAGACAACGGCGACCGCTTAGGTCATTACTTCCCTCCTACACTGCTAGCCAGTGCCGTAGCCTGTTCCCGCCTTTTATAAACATGACACCCACTCTCTTTCCATTCATTCACGACATCGAAAAAAATTATGACGATTATCTTTAGCTTATTGGGCATGCTGGTCTTGCTCGCTTTGGCGTATCTGCTCTCTGAGAAACGCGCGATTATTAATTGGAAAACGGTTTCACGAGCATTATTACTGCAAGTTAGTTTTGCGGCTCTGGTCTTGTACTTTCCTTGGGGACAAGCCGCCCTTGGTGCGCTCAGTCAAGGTGTTGCAAGTCTGTTAGGCTTTGCTGATGTAGGCATCGCCTTCTTATTTGGTGATTTAGCCAATACTGGGTTTATCTTTGCAATTCGTGTTTTGCCGATCATTATCTTTTTTAGCGCGCTTATCTCTGCGCTGTACTATTTAGGCATTATGCAAAAAGTCATCGCTTGGTTAGGCGGCGGGATCCAGCGCTTTTTAGGCACCAGCAAAGCCGAGTCTTTAGTCGCTACAGGCAATATCTTTTTATCACAAGGGGAATCGCCGCTATTAGTACGTCCCTTTTTGCCTAAATTAACCCGCTCAGAGCTATTTGCGGTGATGACTGGCGGTATGGCTTCTGTAGCGGGTAGTGTGCTCGGAGGCTATGCAGGACTCGGTATTGAGCTAAAATATCTGATTGCCGCTAGCTTTATGGCGGCGCCAGGTAGCTTGCTCATGGCGAAAATCATCGTCCCTGAAGCAGGAAAACCGTGCGATCAGACCGATGTACACATTGATGGTAGCGAACAAAGTAATGTGATTGATGCTCTCGCAAGCGGCGCAATGAATGGCATGAAGGTGGCGGTCGCGGTCGGAACCATGCTTATCGCTTTTGTCAGCGTGATCGCGATGGTCAATACTGGGTTAGAGAGCTTTGCTGAACTGTTTGGTTTACAAGGCATCACTTTACAGCTCTTACTTGGCTATCTGTTTGCACCACTGGCTTGGATACTCGGCATCCCTGCTCATGAAATGATTCAAGCAGGCTCTTATATCGGCCAAAAAGTGATCATGAATGAGTTTGTGGCCTTTATTGATTTTATCCAACATAAAGAAACACTGTCTGAGTACAGCCAAGTGGTGATTACCTTTGCTTTATGTGGCTTTGCCAATATTGGTTCGATCGCGATTCAGCTTGGTTCGATTGGGGTTATGGCACCAGAGCGTCGAGCAGAGGTCGCCAATTTAGGCCTGAAAGCCGTGATTGCTGGCACTCTTGCTAACCTAATGAGTGCTTGTTTGGCTGGTTTGTTTATTTCACTGTAAATCTCTTAATGAAGAAGGGCTTTGCCCTTCTTCATTATCTTATCTCTCTCATTTATTTTTTAATCTCCCCCCTTTGAGAGCAAGTGAGATCTTGTCTAATCTTCGCCCTTTTACGCTCAATGATCGACTGGATTACCCACTGGGTTTTGCCAGCTATTGCATCGAGAACCTCATGATTTACTCTTTTCTATTCTCCATAAATAAACTTTATTGTTGCATAATGGTCTGATAGCCAAGCTCAATACTCGCGACTATTCAATGAGCTAGGTTTGAAGTGTGTGGTTGCCTGTGCGTCTATCGACTTGGCATTGCAGGTAGTTAGCCAGTCTAGTCATTCCCTATACGCAAATCACTCGGTGATTAGGGTAAAGGCACACAGCAAACACCGCTACCATCTCTAATAGGAAAGGTATATCCTCCAATAATAAAGGACCGTTACCGCATGATAATGCATTCTCGTCAACGTTTAGTCACCGCGCTACTCGCTGGAGCACTATTAAGCTCCTCACCGCTATGGGCTGAAGAGCCTACTACCGATGACTCCATGAGTTACAGCAGTATTGTTGAAACCATGAGTCATAAAGAAGGTTTCCTTACTTTTTATCGCGACCAAACTACCGGTGAAACGTTATTTGCCATCAATGAATCACAGCTCAACCAGCCAATGATTTATCTCGCCCAAAGTCTGGATGGTATTGTTGAAGCAGGACATTTTCGGGGCAACTTTCGTGAAACTCGCGTCATCGAATTTCGCCGTTATTTCGATAGAATTGATATCGTTGCGTTGAATCCTCGTTTTCAATTTGACCCCAATAACCCTCTTTCCCGCGCAGCCAACGCGAATATTAGTCAAGCGACACTGGCAACCCTACCAATCATTGCCGAAGAAGAAGGACAAATCCTACTGAGCGCGGATCGATTATTCATCGGTGATGCACTGCATAAACTGACGCCAACTCTCGACAGACGTTCATCAGGAGCAGGGTTCATGATGGGTGAACTGCTCGAACATCGCTCGCGTTTTAGCGCGGAGCGCGTCTATCCACGTAATGTCGACGTGGTGATCGACTATGTATTCTTAAACAATGAGCCACAAGAGAGCTCGGCGGCTCAAGCCGATGCGCGGATCACGCAAATCCGTCTCCAACATTCATTGATTGCACTGCCTGAGAATGACTATCAACCGCGCGCCGATGACGCACGGATTGGCTACTTTACTCAATCGTTTGATCGGATGACCGATAGCAGTTGGGCACCTTATGGTGATGTGATTAATCGCTGGCACTTGGAGAAAAAACACCCAGAGCAAGATCTCTCAGAACCCGTAGAACCCATTGTGTGGTGGATAGAAAATACGACACCTCATGAATGGCGAGAAGCGATTCGTCAAGGAGTCGAAGGATGGAATATCGCCTTTGAAGCTGCAGGATTTAAAAATGCACTGGTCGTCAAAGAGCAACCGGATGATGCCGAGTGGGAAGCGGGAGATATTAATTATAACGTGCTACGCTGGACCTCTTCTCCTCAACCTCTGTTTGGTGGTTATGGTCCTTCACTAGCGAACCCTTTAACCGGTGAAATTATTGCCGCTAACATTATGTTAGAGCATATTTTTCTGTCTAATGTTTGGTTAACCGAGCAAGTGTTCGCGCCTGTCACTCCCACTCAGCAAACGCACACTCATATCATTAACGGACAACTAGTGCATTGCTCTGCCGCCCATTCTCTACAGCAAGGTTTAATGATGGCAAGAGCAACTTATGGTTTACCGACCGGAGAAGCCTTTGCCGACAATGAACGTTTACAGCAAGGATTACGCCATTTAGTGATGCACGAAATCGGGCATACCTTGGGGCTGAATCATAATATGAAGTCTCATTCTTTATGGGATAATGAGCAAATTCACGATAAGTCGCTCACTAAAGGGGTATTGTCGGGGTCGGTAATGGATTACGCACCGATTAACTTAGCCCCCGTAGGTAAACCGCAAGGTGATTATTACAGTTACTTACCTGGGCCTTACGATATCTGGGCGATTGAATATGGTTACTCTCCCGCACTTACAGACCCTGAACAAGAGTCACAACGCCTAGAACGTATTTTACAGCGTTCCCATCAGCCTGAATTGGCATTTGCTAACGATGCAGATGACATGCGTTTTCCTGGCGTCCACATCGACCCTCGGGCAATGATTGGCGCACACAGCTCGGACCCTATCACCTATGCGACACAACGTTTTGAGCTGATTAAGCACACTTACCCTCAATTATTGCAAACGGCGCGCGTACCTGGTCAATCCCATCAACAACTGTTGATTAGCGCTAATGTGCTCTTTAATCACTATCTCAATCAAGCCAATGTTGTTTCACGCTATATCGGTGGTATCTATGTTGAGCGAGCGGTGGTTGGACAAGATCCACAAGTCAAACCATTTACTCCGGTTGCGCTTGCCGACCAACAGCGCGCAATGCGTACTTTAGCCAACTATGTCTTTGCCCCCGATGTCTTACAAGAAATGATGCCGCTACTCAATTATATGCAGCCTCAACGACGCGGGTTTGCTCGATACGGTATCAATGAGGATCCGAAACCTCACCAACGTCTCTTTGCTATGCAGCAAATGATCCTCGATCATCTATTGCATCCTAACGTCACGATGCGTCTCAGCGATAGTCGATTGTATGGTAATCAATACAGTGTGAATCAGATGCTCAGTGAATTAACTAACGCTATTTTTGTCGATGCCAGACAAGTCAACAGCATCAGTCAAATGCTGCAGGTCAGTTATGTACAACGCCTGATTGTCATCGCAAATCTTGATAAAGAGAATGAAAGTGAGCACGATTTTGTGACCCGCTCTGAGGCTTTAGCTCAACTCCACGCGATTCGTAAAATGCGTCTCTCAAGACATGTGAGCGATGAAGTGAAAAATCATTATCAGTTTATTAATCAGATGATCGATAGAGCTCTGAAATAATCATTAAAAAAACCGCTTCAAAAGTCGAGTAGACCTGAAGCGGTTATACATTTCAAAGCGGCGGATTAAAAAGTCAGCGAAAGGTTAGCCGCTACCCCCATCTGATGTTTACCAGCGTAGTTCCCCGCTAAATCAAAACGCACCACATCAAACGGACTAAAACCAATACCCGCGGTAATAGCATTATCAAGATTACTTTCTAAATCAATCTCATAGCCAGCACGTAGTTGCGCCCAGCGCCATGCATTACCTTCAATACCAAAGCGTAAAAACTGAGTATCATCCCCTTTGCCGTCAAAACGAGATTGTTTGGTGAGATCTAAATCCACAGCAGCGGTGAAAGCATCCGTTACATAACCACCCGAGACGGTAACTTGAGTATCCAATTTGTATTGATTGATGCCATTAAATGTCGTGATTTTTTGACTAAACAGATCTTTTACCGCCACACCTGCGCGATAGTTATCTTTTAGCCACACGACTCCTAAATCGAGGTTAAAAGCGCTGTCACTGGTTTCACTCTGATCATAATCATCTAAATCAAATTCTTTAACACTTAAACTCTGTTGATAAGTCTTGAGTTGTTGAATTTTCGGCGCTACACCGATAGCCCATTGATGGCCGCGATACTGCACCATTTTCGCCACTGCAATCCCGTATTCGGAATAACCAAAGGCCATAAGATCAACACTCGAGTCTTGATAGCGATTGACCGGATCGGCATCATCACTGATCTGCGCTTTCGCTAGGATCTCAACGTAGCCGCGAGCAAAAAAGTTCAGCGAAACTCGGTTCATCGGAATGGCGACGGCAACCCCCAAACCACCCGACACCGCAAAAGGTTTATTGTTATTTAAGTCATCTAAATAACGATTCAATCGATCTTGCGTTGCTTGTGAAGTATCACCAGCTTCAAACGCTTTGATCACATCTTGTAAATCATCAATCGTCGATAAATTATCATCGCTATCGCGCAGATTAATACCGACAGCGGGTAATAGCACGCCAAAGTCATCTCGGCTACGATAAACCGCGGTTAACGCTGGGTTATAAAACGGCGCTAATAGATAATCAGAGGTGGTCACCCCAGTATTACCCATTGCATTCCCTCGCGCATCAGCGACAGCATTCGCCGCTAACGCAGAACCAGAAAAAAACGCCCCAAGCACCACTGCCAGTTGTGTGTATTTTTGCATATCCTTATCACCTTTTACGTGAAAACACTCATCACTAAGGTTAATACACTAAAGGCTAAATCGCTAAATAACCGTCATTTTTTAAATCGCGCACTCCATAAAGTGCAGTGCGCGACTTTCATCAATCGGATTTAAGCAGATCGAGGAGCAGATTTAACGACCGGCGTCTTGACTGCTGATGATGGGCGACGAGTACGATGTGACGGACTCTTTTTCGCTGAATTAGGATTGGATTTGTTCGCAGGGCGTCCCTCACCGGACGTTTGACCACGATGACCCGTATTTTGCTGAGTCGCTGTCGGCTTCTTCACTTTTTTGGGCTTTTTAGGTTTAAGCGGACGACCATCTAACTTTGATTCAGGGACAACATTAGTGGGCTCAAAACCGGCCAAACTCATTCGAGGTAATACCGTTTGAATTAAACGTTCAATCGCAAATAACTCCGGTGCTTCCAATTCACACACAAATGAGATCGCTTTACCCACTTCTCCAGCGCGGCCAGTTCGGCCGATACGATGGACATAATCTTCAGCGACTTTAGGCAACTCAAAATTGACCACTTGTGGCAATTGAGGGATATCAATGCCACGCGCAGCAATATCGGTCGCGACCAGAATACGTATATCGCCTGCTTTAAAGTCAGCTAACGCTCGAGTACGTGCGCCTTGGCTTTTATTACCGTGGATTGCCGCCGCGGTTAATCCTTGCTCATTTAAATAGGTCGCTAAACGGTTCGCACCATGTTTAGTCCGCATAAAGACCAACACTTGTTGCCAATTACCCTCTTTGACCAATTTAACCAACATGGCTGGTTTCTTTTTCACGTCAGCCGGATAAATACATTGCTCAACAGTTCTTGCTGTTGAATTGGCAGGGCTGACTGAAATCTCAACCGGATTATTAACTAAGCCTTTAGCAAGCTCTCGAATCTCGGTCGAAAATGTTGCCGAAAACAATAAGTTCTGACGCTTTTCTGGCAGTAATTTCAAGATCTTACGAATATCACGAATAAAGCCCATGTCTAACATGCGATCCGCTTCATCCAAGACCAAGATTTCCAGTTGATCAAACTTGACCGCATTTTGGTTATACAGATCCATCAATCGACCTGGGGTAGCCACTAAAATATCCGCCCCTTTACACATCCGCTGCATTTGTGGGTTAACTTTCACTCCACCAAAGACGACGGCACTGCTTAATGGCAGATGACGACCGTAGACTAGAATACTTTCTTGAATTTGCGCAGCCAGCTCACGTGTTGGGGTAAGAATTAAAGCGCGAACCTGATTGGCTCGAACCTTTGGACCCTTTGATAAAAGCTCCAAAATAGGCAATGTAAAGCCAGCTGTTTTTCCTGTGCCAGTCTGAGCTGCTGCCATGACATCCTTGCCCTCTAATACCGCAGGAATGGCCTGCATTTGGATAGGCGAAGGCGTGTTATACCCTTTCTCTTCAATAGCTTTAAGGATTGGTGCAGAAAGACCGAGCGAGGTAAAACCCATATATGATTCTCAATAGTAATAAAATAAACAACGCGGCACCGCCGCGCAAAGTCCACCATTTTGAGGCCTTTACTATTGGGTAGCAACCGTTAATTACAAATACCGACCGATTGACGACTCACAACACCTTACGTTGAATGGCGATAATCGGGCTCTACATGAATCAACACCTCAGCATTAGGCAGCACAGCCATGATCGCCGCTTCAATTCTATCGCATTGTTGGTGGGCAGCATCGACACACATCGATTTAGGTACAGTAAGATGAAAATCAATATGACGGCGACGGCCTGAATAACGAGTACGTAACTGATGGAAACTCATCTCTGATCCACAAGCCGTTTCAATGGTTTGACGAGTCAGCGCCAACTCTTCATCAGAAATACGATGATCTAACAAAGGATGAAACGCTTCGCATAACAGACTCACTCCCTCGCGAGAAATAAATACCGCAACAGCGATGGCCACAACCGCATCGATAAAATACCAGTCATAACCTAAGTATCCGGCGACTAACATCACCGATAGCCCCACCGCAACACCGAGTGAGGTTAATACGTCCGCTTTTAAATGCAGAGCATCCGCTTGTAGCGCGATTGATTCTTCTTCTTTCGCTACGCGATAAAGGTGTCTTGAAACCAATAAGTTAACCAGAGCAGAAATCAACATCACGACTACGCCTAGCCCTATCGCACTGACTGGCTGAGGATTAAACAGCTTACTGATCGCTTCATAGACAATCCATGCTGCAGCACCCAAAATCAAAAACGCTTCTAATACGCCTGAAACGTTCTCAATTTTACTGTGTCCGTAAGGATGATTGTCGTCTGGTGGTAAATCGGAGGTACTAACGGCAAATAACGCAATTAATGCGGCAATAAGATCCATGGCAGAGTGTATGGCCTCTGAAATGATACTCACCGAGCCACTAAAAATCCCCACCGTCATTTTCATCACAATTAACGTGCTATTAGAACCCACCGAAATGAGTGCTGCGCTGGTTTTACGATTCATTATAGAACTCCACAAAAACACTCTGCTCATCGACGCGAATCATAGCACAAGTTTTTTACACAATATGTCTATAATTTCCATAAAAAAACAAACATAAGCATGATAAATGAATAAAATAAAAACCAATAAAAACAGCATGATAATGTTAAATAAAAACAATTATCACTACTTGGATTCGTATTTGATTAAAAATTGAATATAAACATAAAGTATCGTTATATTTAAACAGCAAAAATCAAAAAAGATCCCGATTTCATCCACTTTTTAGACTTATCATTAATCGCTAGAAAACTGGCTGCATATTGGTACAATACGTTAACATTATTTATTCACCCTCATGTCTTTAGGCTTATGTCCACTTTACAAACTATCGTTCTCGAAACCCCCAATGTATCCAATAAAGTCCTGCTTCATTCTTGCTGCGCCCCTTGCGCTGGCGATGTAATGGAGCGAATAGTTAACGCTGGTATCGAACTTACCGTCTTTTTCTATAACCCGAATATCCATCCAGAAAAAGAGTATTTGATCCGTAAAGAAGAGAACATTCGTTTTGCTGAAAAACTGGGTATTCCGTTTATAGACGCAGATTATGACGCGCCAAACTGGTTTGAACGGGTCAAAGGCATGGAATGGGAGCCCGAGCGCGGCATTCGCTGCACTGAGTGCTTTGACATGCGTTTTGAACGCACTGCGTTGTACGCCCATGAAAATGGGTTTGACACTTTCACCAGTTGCTTAGGGATCTCCCGTTGGAAAAATATGCAGCAAATTAATGACTGTGGTCAACGCGCTGCAGCACGTTACCCAAGCCTGACTTACTGGACATTCAACTGGCGCAAGCAAGGTGGAGCGAGTCGCATGGTTGAACTGGCTAAGCGAGAACGTTTTTACCAACAAGAGTACTGCGGCTGTATCTATTCACTGCGTGATACCAACCGCTGGCGAGTGGCCAATGATAGATCACGAATTCAAATTGGTGTGCAGTATTATACTGATGAGTAAAATAAAAGCGAAAATCCCCTACTTAGGCAAGTAGGGGTTAGGTTTAACATAAAAACTACTATTTCGGGTCACAAAAACTAAACTTGGAGCGATAGTAACGAACTAAACCAACAAGGAATAATTGCCATAAATAGAACAGCCCCATACTTCCCCCTGAACTTGATGATAACTCCGGTTCGATAGGGTTCTTGTTCTTCACTTTCTGAGCAAATACATCAAACTCAGCAGCCGAGACGAAGTCACCCACACCGGATAACGCCTCAAATTTCAGGTATTTCGCTTGATACGGTGAAAATTCTAATTTTTGCACGCCATCACGATGCTCAAAAGTTCCTACCGAAACTTCTATGAAGTTCTGACCATCTTCAGACAAAGAGAGACGATAATCACCGATTGCTCCGTTTCCTGCACCGGGTCGTGCAACATAACTAAACCCACTAACCATAAAGTCAGCACTCAAATCGATCACAAAATGTTGCGGCGCTTTTTCAGAATCGTGTTCAGGGAACCATGGGGAATGATAAATACTATTCAGATCACCATCGAAAGCTTTTTCGATTTCAGAACCAGATTGCGCTTTGGGTTTTTCAATAAAGCGAATCGCCGTCCGATCAAACTCATTAAAGGTTGCTGTTTCTGGGCCGGTTAATTTTAAATTAGCCCAGTTGACACAATCCCCCGTCACGTCGTTATCGATATCATCAGCACGCAATATAATGTGTTTGATGTTGTATAAATCCAAATCCGGTTTCACTACAGCAGGACCTTCTAGATCATATTCCCATACTTTTACACCGTCGGCATAAACGCTCGCTTTAACTTTGTTGCCTTCAATTTTACAACTGTCATCGATGCCGACATCCGCTGTTAAGCGCGTCCAAGCTCCATCAAGGCTAAAACTGACGTTTGCTGGTGCTTGCATTCCAATACCGGACTGAAAATTCAATCCATTCATCTGCATTTCACTACCCGTTACCGACGAACCCACTTTTACCTCTCCTTCGATCGTGAGATGATCTTCGGTTAATTCGATCGTTTTGGTTGGCGTGCGCTTTTTCGTTGCAATAATGTCAAACTCTCTCGCACTGACAAAGCCACCAGACGCGGCAACCACTTCAAAACGTAAATAACTCGCTTCAGTTTCTGAAAAATCCGCTATTTTTAACGCCTCTGTTTGTGGCCAAGTTCCTTCTGCAACGGGCTCTCCCCAGTTACCATTAGTCGTCGATAGATAAAGACGATATTGAGTAATAGTTCCGTTACCGGCCATTTCATCGGGTAAATAGGTAAAACCAGAAACGTTAAATGTGCCACCTAATTGCACAATAAAATCCATCGGAGTTTGTTCGGATGGTTCTGTCGGCTCCCATGGTGAATGGTATAAGCTTGCCACATCACCATCTAATGCATTCACAAAAGGTGTTCCTGGTTCAGCTGGCATTGGTTTAACAATTTTGAGCAAGCTTTTATCAAATTCCGTATGATAGTTGGGCTGTGGATATGGTAGCGTTTCTGGCCATATTGCCGCTTCATCAATATCAATCATGACTTGCTGCTGCTCATATACGGACTGTTTAGGAAGCTTAATATGTACTACACCATTTTTGTCAGATGAGTCAAAGAACCATCCTTCATCCGCTTGTGCAAAGTCATTTTGAGTCTGATGTTGATTCAACACGAGGTTATTATGTTTAACTAACTGCGGAGCAATCAATGAACTCACTTGAATGTGATAACTGCGCTGATTAATTTGCCCATCATAAGCATGATGTATAACAGCTGGCTCAATCGTGATAGTAATATTACCCGGAGTACCTATATGCGGAGCTTGTACATGGATCTGTGTTTCTGCGTAAGCATTCTGCTCTCGGTAGGCACGGGTTTCACCATCATCTTCATAAAGAGTAAAGTGGCTTTCACCGTGCGGAAAAACCTGCATGATCACATGTGATTGATCTTGTAGTGCATCAGAACGCGCCCCTTGATACATCGGGATAATCGCACCAGCTCGAACTAACACGGGGATTCGATCAATCGTAACGGGATAGTATTCCAACACTTTTCCCCCATCCGGCACAGAGGTACGAGTCCCGTCCCAAAAGTCTATCCATTCGCCTGTGGGCAAATAGAGTTGTTTATACCAACCATTGTTTTTTGCCATTGGCTCGTACACCGGAGCAACCAATAAAGACTCACCGTACATGTATTGATATTTAAACTCTTCACTTTTCAAACGCGCGTCATCAGGAAACTCCCAAGTCATGGCTCGAACGAGTGGCGATCCCGATTGATCGGCTTGATAAGCGTAATGATACATATAAGGCATAAGGGCAGACTTCAACATCAAATAATCCCGATTGATATCCCGATACAATTTGCCATTAAAATCACCATCATGCCACCAAGCATGCTTACGCTCCCCACGATCCCAACCTGACATAGAAATTAATACTGGTGTGAACGTTTTAAATTGGAGATCACGAGTAAAAGTTTCGGCACCCGAACCAAAAATACCATTAACATCTGAAGAGGCATAAGCTTGTCCCGATAATCCAGAACCGATAAATGTTGGAATATGCCAGCGTATATAATCCCAACTTGCCGCTTGATCGCCTGTCCAAGTCACACTGTAGCGCTGTGTTCCTGCCCATCCCATGACGGTCCAAATCATGCCTCGCGTTGTTGAGTTTTCCATCAATCCTATATGAGCATCATTATTCGCTGCCAATGAATAAAGTTTTCCTGGGCCTGTCCAAGCTACATCCAATTTATACACTTTTACGCCATCACTGACTTCTTGACGAATTTGATCCAGTGATTTTTGTGTCCACAACCCCGTTTGAATTCCTAGCTTATCTAGCTCAATCACCGTACCCGCCAGATCAGAATATCCACACCCATAACCATCATTCGGTAAAATCCAACCCACTGGCATGTCGTGATTTTTATAAGGTATTGCGACTTGATCCACCACATCTCTTGTATTTCCTGGCGAATCAGGCCAACCAGAAGGATAAGCACCATTTTTATTTTGATAGCAGTCAGCATCACCTAAATAATAAGCCCAGCGAGCCATCAAATGTGGACGTCCAGTTAAGTTTGTATAGTGATCAACTATTTCGTGGAGCGTCTCCCCAACAAAATAATAGGCATCAAAACGGTTTTCATTATAAGAAGATACCGCTTGATCAATACTGCGGAAATCATGCGCACCATTTCGCCAAGTATGACGTAACACGCCATATCCTTTATCTGAGAAGTAAAAAGGAGCAGGACTCGGGCGATCAAATTCTTCCCAGCCGCCAGAATACGACGCTTTGAGAATTTTACCATTAAATTCAAACTCTCCATTTTGCTGCCCTCCACCGTAGAAATGTTCATCCTTACTACTGGATAACGTTTGTACCGTTTTTAGATTGCTGTTATAAAATTTGAGTTCACTTTGGTCAAAACCATCCACCGAGGCACCTAGGTCTATCGGCTGCAATTCTCTCCATAGCGGTGTCATATTATCGGATTTATATAAAGCAAAAGTTAACGGTGCATGGTAAACACGTAGTGCAAGGGCGTCGGTTGTAATGAGATGATATTCACCTTGTTGTGAAACATTGATCGCGACATGACCTTGTTGATCATTAATAACAATGTTGGGCAGCGCCTCTGCATTAAAATCACTGTTATCACATTTAAAATTAGCACACTGATCGTTGACTGCATCCGTTTTAACATCGGTAAAAATGTCGTTATGGCTGGCTTGTAAACGAAACACGTGACTATTAATAAAATCAATTTTTACATGTTGATTATCAATGGTATGCAAAAAAACAGATTGCCCATTCTGCATGATGCTATCTAGATTAAGATTACTGAGTGGTGCGGCCAAAACATTAACCGACCACGATGTATATATCGCTGCTGTTAATAATATTGGCATCACTTTCAGACGAAAAGCCAAAGGCTTCATTTCATTTCCTTTCATATTAAAACCTTATCTTTATGGATTAAACCTTTATATTACAGATAAAGAAAATAAAACGAATGATTTAAGTCACAAATAAAAATATAACGAAATAAAAAAAGAAACCAATTGAAAAGTCTGAACCGATTTAAAGTTTTTATTGCAAAGGAAATATCATTTTCATTATTTAATTTCTATTCAAAATAAAAAACCACCTATAAAATAGGTGGTAAACATTGCGAACAATGAAACGCTTTATCCAGTCTTGGTAAACATAGGGGGGAGACCTGAACTAAAGACAAAGCAAAAAATAATTATTATAAAATCAAGTTAAATTCTATTTGCGCTGCCACAAACGTTAATTTTACTAATGACCACCTCTTTCATTGCCTGCATGCCTGGAACTAAATATTGTCGAGGATCATTCGCATCAGGATGGCTAGACAAATACCCTTTCATTGCATCTGAAAAAGCAATTTTCAATTCAGTCGCCACATTAACTTTACAAATACCTAATGCAATACAATGACGTACATCTTCATCAGAAATACCCGATGCGCCATGCAAAACAAGAGGAATATCAACACACTGACGAATCGCCGCTAATCTTTCAAAATCCAATTTAGGCTCTGATTTATATAAACCATGAGCCGTACCAATAGCAACTGCAAGAGAATCTATCCCCGTACGCAAAACAAACTCCTTCGCTGAGCTTGGATCGGTTAATTGTGCATTGGCTTCATCAACAATAAGATCGTCTTCCTGCCCCCCAAGCAGTCCCAGCTCTGCCTCAACAGAGACGCCATGACGATGACACATATCAACAACAGCTTTAACGGTTTTAATATTCTCATCAAAAGGGGAATGAGAGGCATCAATCATGGCCGAACGAATCCCAGCATGAATTTTTTCTTCTATATCAGTAATACTTTCATGGTGATCTAGATGTAATACCAGTGGTAATTTATGCTTTTTAGCGGCAGCTTTACAAATAGAAACCAAGTAATCAACACCGGCATGTTTATAAGTCCCCGGCGTCCCTGCCAAAATAACAGGGGAACGCATTTCAGCAGCGGTTTCAACAATCACTTGTATCGTTTCTAAATTATGAATATTAAATGCAGGGACCGCATAGTTGTTTCTCTGAGCGTCTTTTAGCATTTCATGTGAAGATATTAGATACATAAGGTCTCCTATGGCGTATAAAAACGCCACTCAAATAATATATTATTTATGGTTAATTAAGGATTATTTAAATGATCATCTAAATCATTAATATTTTTACTCTGTGATTTTTTATTTAAAGCACCATACTTTATTCCCATTCACCCAGGTTTCTTTTAATTCAAACGCTGGGTTAACAAATAAAAAATTGGCTTTTTTACCGATGGCGATTGAACCATATGTATGTTCGATACCTAGTAAACGAGCCGGGAATAAACTGGCTGATTCAATCGCGTATTTTAGTTCTACACCCACCATGGTTGATAAATTCTTCACCCCTTGGAATAATGCTAAAGTACTCCCCGCTAACCCCCCTTTTTGAGTTGTCACAATGCCACTTTGCATACGGACCAAATTACCGCCCAAGAAATACTCACCATCAGGTTGACCAGTCGCACACATAGCGTCACTGATCAGCACTAAACGTTCTGCGGCACAACTGACACAAATTTTCATTGCCGCTGGATGAACATGATGACCATCCGCAATCAACTCAATATAAGCTCGAGAGTCACTTAATCCAGCCCCCACAACACCAGGTTCCCGATGATGAAGACCACTCATCCCATTGTAGCAATGGACAACCCCATCTGCACCAGCCTCAAATGCCGACTGTGCTTGGGCGTAACTCGCATTGGTATGCGCCAACATCACGTTGACTCCTCGCCGCTTCAAATGACGAATGGCGTAGCATGCCTGATTTTTTTCTGGCGCTAACGCGACGGCTTTTAATGTATCTCGACTCACAGCGATCAGATGATCCAATTCCTGTGTGTCTAGCTCACGAAATAAACTCGAATCATGAGCACCTTTATGCCTCTCGGTAAAATAGGGACCCTCTAAGTAACTGCCTAAAATCGTCGCCCCAGGAACACCTTGCACCATGGCTTCAGCCACATTAATCAAAGCGCGTTCAATATGTGGTAGCTGATCGGTAACCGTGGTTGCGAGAAAAGCACCGACGCCTTGACTGGCTAAGTGTTGTGATAATTTCGTTAATGATTCGAGCGTACCGTCCATCACATCGACACCAGCGCCACCATGCACGTGTGAGTCTATCAATGCTGGTAACATCACATCCGCTTGCACCATGGTGGATACATCGTCTTCGGGTTGCTTAGGCCGAATTTGTGTAAAACACTCATCTTCGATAGTAATAATGTAATCTTGCTGCCATCCTTGTTCGGTAAGAATCTGTTTTACATAAATTTTCACTTTATTCACTCCTCGACATATCACAAAAGCATTTGGTTAAATGCCTTCACATGCCATTTCGGTCTGTGATTGTTTGGCTAACTCATCAAATAAACATGTCATTCCACGGTGGCCACATAACAAGGCCTGTTCTCTAAACTCGGTAATATTGAGTTCGTCACGCTCCAACATCATCTCCAAAATTAATTGCAGGTTAGCCCCAGTAATGACTTCTATATTACCGTGTTCTAAAGCAAGGGTTGACGCGATACGAAAGGGACTACCACCCAATAAGTCGGTGATAAATACCAGCCCATCTTGTGTACCAACGTTCTCCATTGCGGTTCGAAATTGTTCTTGCAGTTGTTGGGTCGTCGATTCCGGAGGGAAGTCAATCGCTACACATTGCTCTTGTGCCCCAATCACTTGGTGCATAGCCTTTTCCATGCCTGAAGCAAACGCGCCATGGCCAGAAATAATCACACTCAACATCTTCTTTTCCTCTTCTATTGGAGAGGGGGGATCCAGCTGACTAAAAGCATGAGCGAGGTCATGTATTATCCAACGCTCATAGCAATGCTAAGTAGATTGGCAGGAATGTTTATCCCTTTGGGCATTCACGCCCCCCTCTGATTGTTCATCTTCTATCTCGGTTAAAATGTTATAAGAAACCGATAAAACGACCCGCAACCGCCATCACAACCGTGACCACAATCAGTTTAATTGGGCTCCAACCACGTTTAACCAGAGCATACATCAACAAGGTATACACTAATGGAAGGAATGCAGGCATCAGCTTATCAATTACATCCGCTTGCAACTTAACCACCGCATCACCAGCATTAATTTCTAGCGTAGTGGAGAGGCGTACATACGTCGCGACCAGTGCACCAATCACCGTCATCCCAACAATGGAGGCCGCATGACCTACTTTTTTGGTATTGGCTTTAATCATCGGTATCGCTGCTACGCCCATTCGGTAAGCGTAATGTGCTAAACCAAATCGAAGGCCAAAATGAACCACGTTAAATAAACAGAAGAAAACGACCGCCCCAAGAATCGAGCCTTGTAATGCGAGATCGGCACCAATCCCGCCACAAATCGGCAGCAAAGTGAGCCAGAACATGGCATCGCCAATTCCTCCCATGGGAGCACCAACCGCGATCTTAGTACTTTGGATACTATTCACATTCTGTTTTGAACGCTCCATCGCCAAAATAATGCCCATTACAAACGTGACTAAGAATGGGTGTGTATTAAAAAAGCCCATATGCCCACGCATTGACTTGGATAGATCACTTTTGTTGGTATGAATTTTTTCTAGTGCCGGTAATAGCCCATATAACCATCCTGCGGCTTGCATACGCTCAAAGTTAAATGAGGCTTGTAATAGTAGTGAACGCCATGCCATTCGGTTAATGTCTGATTTGGTTAACTCAGTACCAATCGATTTATCACTATATTCATCTTGTGGGACGTCAGGTGCTTGGTTGACATCGATATTGTGATTAGATTCCATCTTCAAATTCCTCTTGTTTAGTCGCAACAACAGTGGTGTCTGTTCCTTTTTTCATAAAATCAATCAATGCCATCGCCAGTGCTGCAGCGGCAATCGCTAACACAGGAAGTTCAAGCCAAGCTGCCGCGACGAATCCAAGAATAAAATAAGGAATGTAGGCATTTTTCATCATGATTTTCATCAGGACCGCAAAACCAATAGCTGGCATGATGCCACCCGCAACCCCTAAACCATCGATCAAGGTTTTAGGTAGCGCTTCAACAGCAACCTTGGCGTGTTCTGCACCCAAATAGATTGGAAGAAAAGCCCATAAGAAATAAAACGTACCCAATACCAGTAGCGCAAAATAGTTGACGCGTTCAATGCCTTTAGTGTCGGCGTTATCTGCCATTTGGTCACATTTAGACATCATTGGTGCCATCACAGAGAATAAGAAAGTAATCCCCATTTGTACTGCAACCGCAAAGGGTACCGCGACCCCAACAGCGACATCAGCAGGCACGCCAGAACTGATGGCAAACGTCGTCCCAACAATAGTCCCAATAATAACATTGGGTGGCTGAGCACCCGCTAATGGGGCTAATCCCATCCAAACTAGCTCTAATGTTCCGCCCACTAATATCCCCGTAGGTAAATCACCCAAAATCAAGCCGACTAAAGGGCCTAATACCACGGGGCGATGAAAGTGAGTTAAACCGTTGAAGAGATCTAATCCAGCGAAAAATGCGAGTATTCCCAGCATCAACGCTTGCATGAATCCTATTTCCATCTTTCAGTTCCTTTATAATTAAAGTAATTCAAAAATATCCGTAGCAGATTCGGTAGGGACTCCCTGCACACGGCATTTCACGTTATGTTTTTTTAATTGTTGAAAGCTTTCAATATCTTGTGCATTCACGGAAACGGTTTTATGAATTTGTTTTTTTCCATCCACATAATGCATATTACCAATATTAATTTCTTGGATTGGAACTCCCCCTTCGACTATTTTTAAAAAATCAGACGGTGTTTTTGCCACCAACAAAATTTTCTGGCGCTCAGAGGCTTTGTGAATATTATCGATGACTTTTTGTATGCTCCAGAAACGGATCGCAATCCCTTCAGCGATCACCATTTCCATCAAACTTTGTTGGATGCTGTCCTCGGCAACTTCGTCATTAGCAACAACAATAATATTGGCGTCGACAAACCCAACCCATTGCACACCCACTTGACCGTGAACCAAACGCTCATCAATACGACTTAATACGATATTTGGCATTATCTATTCCTTTCTAACGATTAAATGGATAAATAGTGACACCTTGTACAACGCGATTTACTTCACCACTAGGACAAGGATTATCTGGACCAATTTCGAGATCAAACGAGCGAGTAAACGCATAAATCTGTGCAAATAGTAAAAATGGAAAAACCAGTGCCGCATCATCCGCACCCACAAAATCTGGAATTTGAAAATAATCGCCTTCCGCAATCATGGCATCGACTTCCGTTGTTAACGCCACCACTTTCAAGGCTTTATTTTCCGCTCGTAACTCCCTCAAGAGATCCCGGTCATACTGGCGGGTATAAGGATCATTCGAAATAAAAATAAAAATCAGACTAGCATCATCGACAACCGACTTAGGACCATGACGAAAACCAACAGGGGAATCGAACGTGACGGAGAGCTTACCCGCCGTTAACTCAAGCAACTTTAATGCAGCTTCTTGTGCGACCCCTTGTAGGCTACCACTCCCCAAATAAATCACTTTGTTTGCATGTAAACTAGCTAAGGAAATAATGCTTTCTAATTGAGAGTTAAGAATGGTACGACACGCCTGTTCTATCGAGTGAAATCGTTCACTATCAAATTGCTGAGGTAATAACGTGAATAGACAAGCGAGCATCATGCTCGTTAAGCTACTGGTCATAGCAAAGCCTAAGTCATTCGTTTCTGGTGGCATTAATAATGCTAGACTCCTTGAATCACCCATGGCTCGTAAATACAGATTGCCTTGATCATTACACGTAATCACCAAGTGATAACAGTTATCAAGGACTTGGCTGGCAAGTTCAACTGCAGCAACGCTTTCTGGGCTATTACCAGAGCGAGCAAAAGAAACGAGTAAGGTTGGACAATTTTCAGCGAAATACTCATCGGGATCGGCAACAATATCAGTCGTTGCTATCGCATCAATTCGACGCTTTAATTTTCCAGATAGATAAGGGGCAAGTGCTCGTCCAGCAAACGCAGAACTCCCAGCTCCCGTTAAAACAATGCGTCCATTGGGATAAGAAAAGAATGAGTTCATAAAATCATGAATAATGGCTTGCTGAGATATCAACTTTTGCAAAGTTCTTTGCCAGACATCTGGTTGCTGAGTAATTTCTTTAGCCGTGGCTAGTCCATTTTTAGTCGCTAGCTGTTGTTGAGAAATATTTAAATACATAAGGTTAACCTTCTATTTATCACGGCAAGCAGCAGCGTATAACGCAACCACTTCACCAATTTTATTAAGAATGATTGTCTTGGGCTCAGGAGTGAGCCTACCTTCACGGATGGCTTGAAACTGAAGGGGGAGATATTGGCTGATTAACGGCAGAGGAATAGGATGATCTTGTAAATTTTGTAATAGCACAGCTAAGCCGTCATTGACCTTTTGATCAGGCCAATAGTAGCGAATACGATCAGAAAAACTAAAGCTGCGAGCTAAACGCTGGGTTTCGCTGTCTCCTTCGTAATACCCCTGCCAATACTTAGGTTCAGCATGCATTGCACCTTCAAGCACTTGCCGCAATCCAGAGCAATGCCTTGCTGGAATCAATTCTTCTTCAATACATGAGAGGGAAAATAGCGCTTCACGCAAAGCAAATGTTAAAGCTGGACCGACTTTTAAAATCGCAAAGTGATCGCGAACTAATGCTTTATAAGCCTGTGCGGTTTGATAATCCGTCGAATGAGCTTCAAACACCAAATGAGGATAACGTTCAACGACTTTACTCAGCGCCTGTGCTTTCTCTGGGCAATAATCAATAATACCTTGATGATCAAACTCAACACCTGGCTGCACAACAACACCTATAACACGTGACCAGATATCGCCTAAACCAAGGTCAGAGAATGCTGAATAATGCGTTTCTATAGTATCAATAGCGGCTTGCGGCTGAGTCACTTGTAAACAATCGAGTTCCTCTACTGCACCGCCAGGAACCGGAACCTCCGTTCCTATTACATAAACTAATGATGATTGGCCAAATAAATGACAGGCGGTTTTCTCTGCCACTAATGCTAAGCGAGCAGCACGCTTCGCAACAGTAAAATCAGTTAATGGCTTTTCATCACCGAAGCAACTCATGCTGCAATCTAGATGAATTTTTTGAAATCCCGCAGCGACATACGCTGTAATCTGCTCTTCTGCATAGTTCATTGCCGTTTCCGCATCTAGATGCTGCCAACGGTTTGGCCCTAAATGATCACCACCGAGTGTGATACGTTCTATAGGAAACTCAGCTTTGGTGGCTAATTGTTTAACCATTATTTTGAAATCTTTTGGCGTCATGCCTGTATAACCACCAAATTGATCTACTTGATTTGATGTTGCCTCTATCAATAATTCGCTATTGTCACTCTTGGCATACTGAATTGCAGCTTCGATAACCAGTGGGTGAGCTGAACAGATAGAATAAATACCAACAGATTTTCCAGATTTGTGCTTTTTAATGATTTCCACAAGAGGGTTCATTTTCCTTACCTTTCCTTTTTATTTTATGATTTAAACATAAATCAAAACGTAACGAATAAAAACAAAAGAAAACAGCAATTGATAAGTGACTCACAAAAACAAAAAGAAAGAAAACGAAAGAAATGAAGTATTGAGAGGCAACTGAAGACAAAAGAAACAAAACGAAATATGATAGTCCTTTTGATTCCTACTCATAACAACAATATTGATAAGTCGTAATTATCAGAAAATAGGGTAACTAAAAGTGAAGAATACTAGCGAAAGACGTGAACACACGATTGCACTCCTGAAGAAAAACGGAAGTGTTCAGGTTACTGATCTTTCGAAAAAATTTGGGGTTTCAACGGTCACGATTAGAAATGATCTAGCCGCTTTAGAAAAACAAGGTATCGCAACACGTGCTTATGGAGGAGCATATCTTCAAGATGGTGATATTCGTCTTCATGAGCACTCGGTTGAAGATAAAAATCAACTCAATAAAGTCTTAAAACAAAAAATTGCAGCAGCGGCAGTAACGTTAATTGAGAAGGGGGATACTTTAATACTCGATTCAGGTACGACAACTTACTATATTGCAGAAGCATTAAGAAATGCCCATGATCTAGTAGTGATGACGAATGGATTAAATATCGCCAACGCCCTTTTTTCTGCAGAAGGGGTTGAAGTCATGCTAACGGGAGGAAAACTTCGCAGAAAATCGATGTCCTTCTATGGAATAGAAGCCGATAATATTCTAGAACACTATCACTTTAATAAATTATTTCTTGGCGTTGATGGATTTAATTTAGAAAAAGGCATAACTACCTACAATGAGAATGAAGCAAGACTTAACCGTAGAATGTGCAATATTGCCGATGAAGTGATTGTTGTAACCGATTCATCTAAATTTGGCAAAGTGAGTCTACATAAAATTCTTGAAACCGCCCGAGTTGATAAAATAGTGACTGACGAAGGTATTCCTAAAGAATATCTACAGGGGCTTGAGCAACTTGGCATTACTGTCATTGTAGTGAAGCAATAGCCTTTACTATGAAGGTCTAGGGCAAAAAACTCAAAATTAGCACCAGCTCTTCTAGTGATCGAATACTATCGCTACATCAGAAAAATGACTACCTATAACAATACTGTGTTAGGTCGCTATTCACATCAATGAATTCGACCATCAGAGGAGATCAAAGCATAGCAACGGTGCGTAGTTTCAAATCTGAGAGATATAAAATTTTTTGAATTTGATCCTGATTGGCCACACCATTACACTGACAACGTGACATCATAAGGTTGAGAGAATATATGCAGAATAGTCATGCCAAAATTGATATTCCAGAGCGCTCTGTGGAACGAAAATTTGTGCCCAAGCTGAGTAATTTCAAAGTTAGCGCATCCTATGAGGGGCTAATCGCTAGTGGTAAACCCTCAACTCTAGAAGCACTAAAGCGCCAATATGCGAGATAAGTACGGCGTCAGTCGGGATCATTATTGCTATCCCGACTCGGAGACACTCGAAAATCAACTGAATATTCAAGGCAGTGATGAACTGCATGAGGCGGAAACCGCCTTTTCTGAATACCGATATATCCACTACGTCAGCCACCTTTCTACTTTAGAGCAATTCGACGTTGAACACTTTCGAACCCTACATTGGGTACTTTTTCAAGATGTCTACTCATGGGCTGGAAACTATCGCGATGTTGATATTAGCAAGGGCACGACGCGCTTTTGTAATTGTCTCTATATTGAAAGAGAGCTAAACCGCCAATTGGCACGAATTCCTCAGCTACGTAACTGTGTCGATAGAGCTGCGTTTGTGCGCCTGATTGCTGATATTTTCTGTGAAATTAATATCGTTCATCCCTTTCGCGAAGGTAATGGCAGAGCAACGCGATTTTTCTTTGAAGAGTTAGTTTTTGTAGCAGGGTATGAACTTGATTGGCCTGAAGTATCCAAAGACCACTGGCTTGAAGCCAATATTCAAGGCTATCACGGCAATTTATCGCTTCTCGAAAAACTATTTGATAGAGCGATCAGCCAAACCAAGCTCTTGTAAATTGCTTTATTCACTACCTTCATGATTCACGCAAGGTCAAGTCCTACTCATTATCCAAATGCCCCAAGTCAACTCATGCTGAATTGAATGTAATTTGTTGTCACCACCAGCACGGCAACAACAAATTACACAACGTGCACTTAGCGAGATTCTAGTGGATAAGAACGGTAGCTCCACATACCATAAGTTCTTAAAGCATCACGATTGTAATAGATTCCATCTCTTGATCCATTCTTAAAAACGAGTTTATCTTGAACCGCCCTACAAGTTGCTTTTATCAAAATAGGATATTTAGATTTTCTATACTAGGATGAAAATCATCAATGATATTTGTCTGGACTCTACGTAATGAAAGATCGCCTATTTCATTCGCTAAGCTTGGTGGTGTTTCTAGCATTCCTAGTACTCACGAGTTTTTATGCTTGGCAAGATAGTCGTAGAGTTAAACACTTTATCCAACACTATGAATTACCTTCGATAGGTATGGCATTAGCGGCAAGCGTCGATAGAACAGCTGGCGAATATCATCGAATTAGTGGTGAACTACAGCATAATAATTTTATACGTGACTGGATTCTAGCTGGCGAACAAGATATTGATATATTACGTACTTTCTTACGTGACATTAGTCTACGATTTCGTTTAGCGGATGCTAGCATAGTCAGTGATCGTTCCGAGACTTACTATTCAGATGATCAGCGAATCATAAAACTTGATCCCAATAATGTATCACGAGATGGATGGTATTATCTTTATCGTGAAACCTTACGAGATATCAATATAGATACATGGTATTACGCTGAAGAAGATAAGTTGCACATATGGGTTAATGCTCCTCTTTTTGATCATAATGGCGAATTTCTAGGCCTTACTGGTGTGGGAGTCGATACCGAAGATTTTAGTAATCTGCTGATGACTTATGGCCGCCTTAAAGGTTTTGACGTTTATCTGGCGCGATTAGATGGTCAACTGGTTTATGCAAGAAACCGACAGTTATTAGCGGAGCAGCTTAACTTAAGCGATCTGTGGGATATAGAGTTCAACTTTCTTGATAAAAATAGAGACGGCATAGCATTAAGTTTTGCTAATAGAGATGATTCAGAGGTATTACTCTGGATACGCTTTATGGATACTTGGAATACTTGGTTAGTGGTAGAAAAATCTGCCGAATCCATTCAGTCTCGCATCAATGAAAGTTTAAAAAGTAGTGCACTTCTGGGTGGCTCTCTTAGCCTATTACTATTTTTAGTGATTTTTGCTTCTATTATGCTTGCACGGCACAAAGTAGATGAGAAGACACTCCATCTTGAATATCAAGCAGGTACTGATTGCCTAACGGGGCTGTTTAATCGCGCATACCTATCAGGGCTTATTCAGTTAGAATTAACTCGATTACGTAAGGTAGAAGGTGTCTCTGCAATCTTACTCATTGATATCGATTATTTTAAAAGAATTAACGATACATACGGACACCCAATCGGTGATCAAGTACTTTGTTGCGTTGCTCATAGCTTAAATCAAAATATTCGAGAAGGTGATGCGGTCGCGCGGTTTGGTGGTGAGGAGTTTATGGTACTGCTGCCGAATATTTCATTACAAGATGCCGTAGAACATGCAGAAAAGCTGCGTTTAGCGGTTAGTGAACTGACCTTTCCATGCCTTCCACAAGAGGTGAGTATTACGGTAAGCATCGGGATTTCATTGTTAGATATAACTAAAGATAATCCAATAGAGACGGCTTATTTTGATGCGGATAGAGCATTGTATCGTGCAAAATCTTCGGGGCGCAATCGTGTAGTGTGCTCATGAACAGTCCGAGTGTTTAGTGTTTATGCTTAAGTGGCTTAACGACACTATCCAAACCTTCGATTTTTAATGCCAGACACAGCTGAAGCAGTTGGCCTAATTCCCCTTCGGGAAAACCTTTGTTGGCGAACCACAGTAGGTACTCTTCAGGTAGATCAATCAAGACCCTACCAGCATATTTGCCAAAAGGCATGGGCATTCTGGCGAGTTTGAGTAGGTTTTCTTTTTCTAACATGATGTCACTTAGGCTCGGTGGGTCATTGGAGGTGACAGCATACAAAAAGTCTCCCGAGCAGAGCAAGTGCTGTGGGAGACTGATAGCTTTATTAGTGGTTCTTAACCACGTAAGATCATTTGCTCACGTTCAGGCCCTACCGAAATCATCGATACCGGCACTTGCAATAGCTCTTCAATCCGTAGCACGTATTTTTGAGCCGCAAGCGGCAGACTTTCAAAGGTGCGACAACCGGTAATGTCTTCTTGCCAGCTTTCCATTTGCTCATAAATAGGCGCCAGAGCTGCCGTTTGTGGCCAAATCGGGTTTTCGCTGTGATGACCTTGATAGCCGACACAAATTTTCAGATCAGATAAGCCCGTTAAGCAGTCAATTTTGGTCAAAGCAACTTCGGTTGCCGCTTGTAGCTCAACCCCATTACGGGTTGCTACGGCATCAAAATAACCCATATCACGTGGACGGCCAGTAGTCGCGCCAAACTCGTTGGCTTTTTCACGAAACGCATCTTGCTCTTCCATCGCGGTGATCAAGGTGCCAGTGCCAACCGATGAGCTAAAGGCTTTCGCCACGGCAATCACTCGCTCTGGACGCAATGCGGGTAAACCACCGCCCAAACCTGCGTAAGCAGAAGTCACATGAGAAGACGTTGTCCATGGGTATTCGCCGTACACCAAATCACGGCCAGCGCCCAACTGGGCTTCAAACAACAAGTTTCCACCTTGGGCTTGAATCGCTTTTAGCGGTACGGTGACATTACAAACCGATGCTAACCATGGCTGAGCAACCTCTAGTAGCCATGCTGCCATTTCCGCCGCGCTTTGGGTAAATTCAAAACTTGGGTAAAGGGCTTTGAGTTGGGGCAATTTCCAATCTAGCCAAAATTGAATGCGTTCTTGTAACACTTCAGGTTGCTTTAACCAGCCAACTAAGATGCCTTTTTTCATCACTCGGTCACCATAAGCCGGAGCAATGCCTTGACGAGTAGAGCCGTAGGCTCGATCGCCTAAACGTGCTTCTTCTAAACTGTCTTCTAAAGCATGGAGAGGCAAACACAAAGTCGCACGATCGGAAATCGCCATGCGTAGCGATACGCCTGATTGCTCAACTTCCGCCATCTCTTTTGACAATAACTCAGGGCTTATCACCATACCTGGGCCAAGTACCGCCAAACAATCTGGATTAAACACGCCACTCGGCAATTGGTGTAATTTAAAGGTTCCGAATTCATTAACTACGGTGTGACCGGCGTTATTTCCGCCTTGAAAACGAACACTGGCTGAAGCTTGATCGGCAAGATAATCAACAATCCGACCTTTACCTTCATCACCCCAGTTAGCACCAACAACAACAATCGACGACATGAGTTACTCTCCTTAAAAGCAAGTGCCACCATCCTATGCCTAAGATTGAAATATGAAAAATTAATTATTATTATAACTCTGATAAGAATTCCATATCGCCCTCACTGAATGCGCTTTCGTTTAAGGATCTATCATGCTTGATATTCACTGGCTCAATACCTTTGTCACTTTAGCGAAATATCAACATTTTGGTAAAACCGCCGCGGCATTACACATGACACAGCCCAACGTTAGCTTGCATTTAAAACAGTTAGAGCAAGCAACGCGAGTCAAATTGATTGAACGTAATCCTTTTCAACTGACTCAAGCGGGTGAGCGATTATTGCAAAGTGCAGAGAAAACCTTACTTGAATTACAAGTCTGCCAAGCCGATCTCAATGCCATTAACCATCTTCATCAGGGCACCTTAACCATTGCAGCCAGCGATATCATCTCTCGCTTACTCTTGATTGGCCCTTTTCAGCTGTTTCGTAAAACCTATCCGGGGATCGACCTGTCATTATTTAATACCACCTCTTCACAAGCGGCAGAGCTGGTGAAAACGGCCAAAGCCGATTTGGGATTTGTGATCGCGCAAAAAGAAGAAGCACCTCTGAGTTTTACCGAGCTACGTGAGGTGCAGTGGTGCGCAATCGGCAATGGACTCGCGCAGTGGCAGGCGCAGGCCGCGAATCAAAGCCTAGCGGTGAGCGATCATTCACAAGCTCCTCTCACCGTAGATGAACCGACGCTTATTCTGCTGGGTCATGATACTCGTACTCGAGATTTAATCGATCTCAGTTTGCCGAAACTGAACCTGCCTAACTATCGCATTATGGAAGTCGGTAGTGTGGATGCACAAATTGACTGGGCAGAAGCGGGGTTCGGAGTCGCGATTATCCCTACGTTTTCAGTCAATCCGCAAAGGACATTACACACAACGCTTACCCCACTGCCCGACTTTTCTTCCACCAGTTTGGGTTATATCGTGCGCCAAAACCAATTGCTCTCAAGAGCGATCAAACAGTTGCTGGTGTGGGTCGATGAAGAAATCCAAAAATCGCAATCGTTGACTTAATGGTTAAATACCAGCACCAAAATGTGATTCAAGTCACAAATTATTTCAGCAAAACGTATTGATAATAATTATCAATTACATCAGTATCCTTGCTCTCATTTTGACAAGGATCAAATTATGCCGTTGAAACCTTTGTTGGCTCTTATTCCTCTTCTGTTGACCAGCGCAACTCAAGCAGAAACCGCCGCTCCATCAGAAACCGATGAAACCATCACCGTACATGGGCAACCCATTCCTACTCATCAACGATTACGCAGTGATTTAGACAAAATGCGTGGTATCGCCAATGCGGATATCTTTTCTGGGATCACCAGCATACAAAGTAATAATATGCATAATGAAGCTGGCGCATTGGATATTGGCATTCGCGGCTTGCAAGGCGAAGGTCGAGTACCGATTTTTATTGATGGCAGCTTGCAATCTACTCACACCTCTCGTGGTTACCAAGGCGTCAGTGACCGAACTTATATTGATACTGACTTACTCAGCACCTTGACGGTTCATCAAGGTGCGACCATGGATAGTTCACCTTACGCTAGCGGCGCTGTTGGCGGCGTGGTTAACGCCACCACGCTAACCATTAACGATGTAATTAAAGATGACAGCTCTTTTGGTGTGATATTTAAAGCTCGGGCCAATAACCATAATCGTACCCCAGAAGTCAGTGGCGATTACCGTCAACAAGGCCGCTATTTATTAGCGAACCGTGACTCTGAATACAAATTTGAACACGGCTCAGCCATGATTGGCCTTGGTTATCAACATGAGTTATTTAGTACCGTACTCGCCTATAGTAAACGCTCAAAAGGCAACCATTTTTCCGGTAAAAATGGCTATGACGATTATCAAGACCCGGTGGTTGGCCCAGGACAAGAAGTGGTTAACACCAGCTTTGAAAGTGATTCGTGGCTCTTAAAATTAGCCACCAACAATCGCACCGCGCATAATGCCGATCTCACCTATCGTTACTACCAACAAAAAGCCGGTGAAGTACTGGCCGCTTATTGGGAAAAATACGATTATGACCACGAGGGCAACCCGCTACCCGATGGTCAAGAGATGATGCCTCAGTGGGGATTAGGCACAGCGAAAGTCAATACTTATGCCGCCAATTACTACTATCAGCCTGATCATCCTTGGCTAAATCTACACGCCAATGTGTGGTACACCGATGCGAAGCTCGCTCAATATAACGGGCTTTGGGCCGTCGGCACTAATGCCGAGCAGTATTTCCATGGCTACAGCAATGACCGTTCCGGCTTTAGCGTCAGTAATGAGAGCTTACTGACCGAATGGCCTGTGCGTTTAACTTATGGTTTTGCGCAGCAGCAAGAGCGCTTATCGCCTGAAGAAGATGGACAAACGCGTTTTACCCAGAACGTGACCTCTCGTGATGGTAAGCGCCGTGCACAAAACCTGTTTGCTAATGCTGATATTAATTATGCGCCGCTGAAAATAAAATTGGGGCTAAATGTCCATAATGCCAAATCAACCGATCATCAAACTAAGCAACATCTCGATTACAAAGAAAAAGTGGATTTACTGAGTGAACTCACTTATCAGTTGACCCCAAGTACCCAGCTATTTTTGAAATCCTCACGTACTTATCGAATGCCGAGCTTATATGAAACGACACTATCGAATGAGGTATTCAGCTACAATCCTTTCAACCCTCTCAAACCTGAGCAATCGTTCAATAACGAGGTAGGCGTGCAATGGCATAGCACGGATACAATCGCGAGTGGAGATAATCTTCATCTATCAGTGTCTTATTTTAGAAACAGCATTAAAAATTATATTTCTGGTGGGGTATTGCCCAAAACGCCGGGAATGTCTGAATGGCGTTCCAACTTTACCTTTACCAATTACGATAAAATGCAGCTCTCTGGTTGGGAGCTGAGCGCCAAATATCACTATGCGTGGTTATACGCTCACCTTGCCGCTACCTTATACAGTGAAACCAAAATTTGCTCTACAGACCAAGCGGCATATGCAGAAAGCGAGCGCTGTAATTCTATGGGCTTTGCTTGGGGATTAACCCCAACGCGTATTCCCCCCAAAGAAAACATACACCTCAATCTTGGCACGCAATTTTTTAATAATACCCTTGATACTGGTATCAAGGTCTCTTATCACTCCGGTAAGTCGAATCCAAGTAATTGGTTAGCGGGCACGGGTGCCAGTGCGATTATCGATATCCCAGCGGATTATAAAATTGATCTCTACTCTCAATATGCCTTAAACCCTAACACACAGCTGTTTTTGGCCATTAATAACCTCACTGACCGTTATCAAGTACAACCGGGAGCGGTGATCAGCATGCCCGATCCAGGCAGAACGATTACTCTTGGTGTGGAAGTACACTATTAATCGAGATATCAAATCAAGTGAAGGAGTTACTGCTCCTTAACTTGGCTGTATTTTGATGATTTTTCTTCTTCAAATAGGCAGCGATATTGCTGCCTACTTCAAACAATTAACAGGAGTCACACTAAGAAGTTAACTCATCTTAGCGCCAAACACCCCACTCTCCGGTGGTTCCCGGCTCTTCTCCTTTCGTCCACCACTGCGCGGTCCATTCACGCCCTTGGTGAACAACAATATCACCAGCGGTGTATGTTTTGCTCTCTTGCCACGCGTTATCAGGGGTCACTGGTGGCGGTGTTTGTTTTTGTAATGATAATTGGTAGCTAAACTGACCATGTGGCGCAAACACTTGGTTAGTATGGATATTTCTGGTATCAAACATATAGTGGTTCATTTCTTGGTGCCAAATACCGATATACCAATGTCCCGCCTGCTGCTGATTAAACTGACCCGCCAGTTCAACAGGCCAAGTGTGTCTGTTATTGGCTGAAATCTCGAGATGAATATCCGTCAGCTCTTGCCCTTGTTGGTTAAAGGTCCGAAATCGGACATGATCGCCGCTTTCCACTGGTCCAAACCCTGTTGGCACAAAATAACCTAATGCCGTTAAATCTGTCGGTTGCTCAGGTTCACTCGGTTCAGTAGGCGGCGTTGGGGCCTCTCCACCCACAAAGGTGATATCACTACAGTTATAAAACCCTTCGCCCGCCGGATCAACTCGCTGCCAGCGGGTATACAAAATCGCATCACCACTGCGTCCCTCAGGGAAATTGACCGTAAATCGATATTTTCGATCAGCACCCACGGTGGTGTTGCCTGCCTCATCAATTAACTCTAAATCATCCCATGTCAAAGGCAGACTTGGGTCATACTCAGGTTTCGTTAAGTAAAACTCCCAGTATGATGGATTATGAGGCGCAGTCGCATGAAAGACTAAATCCAGTTGATTATCTTCGTTTAACTGAATCGGTGTTTTCTGCCAATGAGGAGAAGCAATATTTAACCCAGCTTTAGCTGCGTGACCGGCAGAACAAAGCTGACCATTCGGTATCACGGCTTTCACCTGCTCGAGATCTCGATAACGAGCCACATTCGCAGCCACTTCATTACGCTGCACAAAAGGATAAGCTCCCGATTGATCATAAACCGCTTGGCAAGCCGCATTAGGTATAGCGTTACTCCAAAACCCACCATCTAAATAGCACGTATTTTGCCGCGCACTGGGAAACTCAACCCAGCCATGTGCAAAAGCTAATGAGGGAATAGATAAACTGATACACAAAGTACTCAGGACTAATCGATGTTTCATTGTTCGGCTCCTTCCACTGACGATGTTAGTAATGACCCATGAACTAGGGCGATGTTTTACGATGATCAACCAACTCAACCATCACCATAAAAATGGGCTGTCTTTTCAAACCCAATACGTCCTAAAGCTAGCAAGATTCACTGATAACCCAAGTCAAAGACCACTATCGATGCTCCAAAATACAACCTGCCTTCCAAATCTATACTGCTCATACTTTGAACGCTCATTTTCCTACGAGGGACATCAAATTTTATTCTCCCGCCAGATCATCAAACTAAATTGGTCATTGATTCGTTGCAAAGAAAGAACTCTCGAACGAGCAGGCATGGCGTCACATTAAACCAATCTAATAAAAACAAAGCTTTATTAGCAAAAACTAAAGATCAAAAGACCATCATTTCGATTATTTATTACTCATAAAAACCAATTAATTATTTGTTTTTATGAGTAAATTAATTGTAACACTTCATTCATCACAGAAATAATTTGCAACATACCTACAATTCTCGAAAAGTTTCGAACGAAAATAAAACATTATTCGTTCGCTCCATTTTGAATGTTCTATTCCCCCAGCAACCTAATTACATTACGAGGCCATTATGTTTGGGATCTTTAAACCACATGCTCACATTGAGCGGCTATCTTCTGAACGAGTTGATAGCGCCTATTCGCGTCTGCGTTGGCAGCTTTTTATCGGTATTTTTGTCGGCTATGCCGGTTACTACTTAGTCCGTAAAAACTTTAGCTTAGCGATGCCTTATTTGATTGAACAAGGTTTTAGTCGTGGTGATCTGGGGGTCGCACTGGCTGCGGTTTCTATCGCTTATGGACTGTCCAAGTTCTTAATGGGCAACGTGTCTGACCGCTCCAACCCTCGTTACTTTTTAACGGCAGGCTTGGTTTTATCCGCCTTAGTGATGTTCTGTTTTGGTTTTATGCCTTGGGCTACGGGCAGTATTACCGCGATGTTCATTTTACTGTTCTTAAATGGTTGGTTCCAAGGGATGGGCTGGCCTGCCTGTGGTCGAACTATGGTGCATTGGTGGTCACGTAAAGAGCGCGGAGAAATTGTTTCGGTGTGGAACGTCGCCCATAACGTGGGTGGCGGGCTGATTGGTCCTATTTTTATCCTAGGCTTATGGGCCTTCAGTGGTGACTGGAAAGCGGCTTTTTACGTTCCGGCTTTCTTTGCCTTGCTGGTCGCGCTATTTACTTGGTTAACCATGCGCGATACTCCACAATCTTGCGGCTTACCACCGATTGAAGAGTATAAAAATGACTACCCAGAAAATTACGATAAATCTCATGAAAAAGAGATGACAGCGAAAGAGATTTTCTTTAAGTACGTTTTTAATAACAAACTGTTATGGGCGATTGCGATTGCTAACGCGTTCGTCTACCTCATTCGTTATGGTGTATTAGACTGGGCTCCAGTTTACTTGCAAGAAGCTAAAGCCTTTACGGTGAATAAATCTTCATGGGCTTATTTCCTCTATGAGTGGGCGGGCATTCCCGGAACCCTACTCTGCGGCTGGATCTCAGATAAAGTCTTTAAAGGTCGCCGCGCCCCGGCAGGTATTCTGTTTATGGTTTTAGTAACCCTAGCCGTATTGGTCTACTGGTTTAACCCAGCCGGTAATCCAACCGTTGATATGCTCGCATTAATCGCTATCGGTTTCTTAATTTATGGCCCAGTAATGCTGATTGGTCTGTATGCGCTTGAATTAGCGCCGAAAAAAGCCGCAGGAACTGCAGCAGGTTTGACAGGGCTGTTTGGTTATCTCGGTGGTGCCGTCGCCGCTAACGCCATCTTAGGTTATACGGTTGACCATTTTGGTTGGGATGGCGGATTCTTTATCCTTGTTGCATCGTGCATTTTGTCTATTGTTTGTTTGCTCTATGCCTTTGTCGGAGAAAGAGCCTTCCACAAAGAAAAAGATGCCAGAGAAGCTGCAGAAGCCGCACAATAAACGCTTACTGAACCTTCTGTTTAACCACATAAGCCCGAAAATACTTCGGGTTTATGTTTTACGATTTGATAAAATTCATTCGTTGGAATGTAAGATTTAAACAACTAAAGATTTTCGTTTAAAAAACTTATCTGGTAAGTTTGCTTAGTTATTGTCCACCCAAAAAGTCAGACTCTTGCGTAAATAGCATCGGTCCATTAAGCAATCTGAATATAGCTCGATCATCCGATCAACCAAAGATGATGATATCACCACATTGTATTTTACCCAGTGTCGGTCCAAGTAGATGAATAGTGCCCGGTAACTCGGGTTGAGCACTCCCATCAAACTTCAACGTTACATGGCCCAGAGTCGCTAAATTGTGGTTGGCTACATCACCGACTGCAGTGACGATATAGGCATGCTCTCCTATTAATAAAGTACTGTCTAAGTTAATACTGCTATTAAGCTGACTATAGTTACGAATAACAAAACAATAATCCTTTACCTCTTGCGGTGCATTTAGGCCAAATAGAATCATCATATGATCTTTCAGGGCATCTAAAGCTTGTTCACCAATATGTTCAATACTCGCGATATACTGGTACATTACTGACTCACTGATAGATAGAAAACGAAACGAACCAAGCCAGTAACACGCTCGGCGCTCCGGTCAAAAAACGAGAATACAGTACAGACGGAACGCCCACTTGTACGGTTTCAGCTTCTGCCTCAGCAAGCCCTAACCCGACTGGAATAAAATCACAACCCGCTTGAGCATTGACCGCAAATAATGCAGGTAAAGCCAGATGAGGTGGAATAGTGCCCATGCCAATTTGTGTTCCTATTAATACCCCTATCACTTGAGCAACAACTGCCCCTGGTCCTAAAAATGGCGATAATAAAGGAAAAGAGCAAATTAATGCCAAGGTAATGAGTCCCAGCGGATTATCCGCCAATGGCGCTAATCCTTGTGCCACAAGATCTCCCAGACCAGAAGCCAAAATAACTCCGATCAACATAGAGACAAAGGCCATGAATGGAAGAATTGTTTTTATGACGGTTTCAATAGTCTCACGGCCAGCTTGATTAAGCGTGGCCATGACGGATCCCATTCCCATACCAATATTGGCTAATAATCCATGACTCTGCTGAGACAGTTTACGATTAATATCAAAATTTGTTTGCTCAAGAGTTGTATTTAACACAACTTGCTCTTCTTGTTGCTCTTCAATCAGCTGAAAACAGTCAGAAGAAACTGAAGAGACATAATTGCCCTCAGTTATATACTCCGCCAAAGGACCACTTTTTCCGGTCGCATGAATATTGAGTGTAGGAATGCCTTTTTTAGGGTATAAACCACAACGCAGTGTTCCTCCACAATCAATCACTACACAAGCGATCTGATCATCGTCAATATGCTGTTTAAAACCATCAATGCTCTCCATCCCGGTTAAGTTGACTATTTCGTCGATAAAAGAGGGTTTCGTACCAGCGGTTATATAAAGGATTTTTTTCTGAGGCTGAATAGGAATAAATAACGGACCGCCCCAACCACCGGATCCAGCATTGACCTGCAGCATCTTCATGAAGGCTTACCATTTTTAATGATTTTCACTTGATCGCTAAGGACTACCCCTTGCTGTTTGGCAACCCACATCGTAGTAAAGTCAGTTACCCATCCACGCACAAAATTACTGACTAAACCGACCAATAAATAAGTAATCGCAAGCGGCCCTAAAGAAAGACCTTGTTGAGTTATCCCAGCAGCAATGCCGAGAAAAATAAAAAGTTCTCCGGGATTAACATGAGGAAACATGCCATTCATTGAATGACATGAATACGATGCCGAGGCGTAAAACGAGGGCTTGTATTTTTCAGGTAAAAAGCGGCCTAAACTCAGCACCATTGGATTACAGAATACAAAAGTCCCAATGGTTGGCAGCAGTAAGTAACGAGAAAGTGGATTAGATGCACTTCTTTGCGCAATGCTCTCTATTCTATGTTGACCAAAGAGACGCATAAGTGTGTTCATTGCAACTAATAAACAAACAAGCAGTGGGAGGACATCCGTGACCATTGTCATGAAAATCTGCCCACCTTTTTCAAACAAACCAATAAACCAATCTGCCCCAAACAGTATCCAGTCCATACATTACTCTCGCCCAACAACTCAGCAGAGAGTGTTCATCTAATTGACAATTTTAAAAAGAGAGAAGAAGGGGAACTGTGAAACTAATCACGAGAATTTTCATTTCAAAAGTAGTAAAACAAAAATGATGTTAACTTTTTATAAATGACGACTCTCCAACACAAATCACGCGGATCCCTTTATGCTCAAGTGACTCCACACATTCGGTTGAAATACGATGATCGGTAATGAGAATATCTATTTTTTCTAAAGGAACCACGACATTAGGGCTACGACGACCAAATTTACTTGAATCTGTTACGACAATAATTTGATTTGCAGCATCGCACATGGCTTGACTGACTTGATAAGCCTCATTGTACGTTGTTGTCCCCTGTTTTAAGTCAAAGCCATCAGCACCAATAAAAAGCTTATCAAATGAAAAATGCTGAAATGCTTGCTCTGCAACTTGACCATGAAAAGAAGCGGACTTACGTCGATAGGTACCACCAGGCATGAGAACGGTATGTTCTGTCTCTAAATCAGCCATCGCATTTACAATGTGCATACTGTTCGTCATCAGAGTCAGTGAGGCTAATCGATCAAAGTGCGGCACCATCTGTAATGTTGTACTACCACAATCTAAAATTATCGATTCACCCTCATGAACAAGGCTAGCAGCCATTTGAGCTATTTGGCACTTCATTTCCAAATTAACGCTTTGCTTCTCATCCATTGAGCGGTCTTCATGATGAACAAGTGGCGTTTGACAAGCTTCGGCAGCACCATAGCGACGAATAACTAAGGCTTCTTCTTCTAATGATCGTAAATCACTTCGAATAGTTGCTCCTGACGTTTTGAAAATTTTTGCCAGCTCATTAACGGATGTTTTACCATGGCGACGCAAAAAATTCAGTAACTGCTCTCTTCTATTATCTAGATTCATATCATTCACTTAACGATTACATTGAGACTAGTTTAACATTAAACTTTCACATTGAAAGAAACAATCCCAGAGCGTTATCGATTACTTTGAAAATGCGACGCTTATCGCTTCTTGCAATCGTTTATCTAAGTGCTTGACTTGCTCATCTTTAATCGGCGATGTTAAGCCAATCAAATCAGGCAGCGATTTTGGTCTTGCAAAAATCGTGACTCCCCGCATGACTTTAGCATCGATGATACGCTTATATTCATCTTCGACTAAAACCACAATGGTTCTAGGTTTCCAGCGACTGCGAGTTTTACCAATCTTGACTTGTCCTTGTTTTGCTAGAGATTGCAGCATCCTATTGAATGCTCTGATTTGCAAAAAACCCAGTACTATCTGCCCACTCCAAGCACACAAAGCCAATACGATTAACCATGTTGTTTCATCCATTTGGTTACCCTCATCATTTAAAAAAAGGGCAAGCAAAGCTCGCCCAAATACCTCAGAAGCATGCTGATACTAAAATCCTGGGGGAGGATTAAAACATCACTTGTCCGCCAGTAATGTTGATCGACTGGCCAGTACAGTATGCTGCACGATCGCTAGCATAAAAGCTTAAAACATTAAGAACATCTTGATAATCACAACCGGCTTTTAACGGAACCTTATCAATATAAATTTGTTCCACTTCAGACTCTGCCACTCCCAGTTTCTTAGCATACTGCGGAATCAAAGACTGAAACATCGGGCTTTTTAATAAGTTACCCAGCATCAAAGAGTGAACCGTAATCTGATGCTCTGCTAGATCCAGTGCCAATGATTGCGTTAGCCCAACCCCACCAAATTTGGCCGCAGAATAGCCACTGTTATGTTTTGAACCCACTTTACCAGACTTAGAATTAATTTGAATTATGCGGCCTCCTCTCCCTTCTCTAATCATGATCTTAGAAACTTCTCGTGCACATAAGAAATAACCCGTCAGGTTCACGTTAATCGAAAGCTGCCATGCATCGAGTGGAAATTGATCAATTTTGGCCGCGGTTGCGGTTCCTGCGTTGTAAACCAGAAGATCAACGCGCCCAAACATCTCATCAACTTGCTGAACCATATGACAAACACTCGCTTCATGAGTCGCATCTACCGCAATTCCTATCGCTTTATTATCGCCATATTGCTGACAAATCTGCTCTGCTACCGATCGCGCATTCGACTCATTCAGATCAGCGACAGCGACGGTATAACCTTCCGCTGCTAGCCCTCGAGACAGAAACTCACCTAAAGTTTGGCCACCACCAACCACTAATGCTACTTTATCCATGATTCACTCCAACTTTTTATTTGACATCTTACTTAGAATATAAAACATATAATTAACAAAACGTTATGGCCTAAAAAAGGCAATCTGTTCTCCACAAAGGATTTGTGTAGGCCTCTGCCCATTCACATGAAGACAACCGGGATACTCAGCTTGATCCAATGCATCGAAACGAATCGTTATATGGCCTAATTCAGCTAAATTTTGATTCACTACCTCACCAACCGAAGTAATAGGATAGCGTTGTTGACCAATCATTAAGGTGTAACCAGCTTCAATCGGTGCTTTCAACCTATCGTGACTATGGATAAAGCAGTAATCGGCAGCATCTTGTGGAGCGATTTGGCTGAAGATAATCATCATGTCATCTTCCAAAGCTTCATAGGCAAAAGCACCAATTCGTTCGACTTGTACTTGATAAAGAGCAGACATACATTCGCCTCCTTATTGATAAATAAACATTGAGACAAACCAAGCGAGCATGACGGTTGGAGCCCCGGTCAGAAAACGAGAATACAAGACAGAAGGCACACCAATTTCAACCGTTTTCGGTTTTGCCTCAGCCAAACCTAATCCGACAGGAATAAAATCACAGGCTGCTTGTGCATTGATTGCGAATAACGCCGGTAACGCTAATTGCGGCGGAATATGACCTAACCCAATTTGGGTACCCACTAATACACCGATGACTTGTGCAATCACCGCACCCGGGCCCAAAAAGGGAGATAATAGAGGAAAGGAGCAAATCAGCGCTAAGGTGATTAATCCGAGCGGATTCTGAGCCAACGGTGTCAGAAAATGAGCAATGAAGTCGCCAAGCCCTGACGCCATAATTACCCCAATAAGCATCGAAACAAAGGCCATAAAAGGTAAAATAGTTTTTAAAACGGTATCAATCGTTTCTCGACCAGCTTGGAAAAAGACCGCCATGACAGACCCCATACCGATACCAATTTTGGCCAGTAGCCCATCACTTTGTTGAGTCAGTTTTTTACTCGTATCAAATTTACTCTGGCTTGCATCTTGCTCATCAAGACCATGCGAGATTGTGGCAGACTGTGCATCCTCTCCTTGATACAAGTTGATATTTTTTTCTCTAACACCAGAGACATAAATATCTTCAGTGATGTATTGAGCCAAAGGACCGCTTTGCCCTGTGGAGTGAATGTTGATGGTGGGAATGCGTTTTTTAGGGTATAAGCCACAGCGTAAGGTTCCACCACAATCGATGATCGCTACAGCAATTTCATCATCACTAATGGTGGTTTTGAAACCATCGACTGCTTCCCATCCTGTTAGCTCCGCTAGCTTATCGACGATGGCTGGACGTGTACCGCCCGTGATGTAAATAATTTTCTTATTAGGCTCAACCGGTAAACGTAAAGGACCACCCCAACCACCATTACCTTTTTCAATTTGAATGTAATTCATTATCTTCTTCCTCTATTTGAAATGAACTTCACTTTCAAGTTGAACACCTTGTTGCCGTTCAACCATCATGGTGGTGAAATCAGTGACCCATCCGCGGAAAAAATTCGTGACCATCCCAACCAGTAAATAGCTGACAGCCAAAGGACCAAGCGGTAACCCCAATGTCGTTAATCCACTAGCTATACCCAAATAAACAAACAATTCACCTGGGTTAATATGTGGGAAGAGGCCATTCATAGAGTGGCAACTGTACGATGCCGCCGCATAATAAGAAGGCTTGTAACGCTCAGGTAAAAATCGTCCAAGACTTAATGTCATCGGATTACAAAAAATAAAGGTACCGATAACGGGTAGCACTAAGTAACGAGATATCGGGTTTCCTGCACTACGCTGTGCCAAACGTTCAACACGCTCTTGTCCCACAAACTGAATTAAGGCGTTCATTGCCACAAGCAACGCAATTAGCAATGGCAGTATTCCTGTTACCATGCTAACGAAAACATCGCCCCCTTTTTGGAACAGTCCAATAAACCATTCCGCACCATGAATTATCCATTCCATCTTTAGATCCTCATCTAATTGTGACTGTGTCTTACCACGTAGACATACTCCCACCATAACTTTCAAACTAAAAGATAAAACTTTCATCAAATTGAAAGCGATCACAAAAATAAACTTTCACAGTAAAAATAAGCAAGATTTAAACTTTCATTTTGTTGGTGGGATTGAAATAATAAGTTGGATACGAAGAAATACTGAGACAATGACTTTCACTTGAAAGCCATTGGAAATGAGAAATGAAAATGGACAAGAGAAAATGACAATAACCGAACGTATGATTCAATGTGGTAAACAGGTCATTCAACAGGAATTAGAACAAGGATCCCGGCTTCAAAGTAGGCTGGATAAGGAATTTGCCAACAGTTGCATCGCGATACAGCAATGCAAAGGAAAAATTGTTCTTTTTGGTATCGGTAAATCAGGCCATATTGGAAAAAAAATTGCGGCGACTTTCGCTTCTACGGGATCGGCAGCATTTTTTATTCACCCAGCAGAAGCTTTACATGGCGATCTCGGTATGGTGACTGAACACGACTTAGCTATTTTGATTTCTTACTCTGGCGAATCCAATGAATTTAAAACGATTGTACCTTTACTACTTAACAAACGTATTCCTATCATTGCCATCACAGGACAACGCGATAGTTACCTAGCCAAGCATAGTCACTATCTTTTAGATATTCATGTCGAAAAAGAAGCCTGTCCGCTTGGCCTCGCTCCAACCTCTAGTACTACCAATACCCTATTAATCGGGGATGCGCTTGCTTTAACCGTCATGTCTGAAAATAATTTCACCGCCGAAGAGTTTGCTTTTTCTCATCCTGCAGGTGCTCTGGGCACACGACTGTTAACACAGGTCCATCAACTGATGACCGATACGCATACTACTGCCTATTGTTCACCACAAACTTGCTTAACCGAAGTCATTGAGATCATGTGTAGGACTGGATTAGGATTAATTGCAGTGGTAGAAGAAGAAAGGATCCAAGGCGTATTCACTGATGGTGATTTACGCCGAGCACTGCATGGCAATGTCTCACTAACCATAGATATCAAACAATTAATGACAAACAGGCCAACGGTGATTATACATTCAACACTATGCCATCAGGCTCTTTCTATTATGCGCCAAAATGAAATAACGGCTTTACCGGTTATTAATGAACAGGGCTACTATCAAGGAGTCATCAATCAACAAACGATCCAACGTGCGGGAATATTCTAATGGCTTTTTTCTATCTACCGTATTACTTAAACACTTTCACACTCTGACGGACAACCAGCGTTGGTTCTAGTTGAACCACTTGAGGCTCGCGGCTCTGATTTTTAAGCTTATTTAATAGGGTATCGATCGCTGCCTGACCTAAACGGTATTTGGGCTGATGAATAGTCGTCAGGGAAGGCGTCATAAAATTTGCGATATGAATATCATCATAACCGATGATCGAAAGCTGATCTGGAATAGCGATATGAAGGTCACTGGCGGCATGAATCACCCCCATGGCCATCATGTCATTACTAACAAAAATTGCGTTGGGTAATGGCCCTTTTTTTTGCAATCGATACAGTGCCTGCGCGCCTCCTTCACATTCAAAATCAGACTCAATAATCCAATCAGGATTAATGGTTAAGCCCGCTTCTAACATGGCTCGTTTATAACCTTCATAGCGCATTTGCGCTTGATGACGACTCAGTGGTCCAGTAATACAGCCGATGGATTGATGACCACATTCAATTAAGTACTGGGTCGCCATGTAGCCACCACGTAGCGAGTTATCTTGGATTTTATCACTGGCAAATAACATTGGCCCCCAATCCATAACCACCACTGGAATATCAGGATAGCGCTCAAAGACTTCAATCCGTTCGCCTTCTAAGGTCGAGCACATTAAAATTAAGCCATCGACTCGTTTTTGTAATAGGGTATTGATCGACGCTTTCATACGTTGATTATCCCCTTCGGTATTACATAAGATCAGGCTATAACCTTGTTGATAGCAGCTGCGCTCAACCCCTTTAACGACTTCTCCGAAAAATGGATTGGTCGAGGTAGTCACTAGCATGCCAATGGTACGGGTACGATTCATTTTTAAACTACGCGCCAAAGCCGAAGGCGCGTAATTGAGATCTTTCGCGGCTTTGTTGACTCGCTCAGCAATATCATCACTGACATAGCGAGTCTTATTGATCACATGGCTAACCGTGGAAGTCGAAACCCCTGCAACGCGCGCAATATCTTTCATGGTTGCCATATCATCTTATCCCTTATTGATGCTGAGCTAAAAATTCATCCACTTCTTGGCGAGTCGGAATCGACGTTTGTGCGCCAAAACGGGTGACTGAAATCGCTGCTGCGGCATGAGCAAACTTAATCGCTGATTCTAAAGACATATTCTCTAACAAGCCAGTCACAAACGCACCATTAAAAGTATCACCCGCGGCGGTGGTGTCGGTGACCGAGACGCGAAAACCGGGGATAAGTTGTCCACGCCCATTTTCACTTAACCAAACTCCTTTTGCACCAAGGGTAATAATAACAATTTCAATGCCTTGCTGATGTAATACTGTGGCCGCTTGCTGGGCTGTAGCATCATCAGTGACGGTAATGCCGGTGAGCACTTGCGCTTCCGTTTCATTGGGGGTGATCACATCAACACAACTAAGCAAGCTAGAAGGCAACTCACGGGCTGGCGCTGGGTTGAGTACCACCTTTGTTTTCGCTTGTTTAGCGACTTGCGCCGCTTTAATGATGCCGTCAATCGGCGTTTCAAGTTGCATTAACAAGTAGCTGGCGGCACGAATACTTGGTAGGTCATCTTCGATGGCTTCTGCGGTTAATCGGTCATTAGCCTCAGCTGAAAGACAAATGCTGTTTTCTCCACGGTCGGAAACTTGGATCATCGCAATGCCTGTTGGGCAATCCGCTTGTACTTTCACACCACGAATATCCATTCCATCCCGCTTAAAACGTTCACAACTTTCGATACCAAAGGCATCATCACCAACGCAGGCAATAAAACCGATATCCGCCTTTAAGCGCGCGGCGGCAACCGCTTGGTTTGCTCCTTTACCGCCAGGAATGACTTGATAATTTCGGCCATGAAGCGTTTCTCCAGGACGAGGGAAAGTAGGGACTTGTAGAACATGGTCAGCATTGACACTACCTAATACCACCAATTGGTTCATAAGAATTATCCTTCTATAAGATAGAAAACCTCGCTCTATACTCAGAGCGAGGTGTACGATACATAAGTTATTGACTGATAATTTTCAGCGGCACAGGAAGATAAGCCTCGACCGTCTGACCTTTGAGGATCTTATCTGCAGTTTCAACCCCTAAAGCGCCAATCATGTCGGGTTGCTGAGCAACCGTTGCCCCTAACTGACCACGTTTTACTGCGGCAATGCCATCCTCAGTACCATCAAAACCAACAATCAAAATGTTTTTACCAGACGCTTGCACCGCGCGCAGCGCGCCCAATGCCATTTCATCATTTTGCGCAAAAACAGCTTGCACGCTTGGGTTTGATGCCAATAGGTTTTCCATGACGTTTAATCCTTTGGTGCGATCAAAGTCAGCAGGTTGGCTGGCAAGCAAAACCATATCACGCTCTTTAACCGCATTCATAAAACCTTGTCCGCGTTCACGAGCCGCCGAGGTGCCGGCGATCCCTTCGAGCTGAATGACTTTGGCTTTTTCGCCAACTTTTTCAACGATAAATTGACCAGCCATCTCTCCGCCCATTACGTTATCCGAAGCGATATGACTGACTACCTCACCACGGCTCGCGCCACGATCCAAGGTTACCACGGGGATATTCGCGCGATTGGCTCGGCGGATAGCGTTTGATACAGCATCGGAGTCGGTTGGGTTAATTAAAATCGCTTTTACACCTCGAACCGTGAGATCTTCTACGTTCGACAGCTCTTTACTCGGATCGTTTTGCGAGTCCAAAACGATCAGGTTATAGCCTAAGTCTTTGGCTTTCGCTTCCGCACCATCTTTCATGGTGACAAAGAATGGATTGTTCAGGGTTGAAACGACAATGGCAATCGTGTCTTTAGCAGAAGCTGAGACCGATACCGAAGCCGATAACAACGCAGCAGAAATTAACGTCGCAAGTTTTTTCATGTTAATCATCCTTTTTTGTAGGGGGAACCAGACAAAAGCACGCTTACATCTGGTAGGTTCACGTTTTACTTATTTTTATTGTCCACCAGCACAGCCAGCAATATAACCGCCGCTTTCGCTATCATCTGGTAGTAAGAGGTCACATCGAGTAAGTTCAATGCGTTATTTAAAAAGCCGATGATCAGTGCACCAATTAAGGTACCCATGATCCGACCTTTGCCGCCCATTAAGCTGGTGCCGCCTAATACAACCGCTGCAATCGCATCCAGCTCATAGCCCATGCCTGCCGTAGGTTGTGCAGAAGAGAGCCGAGAAGTAACAATGATGCCCGCCAAGGCCGATAACAGACCACAAATGGCGTACACACCGATTTTGACACGATCAACATTGATACCGGATAAACGCGCCGCCGACTCATTACCACCCATGGCATAGATATAACGACCAAAACGTGTGTGATTGAGCAAGTACCACGCCGCCGCAAACACCACCACCATCATCCAAACGGGTACAGGAATGCCCAGTGCGTAACCGGTACCAAACCAAGCAAACGCATCAGCGGTATCGGTAAAGCCGGTTGAAATAGGACGCCCATCGGTATAAACCATGGTGACGCCGCGCAGGAGTGTCATGGTGACTAACGTGGCAATAAAAGCTTGTACCTTACCTTTGGCGATGATGATGCCACTGATCCCTCCTAGCGCCGCGCCAGCAAGTAAAGCCGTTGGCACCGCCACCATAACCGGAACTTCAAGGGCAATCAGGCTGGCAGCAAACGCACCACATAGGGCCAGCACAGAGCCAACACTGAGATCAATGCCCGCGGTTAAAATAACTAAAGTCATACCAACCGCAATGATCGCGTTCACTGATGTCTGACGTAAAATATTCAGTATGTTGTCGACGGTAAAAAAGTTGGGATTTAAAAATGACACCACAACGACTAAAAATAGCAGAGCAATCAGTGACTTTTGTTCAATCAACCATGCTTTACTAAACCACTTTTTACCACCGTCTGGCGTCTGATTACTTAGGGTTTTACTATTCATGCTGCTTCCTCGTTCAAGGTTTTGCCAACGGCACACGCTAAAAGATTTTCTTGATTGGCTTGCTTGGCATCAAATTCGCCACTGATCCGCCCTTCATGCATCACTAAAATTCGATCGCTCATACCAAGTACCTCTGGCATTTCCGATGAAACTAAAATGATACTCATCCCTTGCGCTTTAAACTTATTGATTAATTGATAGATTTCTTTTTTTGCACCGACATCAACGCCACGTGTCGGTTCATCCAAAATCAACACCTTCGGTCTGGTCATTAAGCCTTTGGCGATCGCCACTTTTTGCTGATTCCCACCTGAAAGATGACCAATGATCTGGTTGCGAGAAGGGGTTTTTATATTGAACAGTTGAATGAAATCTTCTACCGCCGTCGCTTCTGCGCCATGCTGAATTTGTATGCCCTTGGTCAGTTTATCGAGGGCGCACAGCGACATATTTTCTTTGACTGATAAACCGAGTACCAGACCATCGCCTTTGCGATCTTCTGAGATGTAGGCAATACCATTGGCTAAACCATCTTGCGGGCTAACGGGGTTAATGGTACGGCCATTAAGATTAATCACACCCCGCTCAGAAGGCAGCGCGCCATAAATCACCTTCATTAATTCGCTACGCCCCGCTCCCATCAAGCCAGAGATACCTAAAATCTCTCCTCGACGCAGGGTAAAGCTGACATCATGAATCCCCGATCCGGTCAAACCTATCACTTCGAGACAAACTTTATTTTCTGGCTCTACGTCAATACGTGGATACTGCTCTTCTAATTTACGCCCAACCATCATTTCAATCAGACCATCTTCATCGGTCTCACTGACTTGGCATTGACCAATGAATTTTCCATCTCGCAACACGGTAATATCATCGCAAATTTCAAAAATTTCTTTTAAACGATGAGAGATATAAACGATGCCACAACCTTGGTCGCGCAATTCATTAATCACTTTAAACAATGAGGCGGTTTCGGTATCCGTTAATGCGTCGGTTGGCTCATCCATGATGATCACTTTAGACTCAAAGGAGAGCGCCTTGGCGATTTCCACCATCTGCTGTTCACCAAGACTCAGCTCACCGAGCAAGGTTTTAGCACTGTGTTTAACATTAAGACGGGCTAACAGTTGATCGGCTTCCGCGTACATCTCTTGCCACAAGATACGACCGAAAGCACTGGTTTTTTCTCGGCCAAGAAAGATGTTTTCTGCAATCGTCAGTTGCGGGATCAGGTTTAACTCCTGATGAATAATACTGATCCCCGCTTGCTGAGAATCCCTAGGGCCTTTGAAACTGGCTGGTTGACCTTGATACTCTATGGTGCCAGCATCTTTGCTGTAGATCCCCGTCAATACTTTCATTAAGGTCGATTTACCAGCGCCATTTTCTCCCATCAAGGCCATGACTCGACCGGGATAGACGTTTAAACAAGCTTGATCAAGCGCCTTCACACCAGGAAAAGCTTTATCAATCTGACTGAGAGCTAAAATCGGTTGAGTCATCACTCCTCCTCATCGTTAAATCATAACATCGAACGCTAAAACACCACGCCCGATTGAAAAATCACATTGGCATAAGGTGTACACTCACCGGTTCTTACCACCGCGCGGCTGGCAACCGTACGAGTTTTAAACTCATCATGACTAAGATACTCAATCGCAATAGGTTGACCTGTTTCCTGTTGCTCGCGGTGTAACTCCGTGAGTAGTGCGCTATGTAAATCAGGACTGACTTGAGCAAACTCGTTAGCCAGTAGCACCACTTGCACTTGCATTTCGCTAAGGATGACTCGCACCGTATCCAAAAAACTCGGGATACCCTGCGTTAAAGCTAAATCGATTCGCTGTACAGACTCGTCAATCGGTAAACCAGCATCGCCAATCGTAATTTCATCGGTATGACCTAACGTTGCCACTAGATAAGAGAGCTCTGCGTTTAGAAGGGGACTTTTTTTCATTATTTGACCTTTATTTCAGTGCACGTTGAGGTGAAGCTAGGACCCATCTCGACAGTTTATTATTGACAAAACACTCATCGAAACGTTTCGATAGCATAATAACGCCACTTTTTTGCTTTGCATCTAGATTAAAATCAGACTGTGAGTTGGATCGTTTTATCGATATTTGATGATGGATAAACAGTGAGAATGATCACTGAGATTTTTATTAGCCAATCAATGATCGGCTGAGTCATATCTGCAATTGCCGTAGGAAAAACAGAAAAATGACCAGAAAGCATGGCTTGTTCTAGGGCGACTTAGGTATCATGACTTACGTTTTCTTTATCGGTAGATCAACAATGAAAAAATTAGCGTTATTAGTGCTCAGTACCTTGGCTCTCACTGCTTGTGAAAACGAAGTAGGTACTAGCTCTTGGTGCCAAGAGATGCGTGAAAAACCTAAAGGTGAATGGAGCGCCCAAGGAGCGGTGGATTTTGCTAAACACTGCGTATTACAAACCGAAGTGGGCAGTCAAGAGTGGTGTGAGGATATGCAAGAGAAACCAAAAGGCGATTGGACAGCCAATCAAGCCGCCTCATACGCAAAACACTGTATTTTTTAGTTTCTCGGACACTGGGATCTGTTGACCTTTCGCGATTAAATTTTGTTCGAAAGGTCAACAGACCCTAAAAATAGGATGAAAAGATGCTCACTACTGGCGGGCATCTTTTGGAGAATCCATGACGACCATAGTGCTAATGGATTTTACCGTTAGGCATTCACCTAACACATCCGCATGAAAGCGCTTATAAGCACTGAGATCTTTAGTCTCAACACGAAGTAAGTACTCATTCATTCCAGTAATGTTATGACACTCCACCACCTCTTTAGCAAAGCGTACGTGCTCTTCAAAACTGAGTTGTGCCTTTTTGGTATGACTATTCAAGCCAATCGCAACATACGCCACAAACCCAATATCAAGCTGGCTTTTATCGACGATCACTCGATAGCCTTTAATGACTTTCTTGCGCTCAAGCTCTTGCACTCGCCTTAGTGTCGCTGAGGGTGATAACCCTACCCGCTCGGCAAGCTCGACATTAGAGATTCGCCCATCCGCCTGAAGCGCTTGCAATATTCTTTCGTCAAATCTATCCATAAGTCATTTTTATTGCTAATTGAAGTCATTAAAAACAAATATAAACACAATATTGCCCAACAATACCATTATTATTTTCTCATCATTTACTTAACAAGAGCCGCTCATGGATTACACACAATGGGGACCACTCATCGCATTCGCGTTTGTTTCTACTTTTTCACCCGGTCCAAATAACATCATGCTCATGACCTCAGGAGCCAACGTCGGATTTGTACGGACCATTCCTCACATGCTGGGCATTATTTTAGGATTCAGTATCATGGTGCTGCTGGTTGGTGTTGGACTCACCGAACTGTTTCATCGTTATCCAATGCTACAATACGGACTGCAAATCATCTGCACCGCCTACTTAATCTATTTAGCCGTAAAAATAGCCTTGAGTAACCCCTCACAAACAACGCAGCGTTATCAACCGATGACCTTTACTGCTGCGGCACTCTTTCAGTGGGTGAATCCGAAAGGCTGGTCAATGGCGCTCACCGCTGTAAGTGTGTTTAACCAACAGGCAAGTTGGATACAATTAATGGTCATCGCCTTGGTATTTGCGATGGTCAATATACCATCGGTAAGCGTCTGGACGGTGGCCGGTAAGCAGCTAAGCCAGTGGATGAATCATCCGCGCTATGTCCGTTGGTTTAATGGTGCCATGGGCGGATTATTGCTGCTGTCTGTATTGCCGATGCTGTAAATAGGTTGTTTTGCTCAAGCTTAGGGAGAAATACTGACTTTTTACGCCGAGCGCAGTAAACTCTCCCTTGTTTTTAACCACCGTTGTCTTCACTATGCCTGCCCATTGCTTTACTCCATTCGCAACCGACATCACTGCTATACCGTTACCTGAACGCTTCACTTATCCGTTTTGTTATCAGCCACATCCTTTAGCGCTGATTGCCGCTAAACAGCTACAAACTCATCTAACAACACAAAATGATTGGGTCCACCCTTTTGGCATTGAGCAACACAGCGACGGTCACGGAAAAATGTTTGGCGTTTTAGTGGTGAAAAATGCTCAACAGCAATTGGGATATCTCGCTGCGTTTTCTGGTCAGCTCGCCGAGCAAGATCATCTCCCCGGTTTTGTACCGCCAGTGTTTGATCGTTTTACGCAGACGGAATTTTTTAGCGCAGAAGCCAACCATATCGCCGAAATAAATCAGCAAATTAAGCAGCTAATGAACTCGGAGCAGCGCAATGCTCTCATCGAGGCTTTACAGGCCTGCCAAGAGCAAGCGAATCAAGCGATTAGCGCGCAACAAAAAGCAATGATCGATAGCCGAGCACAGCGGAAACAGCAACGAGCGATGGTATCGAACCAAGTAACAACAGCGGAACAACAAGAACTGTTCAGCCAGCTTGCCCAGCAAAGCGTGCAAGAAAAATGGCAATTAAAACAGCTGAAGCTTGAATGGCAGCAAAAAATCGCCGTTTTAGATGAAGAACTTAACCAGCTCAATCAGAGCATCACAACGCTTAAACAAGAGCGTAAGCAACGTTCAGCGCGCTTACAACATCAGCTCTTTTCTCATTATTTTTTTCTCAATCAGTACGGAGAGAAAATAAACCTTAATGCTATTTTTGCCGAGTGTGCCAACCCCGTTCCTCCAGCAGGAGCTGGGGAATGCGCGGCACCGAAATTACTGCATTATGCTTTTCAGCACCAATTAACCCCGATTGCCTTAGCGGAATTTTGGTGGGGTAGCTCACCGAAATCGGAGATCCGCCAGCACGGTAAGTTTTATCCTGCATGCCAAAGTAAGTGCCAACCGATTTTGGCACACATGCTCAAAGGTATGCCGTTAGAGGATAATCCCTTATTAGTGAATCCTGCCGAGGGAAAAAAAATTGAGATCGTCTACCAAGATGAGGCGATAGTCGTTATCAACAAACCTGCTGAGTTTTTATCTGTGCCGGGAGTGAACATCAAAGATTCCGCTTTCACCCGCTTAGCAGAGCAATTTCCTAACTGTGAAGGTCCGTTTGTCTTGCATCGCTTAGATATGTCGACATCCGGGCTATTAGTCTTTGCCCTAACGCGTCGCGCGAATAAATCGCTGCAAAAGCAATTCATCACTCGGCAAATTGACAAGCAGTATGTGGCTCTATTATCCGGTGAACTTGAGCACGATAGCGGTGACATCGCGCTGCCTCTGGCCTCGGACCTAGACGATAGACCTAGACAAAAGGTCTGCTTTGAGACGGGAAAATCGGCGCAGACACGGTGGGAAAAGGTAGCGATTGAACAAGGCCAAACCCGAGTAAATTTATACCCTCATACGGGACGAACCCATCAGTTGCGCGTCCACTGCGCTCATCCTGATGGATTGGGTTTTCCTATCGTTGGTGATGATCTGTATGGGCAAGCCGCTGAAAGACTGTGTCTACATGCTCAGAAGTTAAGCTTTTATCATCCCTATCATCATCAAAAAATGACCTTTGAAGTGCCAGCAGACTTTTGATTACAGACTTGAGCCTTTGGTCGCGGGTTTTATCTCTTTGTGGATTTTCGTGTTTTTGGTTTCCTTGGCGTCAACTGCATCGACTAATTGAGTGACGTTTTCACCTGCAGCAGGGTGAGTCATGCCATTAAAACGTCCACCTTGTTCAATACTCAAATCGTCAGTATACAGAGTGCCATTAACCACCCCTTTACTTAAAATCTCGATTTTGTCGGCGTGACAAGTGCCTTCAAATGCACCGTTAATGATCACATGTTGCGCAAAAATATCACCATTTACCGCGCCACTTTCACTAACCACAATGGTCTTAATAACATGCAGTTGTCCATCGACAAGACCATCGATTTGAATATTGTCTTCTAACCGGAGTTGTCCGCTAATTGAACAGCCTTTTGCGATGAGAGTTGTAGCTGCGCGCTGACTCTGAGTTCGACTTTGTTTACTAAAGATTCCCATCGAATACCTCTTACTTGACTAAATAAACTTTCAAAATCATTAATTCCCCAATCGACAAAAGGTTTGGGATCTAATGGTCGACCAACAAAACGCACTTCATAATGTAGATGAGGCCCAGAAGAGAGACCGGTATTACCCGAATAAGCAATCAGATCGCCCTTTTGTACAAAATCGCCACTTTTCACCGCAAACTTTTGTAAGTGCGAATAAGAGCTTGAAAAACCATAAGCATGTTGTAAGCGTAAAAAGTTTCCCGAACCTTGATTACTCGCCCGAGTGACTTCCACTACCCCATCCGCTGGCGAGTAGACAGGAGTACCAATATTGACCGCGAAATCTTGCCCACGGTGGAATAAAACGTTGCCCGTCACAGGATGAGTTCGCTTACCGTATCCTGACGAAATTCGAGCTTCATGAACAGGAGCACCACTGGGGATTTGGGTTAACATCACCATTCTGACCGAAGAGGTTATCGCAGCCGTGTCTAAACGAGATTCTAATTCCGCGCCACTGTCTTCTACCCCTAAGACTTTTTCGAGATCGCCTAATCGATCGGCAACCAACTGCATTTTTTCTTCACGCTCTTGTAAATCATGTTCTAGATTATTTTTTAGTTCTTGCAGTGAAGATAGCTCGCCCAGTAATGAAGAAGATTGATTCTCTAATTCTTGCTGCTTTAATTTGGCAAAATCCACTTCACTGGACAAGTAATAAATCACTCCGCCAATGGTGAGCAACGCAGCTAAAGCAGTATAACCCACTGTTTTTAAAACATGCCGATACCACTTGCCTAAATGGAAGTGTCGCGTGCCGTGGATAGATGAAACAGAAACGGTAACCTTTTCTTTCATTGATTCTATTAATACTAAGGTGGAATTCTTGGATTCTAGCAGGTAACCCGCAATGACTAAACGTTTTGCTTGATTGGACTATACTAGGTTAAGCAGCTTCTGACATGGATCTCTTTTTTATTTTTATAATAAGTAGCGATAAATTACCTCTCTGTCTGACACTGATATCCCGAAACAACTTGAGATTGCAAATCAACATCAAACGAATCCATCCACCATAAGCATAGATAAAGAGCCAATGAATGTCGCTGTAACTGTATGCAAAGGTGGCAGGTGATACTACCCCTCTCCATCACTCAGTGACATCAGATAAGAAAACAATTGGTGAAGGAATATTCTGATAATGCATCCTCACACCATTTCGTCAAACTGTACTTAAATTACAGAAATCATTTAAACATCGTCAATTATTTAGTTTTTTAATAATAGGCAAAAATCAGCACGATACTTAGATCACACAATTATTCAAACGAATAAATCATTGTTACTTAATTGAGATATTGATCACCATATGAGACAAACAGAAATCACCCAATTTGATACATGGCGCAACTAAAATAAGTTGACAAAATAAAAACAAAGAAGATGTAAATTAATTACACAGCAAAATGGTGAAGAGAATCACGTAATGAGCACAGCTAAAAGACAGTTATAGCGTGATAGATCACAAAAAACCCGTTGTCAGCTCTAACGTAAAATTGTGTGATAGATTGATTGGGTACTAAGCAACCAACGGTTTTAGACGAACCGTTATCACACTACTTCTTTAGAACATCGAACGGGGAACGGATATGTTATCACCAGATGCTAAGGTCAAGATACAAAATTTTGGCCGTTTCTTATCAAACATGGTTATGCCCAATATTGGTGCGTTTATCGCTTGGGGCTTTATTACCGCACTTTTTATTCCTACAGGTTGGTTACCCAATGAAACATTAGCTTCTTTAGTTGGCCCGATGATCACCTACTTGCTGCCTCTGCTGATCGGTTATACCGGGGGTAAGTTAATCGGTGGTGAACGAGGTGCCGTTGTCGGAGCAATAACCACCATGGGGGTTATCGTCGGTACGGACATTCCTATGTTTATGGGCGCAATGATAGTCGGACCGATGGGCGGCTGGGCCATCAAATACTTTGACAAACGTGTTGATGGCAAGATTAAAAGCGGCTTCGAAATGTTAGTGAACAATTTCTCTGCTGGTATTATCGGTATGATCTGCGCCGTCATCGCCTTTTATTTAATCGGCCCTTTTGTCAAAGTACTCTCGGATGTTTTAGCGGCTGGCGTTAACTTTTTGGTCGCAGCACACCTACTTCCATTAACATCCATTTTCGTCGAACCTGCGAAAATTCTATTTCTTAACAATGCCATTAATCACGGTATTTTCTCCCCACTTGGCATTCAACAAGCCAGCGAAACAGGGCAATCCATTTTCTTCCTGATTGAGGCTAACCCAGGACCGGGATTAGGTATCTTATTAGCCTATATGGTGTTTGGTAAAGGAACCGCTCGTCAAACCGCTGGTGGGGCAACGATTATTCACTTTTTCGGGGGTATTCATGAGATTTACTTCCCTTACATACTGATGAATCCTCGCTTGATCTTAGCCGCGATTGCTGGAGGAATGACTGGAATCTTTACCTTAACGCTATTCAATGCAGGCATTGTCTCTCCTGCCTCACCAGGTTCTATTTTTGCCATTTTGTTAATGACCAATAAAGCCTCCATGCTTGGTGTGATCTGCTCTATTTTTGCCGCCGCGGCCGTCTCCTTCATTGTTGCTGCCATTCTCATGAAAGCTCAGCATTCAACCGATGAAGAGGGCGATCAAGGTTCACTCGCCAAAGCTACTGCGCAAATGAACACGTTAAAATCCACAACAGCAGAACAAGCTAAACCGTCGCAAGCTAAGCATGATCTCAAACTAAACCATGTCAAAAGCATCATTGTGGCCTGTGATGCTGGGATGGGATCAAGCGCTATGGGGGCCAGTTTATTGCGTAAGAAAGCCCAAGCAGCAGGCTTAAACGTCACCATCACAAATCTGGCGATCAATAACTTGCCACAAGATGTGGATATTGTGATCACCCATAAAGATCTCACCGACAGAGCGCGTAAACACGCCCCGAATGCCCAACATCTATCACTCACCAATTTTCTTGATAGTAACATGTATAACCAATTAGTTATCCAACTGCTGGCCGCCACACATCCCAAAGCAGCCAATGACAGTTGCCTCATTAAAACACCGTTAGTCGCCGCTAATGATGAGTATTTTGACCCTCAGCAACCTTCCATCTTTAGCTTACAGAAAGACAATATCTACCTGGGTTTAACCGCCAGCCATAAAGAGGAAGCCATTCGCTTTGCTGGTAATAAGCTAGTAGAACTTGGCTACGTGCACCCGGAATATGTCGATGCGATGCTTGCGAGAGAACAATTAGTCTCGACCTACTTAGGTGAATCGATCGCGGTTCCTCACGGCACAATTGAAGCCAAAGATCGAGTCATCAAAACGGGTATTGTCATTTGTCAGTACCCATCCGGTGTCCAATTTAGCGACGACGAAAACGATATCGCTAAATTAGTGATCGGCATCGCCGCCAAAAATGATGACCATATTCAAGTCATTACTGCCATTACCAATGCCCTTGATGATCCAGAGGCCATCAACACCCTGACCTCGACCAATAACATCAAAGAGATCTTGGCAATTTTGAACAATGCCCAAGCGGCCTAATTGCCTTTGCTCTTGAGGCAAACGAGGTCAGCATCCCCCGTAATTTATGCTGACCTCACCCTAATCTTTGTCAGTCACTATTTGGTAGGTAATGAATTATGAAAAATGCAGTACATTTTGGTGCCGGTAATATTGGCCGTGGTTTTATTGGAAAACTACTCGCCGATGCGCACATTCAAGTCACATTCGCCGATGTTAATGAACCCTTAGTGGATCAACTTAGTCATCAACAACACTATAAAGTTAAGATTGTCGGTCATGACTGTCAGATTGATACCGTTACTAAGATAACCGCCGTTAACTCCGCCAGCCACGAGCTCATTGAACGAATGATTAACACCGATTTAGTCACCACGGCTGTCGGCCCCGCCGTATTGGATATGATTGCAAAAACCATCGCCAAAGGGATTGAAGCGCGTTTTGCGGCAGGTAATCAACAACCTCTTAATATTATCGCTTGTGAAAATATGGTACGAGGCACTAGCCACTTAAAAACTGAGGTGTTTAAGTATTTATCCTCTGATCTCCAAGCCAAAGCTGAACAATATATTGGATTTGTTGACTCAGCCGTCGATCGAATTGTCCCTCCCGCCGAAGCCGCCAACGATGATCCACTTGACGTCACGGTTGAAAGCTTCAGTGAATGGATTGTCGATGAGCAGCAGTTTAAAGGCGAAATTCCTTGTATCAAGGGCATGGAAACCACCCAAAATCTGATGGCCTTTATCGAAAGGAAACTGTTTACCCTCAATACCGGACACTGTATTACTGCTTACTTGGGCTGTTTGAAAGGACACCATACCATTCGTCAAGCCATTGAAGACCCAGAGATACGCGCCGAAGTAAAACAAGCGATGCAAGAGAGTGGCGAAGTGCTCATCCAGCGTTATGGGTTTGATCGCACAATGCATCATGCGTACATCGAAAAAATCTTATCGCGTTTTGCAAATCCTTACTTAGTCGATGAAGTGGATCGCGTTGGACGCCAACCTCTACGAAAATTAGGGCCGAATGATAGATTAATCAAACCATTACTCGGTACAATAGAGTACGGCACAGACAATACAACCTTACTGAAAGGGATTGCCGCCGCCCTAAAATATACCAACCTTAACGATCCGCAATCCATTGAATTGCAAGCTTCACTCAAAGAACGCGGGATCCCAAAAACGCTGGCACATTATTCAGGCTTAAAAGAAAACAGTGTCGAAGTACAAAAAATTGAAGCAATTTATCATCAGCTTTAACGTGACACTAAGATGGGAAGGACACCGCCTTCCCATCTCAACCTTAAATTAGATAGTATATGGCACAGAAAATTGACGAAATCGATATTTTAGAACAACTGAACAACGCCCCCTCTGTGCGTGGCTTTTTTATCACAACCGTTGACATATTAACCCAAGCGGTTGATGCACTGATGCAGCGTATTTTTCGAAAGGATAATTTTGCGGTGCAATCGGTTGTTGGACCATTATTAGACGACACTGGACCACTTGGTAACCTTTCTGTTCGGTTAAAGCTCTTATACGGCCTAGGCGTGGTGACCGACGACACTTATCATGATATCGAAGCCATCATCAAACTGCGTAATCAATTGAATAGTGATGCCATGGAGTACAGCTTTACCGATCCCAAAGTGATTCACGCCATAAAAGCATTAAATCTTGTCCAAAACAGAGGGTTGTTACCCGTGACGATGGTTGATCCTGATGGCGACATCGATATCGACTTTTATCACTTACAACTACAGCGCCAACAGCAAGTGATCCGCTCTGGACTTTCCTTAGCGATTATTGAGGTTTGTAATGAACTCAATAAAGAGAGCCCGTTCTAAATCATTATGGCCTATTGTATGACTCGTTCTCGGATTTATCTTAGGAATGACAAAGATCGTCTTCCCAATTTCTCGGCAATACACTTACCGATTTTTAGAGCAAGTGTTAGTCTTGATCTCATTGTGAAGCGAACCAGTTTAGATAACGATGATCAAAATAGGCATTATTGGCTTGGGGGATATCGCCCAAAAAGCTTACTTACCCGTGATAACTCAACGTCCCGAGGTTGAACTGGTCTTTTGCACTCGAAATCAGCACATTCTTGCGCATTTAGCCGCTCAATATCGGATCACTAAAACCTGTACCCAGTATCAAGATCTGCTCAAATTCCAAGTCGATGCCGTGATGATCCACGCGGCAACGGCCGCTCATCCTGAGATTGCGGCTTTTTTCTTACGTCATGGCATCGCCACATTTGTCGATAAACCATTAGCAAACAGCGCGGCTGATTGCGAACAATTGTACGCATTAGCTGAACAGTACCAACAACCGCTTTATGTCGGGTTTAATCGTCGCCATCTTCCTCTATTAAATCAACATTTGGTCGGAGTACAGCAAGGCTTACGAGACGACTTACTCGGCTTACGCTGGGAGAAAAATCGCCATGCCTTACCTGGTGATATTCGTACCTTCTTGTTTGATGACTTCATCCATCCATTAGATAGCATCAATCTCTACGCTAAAGCTGATTTGCAAGACGCTTACATCACCCATCAAATGGCCGGCAAACAGTTAGCGCGTATCGATATTCAATGGCAACATGGAGCCACTTTGTTGCATGCTTCAATGAATCGACAATGTGGTATTACGAGTGAATCTGTCAGTGCGCAGTTCGTTAATCAAAGTTATCAGTTTCACTCTTTTTCTGAAGGCATACACTGGCATAATAATCAGCCGCAACGACTGGCTTCGCCAGATTGGACACCGATGCTGACCAACAAAGGATTTAGCGCGATGATCGATGAATGGCTCAGGGTGATACAACAAGGAAAGCTCGCCCACTCAATCATTGAGCGCAACCTCGCTAGCCACCAATTAGCCGAAGCACTCTGCGCGCGTATCACTCAATTAACCGATAGCATCTAAACGCAGACAACCTTTTATCAAACCACGCACAATGACATTAGAATTATGAACCTGAAACAACGCGCAAAATTACTGGCCGCCTTCGAGAGCAAAACCGAAGTGCCAATGCTTATCTTATCGCTCATTTATGTACTATTGGCTTTAATACCCGATGTCGCTCAGCTAGACCAAGAAGAACGCCACTTTATTAATCAATTGATTTGGTTAGTGTGGGGCGTTTTCGCCACTGAATTAGCCATTAAAATTTTGCTCAGCCAACAGCGTGGCCGCTATTTAATGCAAAATTGGCCTGATGTCTTGATTGTTGCGATGCCATTCCTAAGACCATTACGTTTTATACGTATTCTGTTTATTTTACCGAGAACCTGGCGGCAAACCAAAGCGGTCTTACGGCAAAAAACCCTCAGTTTTATTGGCTTAACCAGCTTATTAACCGTGATGTTAAGTTCAGCGTTTGTCTATTTGGTGGAGAGAGGCAGCGACAGTCCAATTGAAGATTATAGTGATGCACTTTGGTGGGCAATGACCACCATTACCACCGTAGGCTATGGCGATATGTATCCAGTGACCGCTTTTGGCCGCGGCGTTGCGGTGTTTCTCATGTTAACGGGCATCACCCTCTTTGGTTTATTAACCGCGAGCGTAGCCTCTTTCTTTGTCGATGATAATCACCAACAGCGCCTAGATTCACAGCATCAACATAGTCATAGAAAATGCGGTCAGCAACCTCGCTCCCAATTTCATCTCGCTCGGTTTCGTCAGCAGTTAAAGGACAAACATCATCTGCATCATAGTCATACTAAACACCGATAATAGTGTATTCAATCGCTCAGATAGAAAAAGCCGGTCGCATCGCCACCGGCTCTGTATCGAAGCTTAACGGTATTAAGCCTTAAGGTTGATAAGGTAAAGAAGAGTGGTGCAAGACGATGCGAAGTTGACCTTGCTCATCTTTCTTAAAGGCCCAGCTTTTATCCACCATCGTGGTTTGCCCTTGCTTATCAACCAATATGACATTGCCCATGGTCAAGGCTAAATCACCATTAATATAAACCGCAGCATTCTCAAAACGGTATTCCTTCCAACCTTTTAAAGCAAAACCAGAGTCTTGCGCATAATCACTATTACCACCGACAAAATAGGCTAACGCTCCAGCCACATCGGTACGAAACGTTTGCTGACCACTGGCGAGCGTCGGTTTGAAAAGTACCGCGCCTTGTTGGTAACCATAAGCTTGATCCAACACTTGGCTGGCTAACGTTTTTGCCGCCGCATGGCCTTGTTTTTCATACGTTTGGCTGATATTGATTAATGCCTCGCCCCATGCCTGTTGAGCATTGAGCACTTCTTGATGAGTAATATTATTATTCACAACCGGCGAAGAAGCCTGAGCTGCCCACGGTAACACGCTGGATAATAATAGTGCTGAAATAGAAAGTGTTTTATGGATGCGTTGCATAGTCTCTGCCTTACTGGTTTAGGTAATTTGAGTGACTACTGTAACGCGCTTCAATGAACCTAAACCCTGCGCGAAGATTAACCTAAGATGAACATGGTTTACCGTGAGTGCATAAATCGCTTACTCTGCAGTTATTGACGCTATGCTGTGAGGAAATGGCTGTGTTTCGCTATCAATTATCGTTTGTATTGGCACTTTTACTGTCGCTGATTTTGGCTCAGGCAGGAGCGGCTTATTGGTCAAATCAGGTCGCTAATGAGCATATTCAGCGTGGACAAATTTCTAGCCAAATTTTGCAAAACTTCATGCAACTGAGTACCGAAAAACAACAATTGAAGATCTGGCTTGCCGAATATCTATTGATAAAAGATGGCAGTACCTTAAAACGCGACCTACGCTTTGCCAAAATTGAAGATTTACTGGAAAAGCTCAATCAGCTCACCGAACAAGCCCAGCAACAGAGTTTAACTCAGCAAGACTTTGCGGAGATCACTCAGCAAATTAAAGTCATCTCTTTATTTGAAACCAACTTCGCCAGTTTAAAACAGGCGCTACGCTCATGGGAAATCGCTAAAATCACCGATGATGATGAACGCTGGCTGCTACTTAGCCAATCCTTTGATCAAGTAGATAACACCGATCTTCGCCAGTTACTCAATCAAGCGATCAGTGTGCAACAACAGCGTACTGCTCGTTATGAAAGTGCAGCGATGAGCGCGTTATCGAACGTGAGAAGCGTGATCATCAGTCTCGCCGTGATTGGCGTGATTTTAGGTGGATTACTCGGTGGCTGGCTGCTAAGGACCTTATCAAAACCGCTGGCTGAATTGGTCAAAAGCACTACCGCGTTAGAGCAAGGTCAACTGGATCACCGAATCGCCATCAGTGGCCCTTATGAGCTAAAAACCCTCGCTCGCCACTTCAACTATATGGCACAAAGCCTAGAGCAAGCTCAGCAACAGGAAATGGCTTCGCGCCAGCTGATTGAAAAAGAAGTGACCGCACGCACCCAAGAGCTCGCTCAAGCACTGCAAACCCTAGAAAAAGCCAAACATCAGCAAAAGGAGTTTTTTGCCAACGTCAGCCACGAGCTACGTACCCCTGCGACAGCGATTTTAGGCGAAGCGCAAATCACCCTACGCAGTCGTCACAATAGTGATGACGAGTATCGGCAAACTTTACAACGTATTAACGAGTCAGCGACGCATTTATCTTACCGAATTGATGATCTATTAATGCTGATCCGCCAAGATGAACAATTATTTCAGCCGACTCTCACCGCGATGACACTTGAGACCATTTGGCAAGCGGTTGGGCGGCAAGCGAACTTACTCGCCAACTCGCAACAGGTTATCGTTGAGTCGACTCATCCAGCACAAACCAATTGGCAGGCTCTGATTTGCTATACCGACTTAGATAAACTATTAATGATTATCCGTATTATTGTTGATAATGCATTACGTTATGACCCGAAAAAACAGCCACTTACACTAACGTTAATGCTCGAACCCAACCAAGTATTGTTTCAGCTCAGCGATCAAGGTATTGGAATCGCTAGCGATGACCTTGAGCGTATTTTTGAACGCTATTTTCGCGCTAACAATGGTAAACAATATCGTCCTGACGGACTCGGTATAGGCTTAACCTTAGCTCAGAGCATGGCTAAACAATTAAATGGCGAGATCAAGATCGCTAGCCAGCTTAATCAAGGTAGCCAAGTGACCCTTAGTTTTCCACTGGAAGAGGTTTAGGATGCGCATTTTATTAATTGAAGATGATCCTAGAATCGCAAGTTTTATCGAACGAGGCTTAAAAGCAGAAGGTCATCAGATCCAACACCTGAATGATGGCCAATACGCAGTAGAAACGGTCATCAGCTATGAACCTGATCTGCTGATTTTAGATCGCATGCTACCTCATTGTGATGGACTGACCATCTGCCAACAAATTCGCTCGGCAAGCATTGATGTCCGCATCTTAATGCTCTCTGCCCTAGGCGATGTCGATGAACGAGTCAAAGGCTTGCGTACCGGCGCAGACGATTATCTTGCTAAGCCATTCCATTTTGAAGAGTTACTGGCTCGTTTAGATGCTCTACAGCGACGTCACTCTGAATCCAGTCCATTACCCACACTACAAGTCGCAGATTTAGTGCTCTGTTTGCCAACAATGCAGGTCACACGAGACAATCAACCCATTGAGTTGACCGCCAAAGAGCTGTCAATTTTGGAATTATTGATGAATAAACCTGGGCATATTTTTAGTCGCGAGCGAATTCTGGCTAACGTTTGGGGAATGCATCAAGATCCATTAACCAATGTGGTCGATGTTTACATGCGCCGATTACGCAAAAAAATTGACGACCCTTTCACCGCCCCGCTGCTCAAAACCAAACGCGGCATGGGTTATTATCTACAAGCCGATCAGTAAGTGTGGCTTGGCTATGTTTGGTTTTGGCATAAGAGAGGATGGCTCACTCAGTCAATACTCAACAAGCGGTCATTATCCATGCTGACAACTCTTTCAGCTCCTTTGCATACTCTGAGTGTTGCTGTGCTAATTGCTCAATGCACAAAGCAATAGCACAGCGATCATAGGGTATATGAGTCATTTTTTGGGCTAATAGCTCCATCGGGTAAGGATCGAGCATATCACTGAAAATCGTCGCTTGCTGAATGACCCCTTGCTCAACATCGAGAAAGATTTCTACTCCTCCCCATGTAAAACGCTCATCCAAATGATGAGTAAAAGGAGGGGTTTGGCCAAAGTTCCAATCCCAACTGCTTTGTTTCGAAAACTTGTCTTCAAAACCAGGCAAATCAGTAAACTGTTCAGGAGAAATGTACTCAACTTGGGCATCTTGTTGGTAATGCTGTAAATAAGCGTGGATGATCGCATCGCATACTTGCTGGTGGTCAATATCCGCTTTAACGCTATTAAGGTTAATCACACGAGACTTAACCGAAGTAATCCCTTTCGCCTGCAGTTTTTTGGGATCAGGGTTAAGGTAATCCGCTAAGCGGCTCATGTCCGCACTCAAGAGTAAAGTGCCGTGATGAAAGCCGCGATCAAGCGTTTCTCGATAAGCTGAGCCAGAGAACTTGCGCACCCCGTCTTCATCTTGCAGCACCAAATCATTACGTCCATTGGCCACGCCGTGAATACCCAGCTTTTGCAATCCCGCTAATACAATCTGCGTCGACACCTGTTTATCGTACTCAGGTTTGCCCGCCATAAAAGTAAAATTAGTATTGCCCAAATCATGAAAAACCGCGCCACCACCCGTCTGTCGGCGCGCCAGTTTCACTCCATCGTGTTCCATGCGCTCAGTTCGGCACTCTCGCCATGGATTTTGCGCTCGTCCAATAACGACAGTATCGGCATTGCGCCACAAAAACAGGATACGCTGATCGGCGGGCATCGAGCGGAAAATCGTATCTTCAACCGCTAAGTTAAACCAAGGATTGGTTGATTCAGAAATAAGAATACGGGTACGAGTCATGTCTACTTCGCATTGATATTGAACAAACCGTTATCGTACTGAGCATGACTCAAGATAGCGAGCAGAAATCCGTGGGCTCACTAGGAAAATTGAGTTTGTTGAAAACTGTGGCGCTGTGTGATTTGTGCGTACCAGCTTGCTAACTGTGGATAAGAGCGTTGCCAATTCAGCTTACTCAAACGAAAATCGAGATAAGCTAATCCTACTGCAATCGAACAATGGGCAGTGGTGAATGGTTTGTTAGCAAACGGTAAGCATTGACTTTCAAGCTGAGTCAACATTCTCTGTATGGCATGCTGACGACGCAAAGCCAATTCACCTCCATCGGGCTCACCATATTTATTGGCGATCACCGTCTGAAAAGCGCTATCCATTAATGCTTGACCTAGACCTAACCATTGCATCACTTGCTCATCATCATCCATTCTCGGCGCACAAGGAGAGTGAATATCCAAGTATTGCAGGATAAGTAAGGTTTCACTCAAGGCAACACCTGCGTCCGTGATTAACACGGGAACTTTTGCCGCTGGGTTAACCTGCAAAAGTGTATCCGGTGAACCCCACGGATCGACCATGGCTAAATTTAACGGAATTTGTTTTTCTAGTGCACAAATGCGCACTAACCGCGCATAAGGGGAAGTGGCATTTAAATAAAGCGTTAACATGACTGTTTCACCGATTTTGATCGAAAAAATGGACTTGCCGAAATACAGAGCAAAGCGAATAACATCAATAGTGCCGCCGTGATAAATAGCGGGGCGTACTCACCTACTTTCTGATAATAAAAGGACATGCCCCAACCCGATAATGCTTGTAATAAAGCAAAACCAGCCGTTGCCCTACCCCAATAATATTGATGTCGTGTCGTGCCAACTAACTCAGCAATTCGGCCTGCGGTTAACGCGACAATACCTGGTGTCAATGCTCCGACGATGAAAGCTGAACAAAACAGTAACACTGGCATCGCGGTCAGCACTGGCAAAAGAATGGCGAACGCTTTGAGTGCGTAAGCAACCCAGAGCGCTCTGTGCCAAGATAATTGCGATACCAACCATTTGGCAATCAATGGCCCGCTAAGACAGCCACCGCCAAACGCAAACCACAACCATAACGCTTGTGGTTGCGTGAAGTTCCGCTCACGAACCAAATAATCAACCCAAAAAATGGTGTGCGGAATAAAACCTGCGGCATCAAGCGCATAAGCCGCAATCACTAACCAAACAGCACCAATGGCAAAAGACGATGAAGGTTCCGAGGATAAAGATGAGTGAGATATAGCAGGCAGTTGCCGTAAGCCGAATATCATCACAGCACTAATACACAAAGAGAGACTACCGATAGCTAACCAGATTATCGAAAGACTAAAACGAAGTAGGAGCGGGATAATCGCAGAAGAAAGTACTACACCTAAACCTATGCCCATGAAGATCATAGTCATAACCGCATTGCGATAATTTTTATGGCTATGCAGCAAAGCGAATGCTGGGCCAATGACCATTAAATGTCCACCAGCAACACCAGCAAGAACACGCCAACCAGCAACCCACAGATAGTGGATAGGCAAAAAACAGACAAAATAACTAACACTGACCACCAAAGCAGCAACGGTCAATAATAAGCGATCTCCGACCTGCTGCGCTAAACGATGAGCACTCAAGGCTCCAATCAAATAGCCCAGTAAATTCAAGCTACCGAGGTAACTGGTCTCAACGACCGAAAACCACCCCTCGCTCGATAACATCGGTATTAAAGGGGTAAATGCAAAGCGAGATAAGCCGATGCCAATCAGCGTCGAACTCATACCAACCATCAATACTAATAAGGTATTCGTTGATCGCATATTAAAGCTCATTCAGCCATTTAATGTTCACTCTGCTCATCGATTCCTTGACTCATGAGTTGATTTGGCCGGTCAGCAATGATGGTTCGATATAATCTATGCTAAACGCCATAAGTAGAAAGCAACCACAAAAAGAAACCATAAGCTAACAAATAACCAACAAATTGGCATCTTGATGATGCAAAGATCTGCCCTACTGCACATTTATTACTAAGCACGCTATACTTGGCAGCTCAATCATCACTTATGCTATTTTTATGCACACAAACGATCCGCATGCGCAGCCGCATAATCCTTTACACGGCCTAACCTTAGAAAAAATTCTGACTCAATTGGTAGAACATTATGGCTGGCAAGGATTAGCGCAACGAATTAGCCTAAACTGTTTTAAAAGCGATCCGTCAATCAAATCTTCCTTGAAGTTTTTACGTCGTACAGAATGGGCAAGAAGTAAGGTGGAAAATCTCTATATTGAGACCTTTCATTAAACCATATACCCAAACAACTTGGAGTTGCAGGCAGGCGACAAGTGAGTGAGTCCCCATGCACATAGATAGGCTATGTGATTGGGTGAACGAACGTAGCCAATACCGCTGCAGCTTCAAATAGGAAGGGGATAGATTAAATAAAGGGCTGAGCAGCCCTTTATCTACTATAGACGTGACATTATGAAAGGATATTGTTGTACAATTTGAATAATTAACAGCTCAATTGCTTAAGTCGCTCACCAATAGCTAACTCTAACTCATCTAACCATTGATAACGTTTGGTATACAGGCGACGTTTATTACGGTTTAAGGTCTCGATCTCTTTACGTACTGGCATCATCGCAACGCGATACCTATAACGACTGATTTTCTCTGCCTCATATTCTGTCCATAGCTCATCATAATCAAAACTGACTTTATTACGCTTAGAACCAATATAACGCAGCGCTTGGTAAATATGGCCGCGATTAGAAATCGCATAACAGCGCTCAACACCCAACTGACGAGATACTAATAAGGCTAACTCAACCATTAATGCTTTCGTCCGTAAGCCGTGAACTGTACGCGTTAAATCTTTAATGATTTGCTGACGATTTTCAATCTTTTCACTTGGACCTTGCAAAGCTCCAATATACACCGTTTTACCGTGATCAGAAAAATGAAAGCTAATCGAATAAATCGTAGTCCCCGCTTGATTCACTAAGCTTAAACCAATCGATCCCTCACGACTGGCTCCTCGGTTTAAACGGATATCATAGGCTTCGCCATTTTTATCTTCGATAGATAATAAGCTCACACCTTGATCAGACATGATCTCCGTACAACGCTCACCAAAACGCTCAGCGACAAATAAAAAATGCTGCTCAAGGAACTCCACTCTTTGCATTAGCGATAAATCAACACAGAGGTAGGGTTTAAGTGGTCTTTCTAATAGCTGTGGATTGTCATTCAGCACCTTAGCGAGAATAGGCTGCTCAACCAGTGATAACATCCGCCGCACAGCTTGGGGATGCAGCAACGCCCACAAACGAAAACGCCAGTTCTTACGAATACGATCCCAGCCTTTGCTCTCTGGATAAATCTTTGCTGCCCATTCGGGTAGATCGCTTTGGATATTAGTCAACATAGTATTGATTACTCACACTTCGTCAGTGGTGGGATAAATCACTCACCAGAGTAAATAGACATAGAGCACAATTATACAGCGTTTTATTGCTTCATACTCGGTAACTAATGTATGGGATTGTATGGATAAATAATCCTTATTATACAATAGCTTAAAAATAATCCCCCAATAAAAAACCATCAAAAAGACGGAAAATGACCCAATCCTCATATTAATCAAAATCACCAAGACAGAAGGTGACATATGCAGACAGTCATTGGTTCAGGTTTTAGGTAGACTCCATTCATAAGATATTTTTATCTTCATTTCATCTCTGTAGTTAAAGAATAAGAATAGGCTCAACATGTTACAGATTGCTTTACTACTTTTAGGTTCCGACTTTGTTAAAAAACACTCACTTTACCTATGGCTTTTCGGAATTCTGTGGGTAATGACTGGTGCCTTTATCTTTTTTGATGGATTGAATCAACAGCTATTATTCCCTAAAAATACCTTTGGTCTTATTTTATTATTTGAAAGCTTAATGACCTTAAGCATTGCTCTATGCAGCATAAAAAATAAAAACCACTTACTATTATGTAAGGGAATTGTTTTTTTATTTTTCTCCTATATTTTATTAATGAATAATGGATACAGTAACGAAATTATCTCAGCGATTTTTGTTCTCGCTTATTTTATTACCGGATCCTTTGCTATGGCTTCTGCTTGGATCGTCCGATTCTATCGATGGAAAATTACTCTTGCATGGGGAATATTCCAAATGTTGTTTTCATTTTTTATTTTAACTCATCATCAATCGACACTATCTTTTTTTATCGGCTTAATTATGATTGGGACTGGCGTAAGTGCTTTATCGATTGCTACTCGATCTCGTTATATAGAAAAAGGATTAACCATATTTCAGATTATCAACCCTAAGTTATCTCTCGACTCTATCAAACAGAACACCGTATCGAAGGTATCACATCGAGCCACTCAATCTCTCCAACAGCCTTTAACTATTCATATTTGGACACCTGTCGGTTCAGCAAGTACGCCTCCTTTACCACGTCCAATTATTAATCGTTATATTGCTGCAGTTGATAAAAATGGTACTATTTCGACCGGTCACGCCTCATTAGAGTTACCCTCTGAGCTTTATGTAAGCTTATACCCAGAGGAAGATATCGATCGCAAAGCAGCTGACTTTTTTCGCTTATTAAGAGCAACGCCAGATAATAATGTACCTGGACGGTTTTTATCAGACTATCAAACTGAAGCTGCAGACTGGTGTGAATCCGATCAAAAGATTATGTTTGAACATTATAATCGCGATGCTTTGCTAAATTTTTGGGAAAGTTATCGTCAATATCCGATTTATAATATAACGCATCAGAATTGCTCTAGTACGGTTGCTTATGCTTTAGAAGCGGCCTTAGAAGGTATTCTAGCTCGGCCAGATCAGAGTTTCTTATCTCTATTAAAATTAATGTGTACTCCAGAGTTATGGATCGCCGCACAAATAAGAAGACGAGCGTTAATGATGGCATGGACTCCGGGCTTGGTCATGGATTATTCTCGCGCACTACATCGTATGGTTCACGCAACGACGGTTCCGTGGTATAAACGCAGCTTGTGGAAAATGAGGAAACTAAATTTAAATTCATCCACAAAATAAATTCTATTCATTATTTTTATTAATTTAGACAGGCATCAATTTTATGCAGAAAGTATATATTATATTAATGGTTTCTATCCTTGCAGAAACCATGGCAACAACGATGATGAAAGCTTCTTATGGTTTTACTCGATTTCTGCCGAGTTGCTTTGTGGTTATCGGGTATTGCATCTCTTTTTATGGTTTATCTCAAGTCGTACAAACCATGAATATTGGCATCGCTTATTCGATATGGGCAGGGATGGGTATTCTACTGGTTTCTATCATGTCGTTTTTTATTTATAAACAAAGTTTAGATGTCCCAGCATTAATTGGTATCACTTTTATTGTCGTAGGCATCATGATTATACAAATATTCTCTAAATCCATCACTCATTAATCGTCACCATTAATGTGAGCGATAAGGAGTCTTTTTCAAAGAAAAAAGACATCAACAGACATTTCCAGACAATCATCGATGTCAATCTTAAGTAAACTTCACTTAACCAAGGTCTTACACCTTTATCAATAACGTTTATAGAGTAAAAATCAATGAAAAAAAACATCGTGATGATCATAGCAGGGTTATTATTACTTTCAGGTTGTGCAACACCTTATCAAACAGAAAAAAACTTTTGGTCCTTTGGTAAAGGATTCGATGTACAAGCCCTTGCTCAAGATACTTGGCAAATCAGTTTTATTGGTAATGATTACACAGACAGAGCCATTGCTCGTAAGTATATTTTGCGTAAAAGTGCAGAGTTAGCGAGTCAAGCCGGGTATGCTTACTTCACCCTCTTGGATGAAGATATCAATGTTGATTCTGTTGCTAAAAACCAAATTTCACAGGCTGAAAATAAGCAAAAATGGTTGTATTCAACCACCCAGATCACCAGTGAAACAACCATCATGGCAATCAGCAAAGGGCTTCATCAACCTTCAGATGCTTATAAAATGGTTTATGAAAGCCAGTTTATTTTGAATAGCATTAACGTCGAACAATAACGAGCGTGAATAAACAACACTGATCGTCGCTAAGCATACATTCACTTAGTGACGATCATAAATATCAGCGTTGATAACGATCCGTTAGTAGGCAACTCCGACTCGTTGCTGTGCAAACGACGCGGTATCTAACATATCCAGCATTGCCACTGCATAATCACTGACCGAAATCCGACTGTGGCCATCTTGATCTGCGAGTAACTGATCACCGCCAATGCGGTAAGCTCCTTGCTTATCACCGGGGAAAATCTCAGCCGCAGGGCTAACAAAGGTCCAATTCAGTGGACTATCGCTACTTCTAAAAATCGCCAAGGCTTCGCCTTGTGCTAATGCTTCTGGTTTATATTCGCTTGGAAAGTCCGGTAAAGAGACCAGTGAAACGCCCGGTGAAACTTCTAACGAGCCGGCTCCCCCAACCCAAAGTAAACGTTTTACTCCAGCTTGAGGCAATGCACTCAATAACTGCTCAGCAGTCTTGGCAACAATACTATGTTCCCCACTTGCTCGACCGCCAATGGACACCATGGCGACATCTATATCTGCAAATAACTGAGCAAAATTGGTTTGATTGTGTACATCAAACTGACGTACTTCGACATTCGTATCGGTCATTTTAGCGGGATCACGCACCATAGCGACGACATCGTGCCCACGAGACAGCGCTTCTTGTACTAAATGATTACCGATCCAGCCCGAAGCTCCAACAATAGCAACTTTCATTCTTTAACACCTTAATGTTTAATTTATCAATAGATGCTAGTGTAGTCGCCTCTGAGCGAGTGATAAATGGTAAGAAAGGATGTAGATTGTATCTAGATAAGATACTAATAAGAGAGAAGCATGGATAAATTAACCGCAATGCGCAGCTTTGTAGAAGTCGCCAACATTGGCAGTTTCACTCAAGCGGCAGAAAATCTTAACTTAAGTCGCTTACAAGTCTCACGCCATGTACAAGAAATTGAAGATTGGTTAAAACAGCGTTTGTTGCATCGGACGACACGCAAAGTGAGCCTAACAGCATCTGGGGAAGAAGCGCTAAGACAGTGTGAAAAAATCCTCAATCAGACGGCAGAATTAGAAATGCGAGCACTAGAGCAATCGCAATCATTGTCTGGGCGAATTCGTATTTCAGTACCAATTGGCTTAGCACGTTATCTCCTGCTTGATGCCGTAGAAGCGTTTACTGACCTGCATCCACAAGTAACGATTGATATTCTTGCTTCCGATCGCTTAGCTCAACTGGTTGATGAACGGGTAGATATTGCGCTGCGATTCACTAATCAGCCTGACGAACAATTAATTGCTCGACGTCTTTTTCAAGTCGATACGGTTGCTTGTGCTGCGCCGACTTATCTTGCTCAACATCAACCAATTATACAACCGAGTGATCTAGCTAAGCACAACTGTTTTGTCCATCTTTCGCATCATAAATGGGAATTTATTCGTAATAACCAAACCTACAGTGTCAATGTCAATGGTACGATTCGAGCGAACGATATGAGCTTAATCTGTCGAGCAACATTACACGGTAAAGGCATTGCTCTACTCCCTTGTGATTTAGCCAATCGCTACTTAAAAGATCGCTCTCTAATCCAGATATTACCCGACTACCATTTAGCGACCAGCGCATTGTGGGCGGTGTATTTATCGCGTAGCTATCAGTCGCCTCTAGTTCGGCAATTTATCGATTTTGTCAGCACACAATGGGACGATCTAGACATGACGATCCCTTCATAAAAATGAATATAAATCAAACCGATATTCAAAAAGAAATAACATATTCGCTTTCCTAGACGAGTAAATAAACATAATTTTTTCCTTCCGTTAGCAGTAAATGGAACGCCGACTATACTCAATAGGTAATGGCGTAGATGAGGATTAATTATGTTTAAAAGTATCAAAGTGATCTTTTTTAGCCAAATTGTATTGGCTATTACTCTGATTCTATTGGGAATGGGCGCAATAAAATATAATGTTTTCCAAAAACAGCTCTATCAAAGCCTAAGTGCAAATGTTGAACATGCCACTCATCGCCTATCGATCAGTTTACCTAAACCGATTTGGGACTTCGATTTTGACTCAGCGAGAGCGATTGTATTATCAGAGCTCAATGAACCCGCAATTAGTGCGATACAGATAAAAGACAATAATGACAAATCAATAATCTTTTATCTCAATCAGCCTGAATACCCAGAGGTCACCAATATTGATCCCAAGTCATACACGGGGAAAAAAGAGCAGGAATTCTTTATTGATGATTTTGGCGATATAAAAAAAGTAGGTTCGATTGTTTTATATTACAATGATTTTGCTATCGCCGAACAATTATCTGAATTGATGCAAAAAGTCGTCATAGAGATACTGATTCTGGATGTTTTGCTCTCTTTAATCACTCTTTTATTGTTGCGTATCACGGTATTAAAACCTCTTGCTAACCTTACCGATAGGGTAATGGATCTTGCTTCTGGAGATGGCGATCTCACACAACGGATTGAGCCTGCCAAACTCAACGAATTTAAAGATATTACCTTAGGGATCAATCGATTTACCGAGTCTTTAGAAACCATTGTTCAAAAAATCATCCAGTCAACGGAACACCTGCATCAATCCTCGCTCGCCAGTAAAGAGATCGCGAGCGACAATGCCGTAAAACTCAATCAACAACAACACACGTTAGATTCTATCTCACACGCTGCCGTTGATATTCAACATTCAATTCAACAAGTTAATGAATCAGCGTTAGACAGCGCACAGCACGCCAGTTCATCCAGCACGTTAACCGACTCGATGCACAGTACGATTGAAACCACCTCGCACGAAATGAAAAAAATGCAGGAGAAAATGCTACAGCTTAACAGCAAAATGACCACCCTTTCTCAAGAAGGTGAAAAAATTAACACCATTTTAAATGTGATTAATGACATTTCAGAACAAACCAACCTACTGGCACTCAACGCTGCCATCGAAGCCGCTCGAGCTGGTGAACAAGGCCGAGGATTCGCGGTGGTCGCCGATGAGGTCCGTAACCTAGCCGTGAAAACTAGCCATTCTACTGAGCAAATTAAAACCAATATCAATGCCCTCAATGAAGCCACCTCAATGGTTGAAAAAGAGTTACATGACATCGCACTGACTCTAGAAAAAACCTCTGAACGCTTTGGAGAGTCTCACTCCGTTATCGAAAAAATGAACCTGATGGCAAAAACCATCAAAGAGAAAAATCAACACGTGGCCGATCTTGCCAAAAGTCAAAATGTATCGATTGCCTCGATTAGCCGCTCATTACTTGACGTCGTTGACGCATCCAAAGCCGTGGCTGATGGTGCTCAAACCAACTTAGGTATGTCAGTAGAGGTGATCAATATTGGAGAAGAAATCAAACAACAAGTCGCTAAATTTAAAACCCATTAATTTCCGGTGAGAGGAGGTAATCGTTCATTACCTCCTCTAGGGATACCACTTCAATCGTCATCAAGAGGGAACACCATGAAGTCAATTATCACCGCCAGTTTATTGGCCGTATCTTCTTACAGTTTTGCATCAAGCTTAAACGATCTAAATTTTATTACTGAAATCTATCCGCCCTTTAATTATGAAGAACAAGGGAGATTAACGGGAATCGCTATTGATGTGCTTGAATCAGCCTCAGAAGCCGTCAATGACCCTGTCAAACGCGAAAGCGTACAACTTCAACCATGGGCGAGAGGTTACGCTGCGGCGTTAGAAACGCCAAATACAGTTCTATTTTCCATGACACGTACTGAAGCTCGAGACAACCTCTTTAAATGGGCGGGGCCGATTGTCGAAAGTCGAGTCGTGCTCTGGGCACCAAAAGCCAAAGGCATCAAAATTTCCACACCGAGCGATCTCAATAATTATCGCGTGGGTGTGGTGAGAGAAGATATCGGTGAGCAACTGCTGCGTAATCTCGCGGTCAATCCTAATGCGTTAAGACCTTCAGCATCACCGGAAATGGTCGCAAGGCAATTGGATGCTAATCGGATCGATCTGTGGGCTTATGGCGATAATGTCGGTGTATTTATTATGCGTGAACAAAATATCGATCCCAGTCTGTACGAAATCGTCTACGTACTACATGAATCGCAAACCTATTTCGCGTTCCATAACAGTACTAACGATCAATATGTTGAAAAACTGCAGAACGGAATTAATCTCATCAAAGAGAGCGGTAAGCTCGATGAAATCATTGCCGGTTACCGTTAATACTATCAATCCGCACTTCATCACTTGAAGAGAATACTTCTTCAATCTCTTCAAGTGATCACCTTTGATACAAAGTGGCGTTTTCCCTACTCAAACGACACCAGTGTTTTATTAGGATAATGAGGTCTTCGTATGAAAGTCACATCACTTTGTTTAACCGTATTACTTACTTTTCTGAGCTGGACAAGCTGGGCGAAAACTCTCACAGCAGCGCAAGATCCATGGCCACCGTTTGTTACCTCAGAGGCTCCTCATGGACTTTCTATTGAATTAGTCAGCGCCGCTCTAGAAACGCAAGGCTATCAACTAGAGTTTCAAATTATGCCTTGGGCAAGGGCACTGGCAGAGGTTCAAGCTGGCAATATTGATTTGCTACCTGCAACGTGGTTTACCGAACAGCGAACCAGCGTTCTGGCTTATAGCGATCATTATCTCTACAACCAAATAAAGTTTATTACCCTACCCACGAATGCCTTTGAATATAGCGGTCTTGATAGTCTCGCAGGTAAACGCGTAGGTACGGTTCGAGGTTATGGATATGGCGACGATTTTTTAAATTCAACGCTATTTAATCGCTCAGAAGCCAATGATTTAATTTCTAATTTACGCCGTTTAGAAGCAGGCCGGATCGACGTCACTTTAGAAGATGAATTAGTCGCTCGCTCTTTAATGAGTGACAATGGTTTGGATGCCAATAACTATCGATTTACCACGAGTGGTTTATCCGCTAACTCACTTCATGTTACCTCTGGGCTAGCCAATCCCAATGCTCTCGAGTACATCGAAGCCTTTAATCGAGGGTTAGCACAAATCAAAGCTAATGGTACTTTTGACAAGATACTGCTTAAGTATGGGATTGCTCTGGATTAATCTGTCAATGGACCTGCGTCTAAGGCATTAAAAAAACAGAGATCGGATATGAGTAAAATGCGGCTGGTAGAAATAACCCACCAGCCGCATTTTTTTATTGAGTGCGTTTGTGCTTCGGCACGTAATTTAGAATTGATATTGGCACTGGATGTTTAGGCTCAAATCCTGCGATTTCTCGCCGTTCAATCAAATGCCCTAAACGGCTCTCTATCATGCATAAGTTTTTGAAGTTGTCTTTCGATACCAAAGAGATCGCTTCGCCTTGTGCCTCAGCTCGACCTGTCCGTCCGATACGATGGACATATTCATCGGCGGGAAACGGCAGATCATAATTGACCACTCGAGATAACTCATCGATATCGATACCACGCGCTGCGACACCGGTCGCAATCAAATATTTGATCTTTCCGGCTTTAAAATCTGCTAACAGTTGCTCGCGTACTGCTTGGCTACGACCGCTATGAAACGCTTCAGCGGCAATGCCTCTTTTTTCTAATTGCGCAGCCAATTTGGCAGCGCCGTGTTTGGTCTCGATAAAGATCAGCGCTTGGTCCCATTGATATTCATGGATTAAATGACTCAACAATGCTGACTTTTGATCTTTATCGACCGTAATAAGCCACTGGGTAATGTTGGACTTCGAGGCTTGGTTCGCTGCAATGCTGATCTCATGAGCTTCACCCACCGCAGTTTTAGCCAGCTCACGAACCTTATTCGATAACGTCGCGGAAAAGAGTAAAAATTGCGCTTCCGTTGGCAAACGTTGAATGATTTTGTTAATCGCTTCAATAAAGCCCATATCGAGCATGCGATCCGCTTCATCCAGCACAACCACTTCAATTTCATCAAAATGTACCGCTCGTTGAGCGTACATATCAAGCAGTCGTCCGGGGGTGGCAACCAACACATCCACACCGTCAATCAGTTGCTGTTTTTGTGCCTGCTCATCAACACCGCCATACATCGCTAAACTGGTTAACTCCGTGTATTGAGCATACTGTTTGACATTATCCGCAACTTGGATGGCAAGCTCACGAGTCGGCACTAAAATCAGCGCGCGAATACGTTTTTTGCGCTGAGTTTGTCCTTGCATCAATCTATCTAAAATCGGTAGCACAAAGCCGGCTGTTTTACCGGTCCCAGTTTGCGCGGCAGCAATCAGATCTTGGCCTTTTAAAATAACCGGGATCGCTTGCGTTTGAATAGTGGTCGGAGTTTGATAACCAAGCTCAGCGACTGATTTGATCAGTGCTTCGTTTAGTCCAAGTTGTGTAAATGACATAGCAGACTCTAAATAAAATGGCGTAGAGCAAAAACGCTCGACAATATCGTTCATTCTAACATGAAGAATGCGGTGCTGTTGATCTTTCGAGATTAGTGATTTAAAAACCGTTCAACAGCACCTCGGTATGAACGCTTTACTTGCTTCATACCTCATTTAAGTCAGACATGATGTCGCATGTGATCACGCCAATTTTTGCTGCGCTATCAAACGATACTGGACGATGTCTTCGATGGTCAGTACGGGCATATTGTGTAAGCGACCAAAAGCAACAATCTCTGGCGTTTTAGCCATCGTACCGTCCGGATTGGTTACCTCACATAACACACCAGCGGGCAATAACCCTGCCATTTGCATTAAATCTACCGTACCTTCAGTATGACCACGTCGTGTCATAACACCGCCTTTACGGGCACGTAGCGGAAAGACATGACCTGGGCGGGCTAAATCGTCGGGTTTCGCTTGCGGATTAATCGCGGTTTTAATCGTGGTCACACGATCTTGAGCGGACACTCCAGTGGTCACACCATGACGAGCTTCTATCGATACCGTAAACGCGGTTTGGTTTTTGCTGTCGTTGACGGGCACCATCGGTGGCAGTTCGAGTTTATTGGCCTGCTCATCGGTTAAACATAGACAAACAATCCCGCTGCATTCGCGGATCATCAACGCCATTTGTTGGTCGGTCAACTTTTCTGCAGAATAGATAATATCGCCTTCATTTTCACGATCTTCATCATCAAGCAATAAAACACCACGCCCTTCACGTAAAGCGTGTAACGCGTTTTCTACTCGAGTGATTGCATCGCCAAATTCGGCAAGTAGTGACAACTGATTCATGGTTTACTCCTAATAATGACCAGAATCAGGGCAGTTTTATGAGGCAAAACGAAAGGCACCATAATGGTAAGCTGAGTAAATCCTCGCTAGACACTATTGGCGTATTTGTCATTCTCTCTCATCCGGACTATAACCGTCGGCTCTGGCTTCTCACCAGATCTGCTGACCTCGACGAATCGAGCGCTCGTGGGCTGGCCCTAATGGACATACCACCGGTGGGGAATTTCGCCCCGCCCTGAGAATTTTAATGTAATGAGTTAAGGTCAAGCTAAAGGCCTCCTTTAACTTGACGCCTATTATGGTAATACTTCACGCCTCGTTTGCAAAGCCACAAGCGGACAGATTTGAGACATGCAGACACAATAAAAAAGCCCCATGATCGACATGAGGCTTGATAGAATTTACCTGTACCACATTACTCTAATTCAACTAAATTCTTTTGAAAGGTTTTGTGCTGCGCTTTAACCGCATCTTCTGGTTCACCGGTTAGCAAACTAACAGCCACAATCGCTAGGGTTGAAAAGAGTATCCCAGGAACGATTTCATATACATCAAACCAACCGCCAGTCAGCTGTTTCCAAACCACAATTGTCACACCACCAACGATGATCCCCGCTAAAACGCCATTACGATTCATACGCGACCAGTACAGACTGAGCACTAATGCAGGACCAAAAGCAGCACCAAAACCCGCCCAGGCATAAGAGACTAAGCCAAGCACTGAGCTATCCGGTGTCATGGCCAACACTAACGCGACGATTGATATCAGCACAACGGAAAAACGTCCTACTTTAACGATCTCTTCTGAAGTCGCCTCTTGTTTGAAAACTTGCTTATAAAAATCTTCCGCTAGGGCAGACGAAGAGACCAACAGCTGTGAATCTGCGGTACTCATGATGGCCGCTAAAATCGCCGCCAAGAGAATACCAGCGATGACTGGATGAAACACAGCGTTAACCAGTAGCATAAATATCCGCTCACCATCATCAAGCTGAATCGAGCCATTTTGCGTAACGTAAACTAGGCCAACTAAACCCACTAACATGGCTCCAAACATTGACAACGCCGTCCACAGCACCGCAATCCAACGGGCAGTAGTTAGATCTTTATTCGAACGCGCCGCCTTAAAACGCGCCAAAATATGCGGTTGACCAAAATAGCCAAAGCCCCACGCGACGAGAGAGAGAATGGCAATACTAGAAAGAGGCTTACCTTGAATATCATCCCATAGAGTCAATAATTGCGGGTTAATCGCGCTCAAATCTGAACTTAATTGACTAAAACCACCATTCATTGCGGTGATCGGGACAATCAGCAACGCGGCAGCCATCAATAAACCTTGCACCAAATCGGTCCAAGATACAGCCAGAAAACCACCAAATAAGGTATAGGACACCACACAAATCGTGCCAATGATCACCGCGGTGGTGTAATCAATCCCAAAGACGGTTTCAAATAATTTACCACCCGCGACTAAACCTGAACTGGTATAGAAAAGGAAAAATAACAAAATGAAAAAGGCCGAGATGGTTTGAATCAGTTTCGATTTATCATTAAAGCGCCGCGATAAAAACTCAGGTAAAGTCAGAGCATCGGTGGTAATACTGTAAGTACGCAACCGCTTTGCGGTAATTAACCAGTTAGCCCATGTACCGATGAGTAAGCCACCCGCAAGCCAAAAGGCTTCAATCCCTGCCGCATAAGCGTAGCCGGGTAAACCTAACAGTAACCAACCACTCATATCCGATGCTCCCGCTGACAACGCAGCAGGCCATGGCCCAAGGGAACGGCCCCCTAGGAAGTAGTCTGATGAGTTTTTGGTTCGCTGGTAAGCAAACACACCGATCGCCAACATCAAAATCAGATAGATAATGAAGGTGGTCGTAATAGCAAAGCTATTGTCCATTGATATTTCCTCTATTTACTAAGATCGCTTTCCCTCCTGCTCATTAATTTAATGAGCAGGAGGGTCAGGATTAATGGGTTTCGTTGCCTAGCTCTAAGAGCGTCGCGTTACCACCCACTGCTGTTATATTTATAGTGCGCGTACGTTCGGTAATAAAACGTAGCGATAAGTGCGGATCGTGTGCCACGGGAAGGGTGGTGAGATCGGTTTCTGAAACAAGATTAATAATTGCGCCGGAACGCTGGGCAAGTTGTCGATTAAGACTGTGCTCAAGCGATACATTACCCACATAACCAACACTGCGGATGTCTGATTCGATTAATGCCTGATACGCATCCAAGGCACTAAACTGCAGTAAATTAACCGGTAAAGATGACTGCTGGTTAGCCGCCGTTAAAGCGGCAACCAGCTCGCGATCATCACTGCAGATAATCACACTATTGCCCGCCACCAACGCACAGCATAACTGGGCCACCAATGCTTGCTTGGCCGTTACACTCGCGTCATTTTGGATAAGTAGAGCAACCCCTCGCCCCGCGGTATACAGTTCATTGGTTTCGCCCGTAGGACCAATCAATGAGTGTGAACTCGCCAATAATGCGCTGGCCTGCTCAAGGTGAAAAGACACCACATCAGCTAATCCCGGCATACTTTCTTTTAAAGATGATTTCAATGACAGTAAGCACTCACATTTAAAATCAAAATCGGTTAAGTTCCAGTTTTCCCAAGCCGAGCAGGCGTCGGTAAAACGGGTGACTTGATGTACCATAAACTACTCCTTCGCTGGTTAGATTAACCGTATTGCACTTGGGTAAAACGATATAAATAATGCGGCCCACCCGCTTTCGGGCCGGTGCCAGATAGCCCTTGCCCACCAAATGGCTGCACTCCAACCACTGCACCAACCTGATCGCGATTGATATAGCAATTACCGACTCGCGCATGCTTCTCTATCCAACGGTAAGTGGTTTCATTGCGGCTATGGATACCCATTGTCAAGCCGTAACCGGTAGCATTGATCTGCTGCACCACCTGAGCCAACTCGTTGGCTTGGTAGCGAACAATATGCAAAATAGGTCCAAACTGCTCCTCACTTAAACAATCAATTCCTGAGATTTCAAACGCCGTCGGTGCTATGAAATCGCCATATTGACAGTCATCAGCTAACGTTAATTGCGCAATTTTTTTCTGAGTCTGGCTCATGTGAGCGATGTGTTTCTCTAAACCTTGCTTTGCCTTCGCATCAATCACTGGGCCGACATCGGTACTGTGCAAATAAGGCATCCCGACCGACAGCTCCTGCATCGCACCTTGGATCAAGCTAATCACGCGATCAGCGATATCTTGCTGCACAAACAATACCCGCAGTGCTGAGCAGCGTTGACCCGCCGAAGCAAAGGCAGAACGTAACACATCGCGCACCACTTGCTCGGGCAGAGCCGTACTATCGACGATCATCGCATTTTGCCCTCCCGTTTCAGCAATCAAGGGCACAGGCGTCGACTCTCGCTCAGCCAATGTTTGATTAATCCGCTGAGCGGTAGCCGTCGATCCCGTAAACACCACACCAGCAATCGCAGGATGTGAAGTCAACGCATGGCCTATCTCCGAGCCGCGACCAGGTAAAAATTGAATTGCATAGTCAGGGAAGCCCGCTTCAAGCATCAGTTCAACGGCACGCGCGGCGATCAAGCTGGTCTGCTCGGCGGGTTTAGCCACCACGGTATTACCAGCGACTAAAGCTGCCGTAATTTGTCCAAGGAAAATCGCTAATGGGAAATTCCACGGGCTAATACACACAAATACGCCTCGTCCTTGACGTGAAACTTGACGTGTTATGCCATCAAAACTGCTGATGCTGAACGGAGCTAACCCTTCGACTTGATTTGCGTAATAACGACAAAAATCCACGGCTTCACGAACTTCATCTATTGCATCATGAATCGTTTTTCCGGCTTCCTGATGACAAAGCGCACAAAGCTCAGCCAAATGCGATTCCAGCAAATCGGCTAATTTCAGAAGTTTTTCAGCACGTTGCTGATCAGGAGTCTGCTGCCATTTTGAAAATCCAGCCTGAGCAATCGCAATGGCTTCGGAAACATGATCATGGGTTGCATGATAAACTTGCCCAACGTCAACACGGCGATCATAGGGAGCCGTGACTGCAACCGGAGAAGTGCGTTCCTTGATCATGCTTTCGATCTGTGACTGACCATTGAGTATCGGTCCTGCTTGCCATTGTTGACTCAAATAACCATGCACTTGATCTTCGAATGGTTGCGCTTCACTTTGAATATCAATATTGATCCCATCTGAGTTTTTGCGTTCAGGGAAAATCTGTGGCGGCAGAGGAATGTTAGTGTTGTGTAACGTCTCAAACGCCAATAACGCATCAACCGGATGCTGAGTTAAGCTCTCAACCGGACAGCGCGCATCGACTAAACGATGGACAAAGGAGCTATTCGCGCCATTTTCTAATAAACGGCGGACTAAATAAGGCAACAGATCCTTATGGCTACCAACGGGGGCGTAAATACGTACCGATTGCTGGTACGCTTTCATGGCATGATGATATAAGCCGTCACCCATCCCGTGTAAACGCTGAAACTCAAATTCTTTATGGCTTGCCATGACCGCAATCGCCGATACAGTGTGAGCGTTATGAGTCGCAAATTGAGGAAAAAGATGTCCGCGAACCCCATCACTCAGTAAAAAACGAGCACAGGCTAAATAGGACACATCGGTCGCTTCTTTGCGGGTAAAAACGGGGTAGCGTTGATAGCCTCGCTGCTGTGACCATTTAATCTCGCTATCCCAATAAGCGCCCTTAACGAGACGTACGGGGATACAACAACTGTACTGCTTAGCCAGCGCAGTCAACCACACTAAAGTCGGTAACGCCCGCTTAGAATATGCCTGCACGACTAAGCCAAACTTTCCCCAACCTTGAATTTGTTCACTGCAATACAATTTTTCAAATAGTTGTAACGACAGCTCTAGGCGATCCGCTTCTTCGGCATCAATGGTGATCGCCACATCCAATTCCATCGCTCGTTCTAATAATTGCAGCAAAGTCTGGTACAACTCATCCATGACACGGGCTTGATTAGCCACTTCATAGCGAGGATGTAAGGCTGATAGCTTAATGGATACCGATGGGGCTGGGCTGGTATCCAAACCATATTGGTCACGACCAACCGCCTCAATCGCCATTAAATAATCTTTTAAATATTTATTGGCATCGCTGGTGGTTAACGCCGCTTCACCCAACATATCAAACGAATAGGTGTAACCTTTATCACGCATTACCCGGCCATTTTTTTGCGCTTCGCTGATCGTGCGACCCAATACAAACTGATGACCCATGATTTTCATCGCTTGATGCATCGCCTTACGAATGACTGGCTCAGAAAGTTTATTGACCAAACGGTTTAAGGCTTGAGCCGGACTTTGCGCTTGGTTGTCACCCAAGCCAATGACTTTACCAGTCAGCATCAATCCCCAGGTCGAAGCATTGACAAACACAGAATCCGAATTTTTCAGGTGTGATTTCCAATCGGCGACCGATAATCGGTCTTTAATAAACGCATCCGCTGTTGGTGCATCAGGGATACGCATCAGAGCTTCTGCAAGACACATCAATAAAATACCCTCTTGAGTGTCCAAGCTGTACTCTAAAAGCAGAGCATCGATCATCTGCACCGATTTCTTGTCTTGGCGAATCGCCGCGATCAATTGTGTCGTTTTGGTCGCAATCAACACTTTTTCTTCATCGCTAGGCGCTGCCAAAGGCAGTAATTGCATTAGCCATTGAGATTCGTCCACCATATAAAGTGGCGAGATCTGTGCCCAAAGCGTACTAAGCGGTTGCTCAATAAACTTGGGGTTCAACACATCTATTGCTGTAAACATGCGTTTTCCTCAATCTCCTATCCGAGGGATGTGACTCGGATTTCAGTCAATGGCAAGCAGTGTATTTTGAGCGCAAGCACAATACTTGTCAAAAACTCCGGAGTTTTTGTGAAAATCTCGTCTTTTTAACAAAACAAAAACAAAATCACAGCAATTAAGGTCATAAGAAAAAGCAAAACCACTGATAATTTTTCAAAAAAACAACGTCACTATGTCGTCAAGAACACAGCCATCGATGCCAAGAAAAACAATCACCATACAATATCAGATGGACAACACAGAATTCAGCGAGACCAGCGCTGAGGATCACTGGTAATAGGCTTGCGGACAAAGAGTCCGCAAAGCGCAGTAAACCATTTATCGACTACACTGCTTTTTGTATTGAGAAGGGGAAATACCTTGTAAACGAGAAAAGGTATGAGTGAAAGCACTTTGATTTGAAAACCCTGCCAATTCAGCAACTTGGCCCAAGGTAAAACGAGATTGCTCAAGGAGTTGTTTCGCCATATCCACACGTTTACTCAAGACATATTGGTGTGGAGTAATCCCCAATTGCTCTTTGAATAATTGGTGAAACTGACTCTCACCTAAATAAACGCTGCCGGCTAATTGAGCAACTGATATCCGACGACTTAAATGCTGCTCGATATAGCGATCGATCGCGTCTAAATCAAAACGAGCCTCTTTACGATGGACTTCAAACGCCGAAATATGACGCAATAACAAGGCTAGCACGGTATCACTGCACGCTCGACTCAGTAATAAATCGTCCGGACTGGCATGCATCTCCAGCACTAACATCTGAATGAGTTTTTGGATCTGCTTATCGAGTTGAAAATAAATGTCGCTACGCGCTAGTTCATTGATTCTCTGTAACGTTAAAGGATCATCCCCTTGTGGTAAGGGCAAGTTCAACACCAAAATGTCCGACTGTCCTACCGTCGCGCCGAAAGCATGCCCTGTACTTGAAGTTACGACACATCCTTGTCCAGGGCCAACAATATTACCGATGCCCGATACCTCAAAATCCGCTTGTCCTTTCAAGCCAATCACAATTTGTGTGTAACTATGATCATGGCAATCCATATAAGCCGGTAAAGTAATTAATTCCGCCGGACGAGGCGACAAAAGTTTGGCTCTTTCTGGGTTATTCACTAAATATTGACTCATGAGCACTGCACCATGGGATGACCTCTTTGCATGTTATAACATTTTTATCAGAAACCAAGCTTGATAGTGAAATAAGTCTCATCTCACTATCAATACCGCCAACAACAAGCAAAATTAGCGCTCACTGAGAGCAATAGCTCCTGATCCGAGGCTTCGGAACAATGATCAAGTGCACATAAATTACGGTCAATGAGTATCCAATTAAAAAACGTTAAAGCAGATCGGAAATCGGAGCTTGCATATTTCAAGAATCTGCTCAAAATGGAGTAAGTACATTTATAAAAGATACAAAATCAGTGACCTACTCACTAGATTTTGTATACAATTGTGCCTTCAGGATGAGAATTTTTGCGATGAGCCAGCGTATTGATAACGCTGTCAAAAGTTTGTCTTTCTCCACTATAATGTGGCTATGTTAATTGTTGCAGGGACCTAATGATCAAATATCACCTCCCAGCGCTACTGCTTGCGCTAAGCCCTCTGTGGGTATCGGCATCGGTGTTCGCGGAAGAAGTTACACAGGTTGATCCTGTGGCCGCTATCGATGAAAAAATAACCATTAAACAAAGTGAAATTGACACTATCGCTGCGGAATTTGAAGCAGAAGGAGCTCAACTTCAACAACTTAAAAACGAACAGGCACGTTTAAAACGTGAAAGTGATGAGCTTAATGCACGGCAAAACCGGGCAAAATCGGCTCTGGACAAACAGTATAATCGCCTTCTTGAAGATCCAGACACTGATTTAGTCACCTTCCAACAACGTTATCAGCAGGCTTGGGCCGATGTAAAACAAAACCAATCGGAACAACTTACCAATCAGCAAGCGATAACTGAAAGTGATATGCGTTTATCGCAAATGAAGCAGCGTCATGCGCGTTTGAAAACTGAGTTTACGAACTTGCAAGAGAGCAAAATGGATGCTCGAGTTAAACGTCTCGAAGCCGAGCTTCGTCAAAGCCGCGTCTTGGAAGCCAGCTTCCGCACCACATGTTCCACCAGTATGACTCTGGGCGAATGTGCCAATCAAGGTCAGCAGTTGACTCGTCAGCGTGCCGTGAATACCTTTAGAGAGCAACTGCTTGATAATTTGACTGAATCGGTCATCGCTAAGCAAAATCTTCGTGGTGTAGAACTCAACATTCACGTCCAAGAAAGCCAGGTGATTCGCAGCGGGTTTGAAGGTAACAACGAGTATTTCACTCATATTCAGGCTCAGCTACAAGCTCGTCCAGAAGCCGTCGCCGCCTGTAAGCTGTTAAACCTATCCAGTCGCTATTGCTTAAAAAACGCCACCGAAGCTGTCAATAGCAAGAATGAAAAACAGTGGGCCAATGTGACTATTCGCTCAGATCAGTATCATGATTCTGTCACCATTAATGGTATACAATACGGTAGTACGCCTGTGGAAGTTGTTTTACCCGCAGGACGTCATCAAATTTCTGTGACGAAGGACGGATTTGAGACCTATAATCAAACCGTGACAATCAACGGAAATGACACTATTTGGGTAAGACTTCGCCCCAGTAGAAACGATTAATTCCTGTAAATCGACCCGTTTTCTGGTCTGATTTCACAAAGCTGTCGTTTAAACGCCGTTTTGGTCCTAAGTTATTGAAAGATGACTTCTGACAAAACGGCGTTTTCGTTTAGAATAGCGACAATAATTTTTAAAAAACTTAACTGAAGTAGGCAACAATGCGACCAGGTTTACCCGTTCTGTTATTAGCACTTTTACCTTGCTTAGTGACAGCACCCACGTTAGCTGAAGGCACACCTTCCTCAGTCATGGCGATTGATGACGCATTATTTACGCATCATACCCAGTGGCAAGAAGCGAAGAAAGCAACTCAACATCAGCAAACGGTGGTGGACACTCAGCAAGCTGAACTCGCTCGTTTAACTGCCTTAGCGAAACAACTCAATACCGCGTTTAATTCAGCGAAAACAGCCCTTGAACGTGATTATTTGAAAATGATTGATGAACCGCAATTAGACATTAGCGGTTCACAAAACGCTTACCAAACAGCTTGGTCTGAAGTTAAGAAGAATCAGCAAGACACTTTACTTGCTGAACAAACCTTGCAAGAAATGCACAATCAGCTCGTTCAATTACAAGCTAGCCAAGACGCTATCCAACAAAAAATCACTCAACTGGATCAAGATAAACTCCGAGCAAGAGCTGAGCGATTACGAACAGAATTGAGTCGTGTCGGAGAACAAAAAGTTAGCTTTACCAATGTGTGTAATGCGGCGATGACCTTGGCACAATGTAGCCAGCAAACGACTGATTTAGCTCAGCAAAAAGCGGTTAATCAATTTCAAACTTGGCTAATAGAAGAAACCACCGAAGCGCCATTAATCAAACAGCATCTGGCTTCCGTTTCGCTCAACATTCATTTACTCAGACATAAAACCGTTGATTCTGGCTTTTACGACGGTAATCGCTTTAAAACTGTGCTCGAAGCGCAATTAGATGCAAGACCAGCAGAAAATGTGCCTTGTACATTACTCAATATTGATAGCCAATACTGCTTCGCCCCTGGTGATGGTAGTCACCCTAGTCAACAAAAAGAAGTGGCTTGGGTCAATGTCATGATTCGCTCGAATCAACATAATGATCAGGTCACGATTAATAGCGTGCGTTATGGTAGTACTCCGGTTGAAATTATGCTTCCCACGGGTCAGCACCATGTTGTGATAAAAAAGGAAGGCTTCCATCCCTTTGATCAACAAGTCAATATCAGTAACGATCACACCTTACGTGCCGTATTACGTGAAATCGTCAATGAAGTAAAAGCCGGTGATAAGTTCGCCGATACTCTGAAAAATACTCAGCAAGCCCCGCAAATGATCACTCTACTCGCAGGAGAGTACTTATTAGGGGAGAACACATCTCGTCAAGTTCGCCTTGATCATGCTTTCGCTATTAGCGCAACGCCAGTCACCGTAGGGCAATTTAAGCAATTTATTCAACAAACGGGTTATAAAACCGATGCTGAACTGAAAAATATTTGTCTGGCAGTACAAGGAACAACGGTTGCTCCTGTATCAGGAAGCGATTGGAAAAATCCCGGCTTTCAGCAAACAGCTCAATCACCTGCCGTCTGTATCAGTCGTAGCGACGCAAGAGCTTATACCAATTGGTTAACTCAACAAACTGGGTTTCGTTATCGCTTACCGAGTGAAGATGAGTGGGAGATCGCCGCTCGCGCTGGGCGGAGAACTGATTACTGGTGGGGGAATGATTTTGGCGCTGGTCAAGCCAATACTGGATGGAGTGGTACGCCATGGTCAAATAACCGTACATCACCCGTCATGGCATTTTCACCAAACCCATTAGGCTTTTACGATATGGTTGGTAACGTTTGGCAATGGACATCAGACAATCCCGGTATCGCTAAAGGTGGAGCATGGAGTTTTTCACCTGAAATGGCTAAAGCCTACCATCAACTCTTTGTCTCGCCGTCTACGGCGGCCAACTATCTCGGATTTCGCATCCTACGCGAGCTATAGCGTAAGCATTAAATACAATAAAGGGGGATAAGTCACTTATCCCCCTTTATCATCTCTAACCCGTTTTATGGCGCTAAACGCTCTATCTGCCACTGCTGATCAGATTTGCTGTATAGAAAACGATCATGTAGACGATGCTCACCACCTTGCCAAAACTCAATACTTTGCGGTTTGATTCGATAGCCTCCCCAAAATTTAGGCACAGGAATTTCTCCTTTAGCAAATTTTTGTTTCAGTTCGAGATACTTACCTTCTAATACACCACGAGCAGAAATGCGGCTACTTTGCTTACTCGCCAATGCGGCAAGCTGGCTCTCTTTAGGTCGAGAGGTGAAATATTTCATGTTCTCAAAGGCAGTCAGTTTTTCCGCGACGCCAGTAATGTGCACTTGACGCTCTAAAGGATGCCAAGGAAAGTGCAAACTGACTCGATGATTATGTTCAATATGCTGCGCTTTACGACTGGCTAGGTTGGTGTAGAAAACCAAGCCTTGCTGATCAATATTTTTTAGTAAAACAATTCGTTGAAAAGGTTGACCATGTTCATCTACGGTCGCAACCGTCATCGCCGTCGGATCAGCGAGTCCGGCATTAATCGCTTGCTCTAGCCAAAAATTGAATTGCTCGATAGGATCGAGCAATAAGTCCTTACGGCGTAATCCACCTTGTGTGTACTCACGACGAATATCTGAAAGATCCATGTCTACTCCTCTTTTTTGGCTATGATTGTGCGCCGATAGCCTCACGATCTCAAGTAGAACGGATTGATTTCGCCCGTCGAACTCTCACCGTGCAGAGTCTCTGGCTTAAATTCCAATATCCTCTTGATCCAATTTGGAGGAAAACTTAATCTCATGTTGATTAAAAATAATCATCGAAGGCCCATGAACTCGCTTTGTGACCACTTTTTCATCACCATATTGAATCGTCACGTGAGTGAAGACCTTGCCTTTAACTTCAATGGTATTGATTTCCAACATCTGTTCAAACTCTTCATTTAATAAGTCTACCGCCACCTTCACTTTTTCCATCCGTTCACTTGATTGCGCCTTATGCTGATCAATCTGTGACGCTTCTTCCTCATTACGCTCGGCTTTAGGACGCTTTTTAAACTCTAATTCCCGGCGAATGACTTCCATCGTGCTCTCTTGAGCTTGTTTATAATACTCTTTATGTTTAGCGATTCGGTCACGGTACCATCCATAGCGAGCAAATGCTTCAAGCGTTGTGGCCGCATCGCCTTCTACTCCTAGATTAAAGCACACGACTTTTCCGCCAACTTTCGCACTACCGCCGCTGAGTGTGCCTTGTTTTTCCGCTTTATCTAAAACGGTTAGATCGCCCCCACAGCGAATATCATTGCTCAGGCTATGCACAGAAAGCTGGATATTTTCCGCGGCTTGTAACTCAGAAAACTGGGCATAATTGGCCTTAATACTGCCTCCCGATTTGACCACACAGGTTTTCGCTTCATCATCATAAACCGTATGGCCAATAATTCCTTTACCGATCTCGATATCACCTTGAGCTTGTACATCTGCCGATTCAACAAATCCGCCGATCACAATAGACCCCGTCGCGCGGACAATCATTCCCGGCTCAACATCTCCGGCAATAACCACACTGCCTTTAAATTTCACGTGACCAGTTGCGACACTGACGTTATTTAGACACAAGGCGCTTTCTACATCGACCGTTTTATTCTTAATGATCGGCATTCCAGATAGACTGGATAACAACAAATTAGGATCATCAGGAGAGATGTGTGTCCCTTTACCCGCAACCAGTACCCCTTCGTTACCCGGTTTAGCAGGAATGACTTTCCCCAACACGGTAAAACCCGGCTCACCCTGAGTTGCAGGCTTACGACGCATCACTGGATCGTTTTCTTCGACGGTGATTGTTTCTCCCAGATTTCTCATATCGACTTTATGCGGATCGGCCGTTTTTTGCGGAGCTAAAATGCGGGTTGTCACATCATCCACTAAAGGGACAAATTGCACGTCTTGACCTTGAATCGGCGCTTTACCCTGAGCAATCGGTTGAGTAAAGGTTTCTCCGGGCTTTAAGGTTTTACTCACCAGTAAGACTTTTTTTAAAGCTTGTTTATTTATGCCTTTAATTACATAAGCTTGCGCTAAAGCATGCACTAACTCACTGCCATAAAGACCACGCCCCCCATAAGCGCCTGTGACCACCATACTGGCCAGCATATCTTGCTCACTCAAGACGACTTCAACAGCCGCATTTCTTTTTTCAGCAATGATGATGCCTTCACGAGCCTCTTTTTTACCTTCTTTGACACAATTGATAAAACGATTCACCGCCTCTTCGAGCAAATGGAATTTCCCTGCTCCTAATCGAGCTAAAGACTCACTCAATCCCGTTTGAGCTAATTCAGGGTTTGCATTGCTATCGCTCGGTAAGCGCGCAATAACGCGACTCTTGTCTTCCGAGAGAGTAATCAGATCCTTCCACATAATACTCAACCTTACTGCATCTCTTTGGGTTAAAGAGCAGTGTATAAAAAATGTCTGAATCACTAAATAATTCGATGTTCAAATTAAGGCCCCCATCACTGGATATCGGCTTTAAGTTAAAAAAAGGCCATATTAAAGACCTAACCTCGACATTCGTTTAATGCTCGTAATCCTCAATGACCACAGAGACGTCTGGAAAAGCGTACCGAGTATCAAAACGATATACGGCTTGAATTTGCTGACCGTGGTTTATATAACGAATCGATTCACATAACTCGGTTGCAAATAGTAAATCTTGATCATCATGCGTCAACTCCGTTTGCTCAGTATTAACGTCTGTCAACGGTCGCCCATTATGTTCGAGAATAAACAACACCCTTTGCTGCTGAGGTTGATAATCGACCTGAAAACGGATCCAGTAATCGTCAGCTAATTCCTCAAGCAACTGCTCTCGCTGTTGGTGGTAAAGTACAAAACCGTCAGGATGACTTTTGAGAGCCGTCGATAAACCAAGTAAGCCTTGTTCAATAATCTTCGTAAACAGTTCCGATAAAATTGAACAGATAAAATCCAGATGATCGCCAACTTGAATAATCCCTTTTAAAAATAAACGAACTTCATTCATGACGATGATCTGCTTTAATACCGAAGCGGAAAAATAGAGTTCACTTTTACAAGGAATTAAACTGGGAGAAGAACCGAGCGTCGGCTGAGTATTTTGGGCATTAATGATCGGAAAAGACATGGCAAGGATAGAGAGATCTTCATCTTGCCCTGCTGGTGAAAAAGCGTGCACCGCCGAATCAATCAGGCTGATGAACGATTGAGTCGATGCTTGTGTCAATAATGTTTCCAGCCGTTTTCGACCAAACACTTCGCCGTTTTGATGACGAGTTTCAATAACCCCTTTCGTGCAGCAGACAATACTCTGCCCTGGTGAGAGTTTAAAGTGTTTGATATCACAACGAAACATTTCACTCGGTAGAACACCTAAGGGCTGATGTGTCGATGCCAAGCGTTTCACCAACTGACGATTCGGCGATAATATATAACCGTCAGGCATTCCTCCCCCCCACCAAGAGATTTCAAAACCGTTGGAGTGTATTTCAAATAAATGAGCCGCAACATGAATACTTGGGGGCAAAAACGTTGCCAATTCTTGATTAAGCTCGACAACCATTTCGCTTAATGCACAACCTCGTTCCGCCAATGCAAAAAAAGCGCGAGTCGCAGGAATATTAGCAATCGCAGCAGGCAACCCATCGACACTAGAATCGGCGATCATCACATAAATTCCACCATAACGACGCCGAGCCACCAAGATCAAATTACCGTTAAAAATCGTTGAAGGCGTAGAGATGTAATGAATACCATAAATCGGTTCGATTTGTGCACTCATCTCTTCGACCAAATTACTGAAAATCGACTCTGCTACCGAGTAATCATGCTGGACTTGATCTTGGAATATTTGTAACTGATCACGCTGCAAGATCAGTTGCTGATGCATTTTGACAATCCGATAGTGCGCCTGTATTTTGGCTAATAAGACACTTTTTTCGATTGGTTTAGGAATAAAATCATCACCGAGAGCAAGGCAGCGAGAAAAAGAGTCTTGATCATCCAATGCCGTGAGAAACAAAATAGGAATATGCTGATCAGGAAAAGCCGTACGGATCTCTTTTGCGGTAGTAAAGCCATCTTTTACTGGCATGATCACATCGAGAAGAATAATGTCGGGTAAAGGATCCATCTTTTTCATTGCCGCGACCACTTCCTGACCATCGGCAAAAAGATCAACATGCGGCGTAATATGACTCAACATAATACGGCACAATTCTCGGTTGGTCGCATGATCATCGATGATCAACACTCTCATACTCGGCCTCACTGACTGTGCGTGTTATTCATTTTTAGACGATTAAGGCCTGTTAGCCTTAGCTATTTCATCGGCTCTATCGATAAAAATGAGCCAAGAACATCGCAAGAGTAACAAACCCTATGCATAAAAATATAGTTCAGTTTATGAGTTAGAGCGAATAGCTTTGCTGATCAAAAGAAGAAGCCAATGATCTATCAACCAACAATAAATACATCAATGCCCAAATCAAACTTGTAGAATATTTTGTTTGGGCATGATGCTGGGCTTTCGATTGTTTTGTGTTGTCCTCCCATCATCGATGATGGCTGAGAGTCGTTAGCGGTAAAAATCAGTCCCTAAGAGCTTTGATTAAAACCGAGGTATCCATCCGGCCAAGCCCCTGAGCAGACAAATCACGATAATGTTGCGCCGTTGCTTCCGTCATCGGTAAAGACAAGCCATGACGCTCAGCCTCATCCAGACAAAACTGCAGATCTTTGATCATCCAATCAATAGCAAAACCAAAATCAAAGCGGTTCTCAGCCATACTGATTGCACGATTCTCCATTTGCCAAGAGCCTGCGGCGCCATTTTTTAAACAAGCGATCATGGTTGGAACATCCAAGCCTGCTTTTTCAGCTAATAACAAGCCTTCAGACAGTCCATTTAAGATGCCAGCGATACAAATTTGATTGACCATCTTAGCACTTTGCCCTTGACCAACCTCCCCCATCCGTATTGCAGAACGACCATAAGCGGCAAAAACAGGTTGTAGCTTTTCAAATAGCGTTTGCTCTCCGCCACACATAATGGTCAATTGCCCATTCTCAGCGCCAGCTTGTCCACCAGAGACCGGAGCATCCATAAAGCTTATTCCCTGCTCTTTGGCCGCTTGTGCAAGCTCTCGGGCAAGCTCAGCGGACGTCGTAGTGTGATCGACTAACATAGCATTTGGCTTCATTGCTGATAGCGCGCCATGCTGGCCAAGCGTAATGCTACGGACATCATCGTCATTACCGACACACATCAGCACGACATCAGCATCAGCGACACATTCAGCGATGGTCATTGCCGCGCGGCCAGAGAATCGCTGAGACCAAGCAATGGCTTTTTGCTGATTACGGTTAAAAACACTCACCTCAAAACCCGCATTGGCTAAATGCCCAGCCATCGGATAACCCATCACACCTAAACCGAGAAAACTGACTTTCATGATAATTTCCCTATATTGAATAAGATTGACATGCTAAAGACGTAAAAAAGCCGAGACAAGCTCGGCTATTAATCATTACTCGACGTCAGCGTTATGGTAAACCTGCTGAACATCATCACAGTCATCCAGTAAATCGAGGAATTTCTGGAATTTTTCAGCATCTTCACCCGTCACAGCGGTACGATTTTGTGGTACGAAGGTGATTTCTTCAACATCTAAGACTAAATCAGGAAAAGCATTAGCCAATGCCGTTTTTACTTTGAAAAACTCGGTATGAGGTGCAAACACGGTAATCACATCGTTGTCTAACTCAATATCCGTCACATCGGCGTCTTCCATCATCAGCGCTTCAAGGATCGCCTCTTCGTCACTGCCTTTGAATTGAAAGACCGCTTGATGATCAAACATGTGTGCAACAACGCCTGGAGTTCCAATTTTCGCTCCAGTTTTCACAAAGCATTGACGAACGTCTTGATAAGTACGGTTACCGTTATCGGTTAAACAATCAACGATCACGCTTGCGCCGCCTGGGCCAAAACCTTCATAGCGGGCAGGTTGATAATCTTCACCACCACCGCCTGTTGCTTTATCCAACGCTTTATCAATAACATGGCCAGGAACTTGATCTCTTTTCGCTTTAGAGATCAGGTGGCGAAGAGATAAGTTCATATCTGGATCTGTGCCACCATTTTTTGCACACATGTAAATTTCTTTACCGTACTTGGAATAAACTTTAATTTTTGCGCCTTGAGTTTTCGCCATAGAGGCTTTGCGCACTTCAAAACTTCTTCCCATCGGGATCTTCTCTCTTATTCAATTAAATACGATGGTTACAGCAATCAAGAGTGATCTTGGCTGTTTAATCATGAACGCTACGCTACGCCCATTACTCGTTTGTACTTATCTACTGACTGTTGAAACCAAGCTTTCTCTTGTTCAGAGTTCAGTTTGGCTAGCTGCTTAGTGATCGCTTCCGGTCCACATTTAGCCTGCTTGATCTGCCAAACTAAAAAAGAGGCCTGTTTATCAAGCTCTATCTTGTTTTTCTGCTCCGCATCCAGCAACGCAAGGTTAAAAGACATTAGTAAACCCACAATCAGTAAAAACGTGATGCGAAATATAGCATAGGAATGGTAAAAATTAAGAGTCAAAATCGCGCTTTGGGCTGCTTTAAGCCAAGAAATCATCAAAAATAAAGGGCGGCCTTAGCCACCCTGCTTTATTAACGGTTTCATGCACTTTAACCGTAAAACCACTTGAAGAGGATCATTCGTCACTCTTCAAACGCAATCATCTTTCGTGATTTAGTGAAGAAGACCTAACTCTTTGGCTTCTTCAATCGTTAAACCACTTTCACGAATATCGCGTAGCATTTCAATACGACGACGAGCCTGCGCAGACTTCAGCGTTTTACTAGGACGCTGCATTTCTGCTTCTTCCGTAACCTCAACATCCCATTTATTGGCGATGTTAGTCATTTCATCATGGTCAATTGAATTTATAGACATTGCAACCTCCGAACAAACCATGCTAGGAACCAGTTATCTGTAACAAAAGGCCAAAACCTTGTTAAGCAGATTTTAGCGAGAGTGTGACTTAAGCAATGGTTCATTTATCATAATCGATAAATGACTCAATTATTTTCTGCTCACCCTGAGTATAGAAGTACATCGAGCGGATTATCGGTAAAAAATTCACTAAATCAACTAGTGCGGAAAAATATTTTATTGATCAGTTCGTTAAATAGTCGGTCATCGATAATTCAATCATTGATAAGTAATGAAAGCATGATCAAGGCGGATTGCTGTTGTTCTCAGTTGTTTGAAGGTCTTCGTGCTCATCGGTGAATTCTATTCACTTTACGAAACCATTTCCCGTTATCGCCCAGAAGCGGTAACGAGAGATGGTTTAGGGGACGTGATTGGATAGAGAATAACAGCGGATTAAACGCCGATAGCCACTTCGTCTAAGGCACGGAACACCGTGTCGTCGATATGCTCTTCATAAACTAACTTACAGACTTTACGACGAACCGCTAAGCCAGAGATTAATCGCTCGATTGAAAGGTGTTTATTGCGGTGCTGAGTATTATACAGCTCGATCACCTTACTCAACGTGCTGTAAGGTACGACGCAATCATCTACTTTTAGCCAATCGAGCTTATCAATCAATTCCTGACACTCTTCACGAATGGATGAAGGGGCATGCCCAGTCATGGCGGCTAAAGCCGTTATGCTTCGTTCTAGCGCCTCTGCTGAGGTATATTTGGATAAGGTTATGGTGATTTCATCTGCGTTGATCTCAACCAGATGCTTACGTAACTTTACTCGTCGCCCTAATCGACCACGAGGCGTCGACGGTTTACGTTGTATCGGTTCAAATTCACCATCAATAATTTCGGATAACTCTTGGAGCCTTTGTTTTGAAACCATTTCATTTCGCAATGGGTTCGGTAACGTTGGCGCCATATTACGCTTACCTGCATTAGTGGTCTTGGCGCGAGAATAACGCAGTACCTCTTCTACATCACATTTTATGGCAACTTGATAATCAACCACTTTACTTTGTTCAACCAGCTCACTGATCGTTAAATGGTAACCCCATAAATTAACCGTAAAATCACCGGTTTTATTTTGATCGTTAGACAATCGTCTTAACTCGCGGATCAGATCCATCGAAAAACGTCGCCATTCGATATTGCGAGCTAATTTCTGATTAAGCTCACTCAACATCATGGTATCGGTATGGCGACGTGACATTCTGCTACGAAAATACGAATAGAGTTGGAAGACTAATGTATGTTGTTTAAGAATTTCAGGTGGAAACAAGAAGAAATAGTCTTTGGTCATCAATTCTTCAAAAAATGAGGGCTCCCATACCAAAATATACAGATTGGGTTTAATGCGAATTTCACCATCGCTGCCTTCTGTGGGTGCTTCTTCAGACGCGGTGATCGTGCGTGCTAGAAAACGAAAACGATCACTTTTAAAGCCTTCAGGCATGTTCTCACTCAGCCAGCGACCGGTTAATTCGTGTAACTGAAAATCGGTAAATTCAATACGATCAATACTATCACGAATCGAGTCTCGCGCTGGACCACTGTCTTTTTTACCTCTCAACGACAAAATATCTGTGATATACAACGGAGTTTTATTAGGAACGTATTTCGCATTGAGCTGATAATCTTCTTGATGATGATCGTGATATTGTACTGTTAAGGTAAACAGAGCAAACAGGGTCATAAGATCATCGACCGTCATGATGTTTTTAGACGATCGCGTTTCAATCACAGCACGAGTTCCTGAGATAGATACCATCGATTTTTGATAACTTTTGCGTGTGCGTGGTGGTGCTAATGCTTGATCAATGATCCCTGCCCAGTTGGTTGGAGAGACAACAAATTGCTCAGCTTCGTCTTTCATTGCTGGAGGCGTATTAAGACCATGCTCATGTAACAAACGTTGGTTAACTTGTGTTTGTGCTAGTGCCTTTGAACGTTTACGTTTTTCACTTTGTTTTACGGATTCGGTGATGAGACTGGTTGAACCTAATACGGAGATCAGCTGATTAGGATTAACAAACTGATGAAGCATGGTTTTGCCTGCCAGACCTTCTTCAAAACGAACTGGGATCTGTTTAAATAGTCCAATGGCGACAGCGGCACGTAACCTTTGTTGAATGGCCGCTCTGGTCAACTGACCATCCGTTGCTTCGATCAATTCTGTTGTAGACACTAAACCATCTTTGCTGCGAAAGCCTCTAAGCGAGATTAAGTTTAACAATTCAATGATACTTTTAGTGACACCCTTGAAATGTTGATACTGTTCGATCCAGTCTACCGCGGTTTCTGAGACGACAAAAAGATGCCCATCTTTGTGGCTTCGTGGTGCTTTGATTAACAATTTTTCTTCTGATGCCATGATTATTTCCGTATCACACAAGCCGTAATATCGCCATAGTTCCAAGATCATAATCAAAAAAAGATCATAAATAAAGGAAAATTTCTGTTTTTTAAATAACTGATCTTTTTGATTATTCTGATCTATATTGATTAGTATGATCATATGATCTGGCAGGATTTTTACGGCTAACTTATTGTATTTAATTGATAAAAAAATAGTTCAGCAAGAAGCATGATCATGACTTATTCGCAACGATGATCAATGGTTATTAGAAAGCATGATCAAACGATCACTGAAGCGTGATCATGTGATAGACGAATCAATGATCATTATGATTTCGGATCAATGATCACGGTTTCTCTACAGGTTATCCACAGGCAGCTTATCGTTGAAGCCTATTTTCTCAAATTGATGGCTCATTGATACGTAAACATGACAGGAAGCATGATCACCAAATCGGTATTTTGAGATCTTTGATTAAAGCGCGTATCTATTTTCGATTCGGTTTTACCTTTTGGGTCCATCATTTTAACGGTCAGTGTTTATTTGTCTATTTTCCTGTGTTACGAAAGCATGATCATGTTGATTATGATGATTTTGCACGGTTTCTGTTGCTGATTTTATTGGTCATCGTGAAAGAGAGATAATCGATAAAGCCTGATTGCAACTGACGTCTTCCGTAAATTATCTGGTATTTATCATGCTTCCGGTGATTTTTCTTCACTTGATCATCTTTCCGATCTTGGATCCTGCGATTAACGGATCCGAATAAACGTGATTCGTCGATTTTCTTCCTTGATCATGTTTCCATCATAGGGGTTTTACCTAGGAAGCATGATCATCATTCAAGCCATGATCATGCTTCCTATTTTCTCCCTCCTCCATTCTTAAGATCGTACACAGTATTTAAGATGGATTTGAGTCTCGATAACCTTACTCAGTGGTTTTTGGTGAATATAAACCGAAATATTGAGAGTATAGATCTGCAAATAGCCTTGTAAGGTTGGTAGAATCATGCTGATGACCACATTGACGCGTTGTTTCACTATTTCAGGTTATGATTGAAATGACACCAACCGTAATTTATCGATGATGGATAATCGTTCCGATGATTACTAATCTTCAATTTTTAGGTCAAGTTTTATACGAAAGAGAGGTTTTATTATTGTGATAAGTCTATCTTGATTATTTTAAAGGGATTTTTAATGGTTTATATCCCTCCCCTCGTGGGTGGTTAGAAAAATGTGTGGTTTTATTACCTGATTAGGATGGTTTCTTTTGTGATATTTTTGTTGATGACGTTCCTTCTTCTTTTGGCTATTGATTGGATAATAATGGATAGCAGAGTTTACATTGTAAATAAGTGACGCTGTGACACTTTTATAGTTTTGCTTTTGTTGCCTGGGTTATCCGTAGAAATTAATCAAAAAAACTGTCAGCATTTTGTCATATGTTTCTCTATTGGTGTTATAAAATCTATTTATTGTGATTTCTGTCCTAAATTGTATGTTCACCTTTTTATTGTATTGTATGTTTATTGCTGTACAATTGTGGTCAGTAACGGATGATGAGAATGGCTATGAAAAGAGAACAAACGATAGAAAATCTCTACAGGCTCGCCGAGCAAACTCAGCAAGTGCAAGCAGATCGAATAGAGATTGTATTAGAAGAACGTCGCGATGAGCACTTCCCTCCGATGTCAAAAGCATTGATGGAAACACGTTCGGGCTTAACACGACGTAAACTTGATGAAGCGATTGCTAAACTAGAAGCCGCTGGTCATCAATTCACTAAAAATAATGCTAACCATTACTCGATTTCATTGGCTGAAGCACACATGCTTATGGATGCTGCTGGTGTATTGAAGTTTCACCAGCGTAAAAAAAATACTGAGAATAAGCCTTGGATCATTAATGTTCAAAACCAAAAAGGCGGAACAGGTAAGTCGATGACGGCGGTGCATTTAGCGGCTTGCTTAGCACTAAATTTGGATAAACGTTATCGCATTTGTTTGATTGACTTAGATCCGCAAGGGTCTTTACGTCTATTTTTGAATCCTCAAATTAGTTTGGCAGAACACAGTAATATCTATTCTGCCGTTGATATTATGCTCGATAATTTTCCCGAAGGGACCGAGATAGATACGGCATTTTTGAAAAAAAATGTGTTGCTGCCCACCCAATACCCGAATTTAAAAACCATCTCAGCCTTCCCTGAAGACGCCATGTTTAACGCTGAAGCTTGGCAATCACTGTCTAAAAATCAATCGTTAGACATTGTTCGTTTATTGAAAGAGAAGTTGATTGATAAAATTGCCGATGAATTCGACATTATCATGATTGACACTGGACCACACGTTGATCCTTTGGTGTGGAATGCTATGTACGCGTCAAATGCATTATTGATCCCTTGTGCGGCAAAACGTCTTGACTGGGCATCAACCGTGAATTTTTTCCAGCATTTGCCAACGGTTTATGAAATGTTTCCAGATGATTGGAAAGGGCTAGAGTTTGTTCGTTTAATGCCAACGATGTTTGAAGACGATAATAAAAAGCAAGTTTCTGTATTAACCGAGATGAACTATTTATTGGGCGAGCAAGTGATGATGGCTACTATTCCACGCAGCCGTGCTTTTGAAACTTGTGCTGATACCTACAGTACCGTGTTTGATTTAACGACGAGTGATTTTGAGGGCGGTAAAAAAACCTTAGCCACAGCGCAAGACGCGGTGCAAAAAAGCGCACTTGAGCTAGAACGTGTTTTGCATTCACATTGGCTTTCTTTAAATCAGGGGTAAGTAATTCATGGCCATAAAAACATCTGATCTGAACGCTAAATTGTTCGGTAAAGCCGATAAAAGACGGGCCTCTACCCCGCAAGAGGCACAAGCCGCCGCTAAAGCTCAAGCGCAGATCATTGAGTTAACCGTTGCCGGTGAAGCGATGGTAACTTTTGAACTTATTCGTATACCGGCTTCAGAAATTGATAGTCGCACTTCTGTTTTCACTCAAAATGCGCGTGAGCAATCGTTCCTTAATGAACATGCGTTGGCCGATATTCTCAATACGTTACGTGAGCGTGGGCAGCAATATCCGGCTGTCGGTCGTCGGCTTGAGAACGGACAAATTGAGATCCTAGATGGTAGCCGCCGTCGTAAATCGTGTTTGATTGCCAAGCAAGATTTTTTAGTTTATGTCGCTGATAATATCACTAGCGATCATGCTAAATTTTTGTCTGATGTAGCGAATGCACATAAGCCCTTATCTCTGTATGAAAAAGGCAAAGAAATGCAAGCTCAGCTTGATAGTGGAGCAGCAGAAGATCAAAAAGCGTTAGCTAAGATGTTTCAGTGCAGTGAGGCGTTAGTCAGCGGAGCGCTAAAGGCGGCTTCACTACCTCTAGCTCTGTTACAAGCTTACCCAAATGTGGTTGAACTTGGTCGACCGACCATCGTTAAATTACATAAGCAATTTAATGAATTAACACCTGATCAGCAAAAAGAGTTGTTGGATAAATGTCAGCAAGCCAATGGCTTTGTTTGGCAACACTGTCAGTCTCAAGGGGTTACTCGGATCACCAAAGAGGTCACAGAAACGATAGAATCTTGGATAGAGCAGCTTTCGCCACCGAAAAAAACGCTGAATAATAAAATTGAGCTGGTCAAAGGCCGAGTCAACTATCAGCGTAAAGGGCCGCTATTAACGCTGAATATCCAAAAAGTTGATGACCAATTGGCTCAAGAGATTTTAGACTTTCTCGAAAAGAAACTTAGCTAGCTCGCTATCGTTTTCTTTCAACATAAAAAAAGACAGCCCATTTTATGGGCTGTCTTTTTTTATGTTAAGTGTATGGACGATTATTGATTACGCAGACGCTGCCAGTAGCGTTCATAAATAACGAGCGCTTCTGGGCCTACATCGTTAATAAATTCGCCTTTTTGCATCTCTTCATCAGAAGGAAAAATCGACGGATTATTACGTAGTTCGTCCGCTAATAAAGCTCTTCCTGATTGCGTTGCGGATGCATAACCTAAACTGTTTACGATCTCAGCTTGATTCTCAGCTTGATACATAAAATTAATAAATTTATGGGCTAGTGCTTTATTATTACTACCGGAAGGAATAGTAAAGTTATCCATCCATAGTACAGCACCTTCTTCAGGCATCACGAAGGTAAGCTCTGGTAGCTCTTCTTGGCCTTGGAATGCGTTGCCATTCCACTGCATGCCTAGGGCGACTTCGCCAGAAACATAAGGTACATGCGGCGCATCAGAGTTATACAGCAATACATTACGTTTTAAGGCAACCAATGATTGATAAGCCTTTTCTATTTCTGCTTCGTTTTGGGTATTGATACTAAATCCATTCAGTTTCAGTGCCATACCAAATACATCACGCATATCATCAATCAGCATGACTTGACGGACATATTTCGGGTCCCACAGATCGGCCCAGCGAGAAATTCCGTTAGGCAAATAAGCAGCGTTGTAGCTAAGGCCAGTAATGCCCCAAATGTAGGGCAAAGAATACTGGTTCTTTGGATCATGCGCTTGACCTAATAACGATGGCATAGCATCTTTCATGTTTGGAATTTGTGCGTGATCCAATTCGCTCAATAGCCCTTCACGAGCCATTTTTTCAATAAAATAAGCGGAAGCAAAAACCACATCATATCCGCTGCCTTTAAGAAGTTTGAGCCTAGTGTACATGGATTCATTATTCTCGAAGGTTGAATAATGGATCGAAACGCCTTCTTGTGCTTCAAACTGTTTGAGTGATTTTTCTGGCAGGTAGCCACCCCAAGCGTAAACATTCAGTCTTTGTGCTTGCGCACTCACTTGAGCAGAAGTAATGACGGCTGCGAGGACCAATCCTTTGATGAAAGATTTCATTGCATTTTCGTTCCTTAAAGTCCAGCCCAATGCTGGTGTTCAGATGCATAATTAGTTAAATCGGTGTTTCAATAAAGCAAATATAATTTATCGTTAAGAACAATTATTTTAACCTTCTCAATTCTTTGGCTTAGCATTGATGTTTATTGTGTCGCGCATGCCGATACCGTATCCACTTTACCTTTTGTGCTACCATTGCCAAATCATGATGAAATGTGAATCTGTATGACGACTTTAACGACCGATTATCTTAACTACTTCCAATCTCTCCAACGCTGTGCACAACAGCGTAATCACCGCTTTGCCGTTTATCTGTCTGGTGAACTACCATGGAGTCGACATGTTCTTCAAGCATGGCTTGCAACAGTAGAGGAACATCATGTTGTACAACTTGGTGGTGTTCCGTTTTTCGCCGCTTCTTCGTTAGCGTATAACCAAGGACAGCGTCTTTTAGGTCAAGAATGTCATGTATTGATCACGGATTTTAGCCAAGGATTTGATGCTAATAGTTTTAGTGCTGCCTTAGGGACGTTAATTGGTGGCGGGCTTCTGTTTATTATCGGTCATCAGGTTAATCCTACCGCCGCTGATAATATTTGGCTTACTCGAGCACTTGAGCAGTTATTGATTGTTACCGAAAGCGATATTCCTGCCCTTCCTAAGTCTTTCCTTGTTCCTGAGTCATGCCATACCCAAGAACAAGCATTAGCGGTTGAGGCGATGCTTCGAGTGGTTACTGGACATCGTAAGCGCCCATTATTACTTACCGCCGATCGCGGTAGAGGCAAAAGTAGCGCTTTAGGTATCGCTGCTGCCAAATTAATGCAATCGCGAACGCTCAAGATCATCATTACAGCGCCACGCTTATCGGCGATTACTCCGGTGTTTTATTTTGCAGCGCAAGGTTTACCCGGTGCCAAGGTAAGTAAAGATAAAATTGATTATCAAGCCTCTCAATTACAGTTTATTGCTCCAGATGAGCTGGAGCAACATGAGCATGACTGTGATTTATTGTTGGTCGATGAGGCAGCAGCACTGCCGTTACCGTTTTTGTATCGTTTTGTTGAGCGTTATCATCGAGCGGTCTTTTCGACCACTATTCATGGCTATGAAGGTTGTGGGCGAGGTTTCACGCTCAAATTTCAACACTGGTTAGCACAGCATCGACCACAAACGCATTGTCTACATTTGGAGCAACCTATTCGCTGGGCTGCGCAAGACCCTCTAGAGACTTGGCATCGAGAGACCTTTCTCCTCAATTATGATTTACGGTCGGATTTAGCAGCGATCACGCTCGATAATATCGATTATTTTAGTGTATCGAAAACCGAGTTATTGGCGTCACCGGGTTTGTTAAAAGAGGCGTTTGGTTTATTGGTTAATGCCCATTATCAAACTTCGCCGAATGATCTTTTCCATTTGTTGAGTGACGAAAAATTAACGCTCTACGTTGCTAGCTATCAGCAGTGTCTGGTTGGGTGTCTCTTAGCGGTGCAAGAGGGCGGATTGGACCAAGAGTTAATTGAATCGATTCAGTTGGGTCAGCGTCGTCCTCGGGGGCATCTTGCCCCGATTACATTAGCCAATCAGATGGGAATAACGCAGGCAGCGCAGCAGCAATGTTGGCGAGTGATGCGAATAGCGGTTCATCCCCAGCGACAACATTTGGGTATTGGCAGCCAGTTACTGACTCACTTTATTGAACACCATCCTTGTGATTATGTTGCTACCAGCTTTGGTGCTACGCCGGAGCTTATCCATTTTTGGCAACGCAATGGTTTTCATAGCATCAAGTTAGGTTCACAACGTGATCAAGCGAGTGGCTGTTTTTCATTACTGATGATCTACGCTCGACACGTTGAATGGCTCTCTCAAGCTCGTCGGCAATTCCAAGCACATTTGCTCTATGAGTTGAAAGATAGTTTGCAGTACTTAGCTGCAAAGACGGTTTGTTTGTTATTGAGCGAAGCTAAAACCGAGAAGCGAATAACGTTGCCGGTTGATTTATTGACTCGTTACAGTATGGGTGGGGCGAATTATGAAAGTGTCGCAGTATGGATTGAAAAACTCCTCATTCATTCTGCTTTTCAATCCTCAATGGTGATCGAAGATTTATTGATTGAAAAAGTCATTCAACAGCGTACCTGGACAGAGTGTGCAGCCATTCATGGCTTTACCGGACGTAAACAAACAGAGCAAGTATTACGTCAGCAGCTCGCTCGGTTATTGAGTGATTTACAGTGTAAACTGAGCCTTCAATAAAACGAGGATTGAAATTTACACTGTAAACTGGAAAGCGTGTGACTGAGTCTACGAATTTAATCAATCCTCATTGGTATTGAGAGTAACTACTGACTACTTTTATAAGGGGTTGCTTATATTCGATTTCGATAAAAGGACGCAACCTCTTAATCATTAGACGCTCATTTTACTTAACGCTGCTGCTTAGCCATGGCTGTGATTGATCATTGTGAGATTACTGCACTGGTCGCCGACTTTAAGTGTTTGAGCTTGAAATCATGATCGATGATTTCGCTAGACGATAAAAGAAATTATTGTTGGGCGAGAACACCCTAGGAGTCATTATGGCTATTTCACGAAGGACGTTTCTTAAAGCAGGCGTTGGGGTTGGCGCAGTAGGTGCGGTGGGAGTTGGTTATCGGCAGATAAATAAAACCAAAACTCAAGCTAACATTGTCATTGTTGGAGGGGGAGCGGCCGGTATTGGTATTGCCAATCAATTGGGACATTATTTGGACGGCGCAACGATCACCGTGATAGAACCACGTGGTTTCCACTGGTATCAACCGGGCCAAACGTTATTACTTGCCGGTGCTTATACACAAGTCAGTGATGTGATTAGTCCCAATGAGCATTTTATTGATGCTAGTGTGCGTTGGGTTGAAGATTCAGTAATTGAGTATCGGCCTGAGCGAAATCAAGTGGTAACTGAAAATGGTCTGTTAGTGAACTACGACTATTTGATTGTCGCGACGGGTGTTGAACTTCGTTATGACTTAATTGACGGGTTTGATCCGCAAGAAATTGGCCAAAATGGGATAACGAGTATTTATTACAGCCCGCAGGCCGGAATCGCTAGTCATCAACAAGCTCAAGCATTTGCCCATAGCCAAGGTGGTAAAGCCGTCTTTACTCGACCGCAGGGGGCGATGAAATGCGCTGGAGCGCCAATGAAAGCGACCAACTTGGTGGAATACTTTGTTGCCCAAGCCGGTCATCGAGATAAATTTGTTTTTGACTATTTTACAGCAGAGAATTTCCTTTTCTCAGTTAAAGTATTTGACCAGCGGATACGTGAGATTTGGCAGCAACGCAGCATTGACTCACACTTTCAGCATACCTTAACCTCAGTCGATACGAGTAGAAAACAAGCCACATTCCAATTAGCGGACCAATCGACACACACCGTTGATTGGGACTTTATTCATGTTGCTCCGCCTATGACGGCCATAAAAACCATCAGAGAATCACCATTGGCAGATAACGAGCAATTTAAGGGCTACCTAGAGGTCGATCAATATACGATGCAGCATAAGCGTTACAGCAATATTTTTGGCTTGGGAGATAATGTAGGAACGCCAATCGGTAAGACGGCGGCGTCTGTTAAAACGCAAATTCCGGTGGTGACACAAAACTTAACGGCACTAATAAAAGATAAACCATTAATGGCGAAATGGGATGGTTACACGTCATGTCCGATGATCTTAGATGTGGGTCATGCAATGCTGTGGGAGTTTGACTTCACTCTCCAACCAATGACAGCGCTACCGTTTCAAGTCGTTGACCCTCTAAAAAGCAGTCGCTTTGCTTGGAAGGTAAAAGAATCTGTGATTAAACCGATTTACGATATGATGCTACGTGGTTACACACCGATGTAGATCATTTTCTAGGAAGAGAAACAACTCGCTACGTCTCTTTATCGCAAGACGTAGCGAGTGAGCTTCGGCAAGAATCAACCGGTTATATTCCCTTAAACTGATTAATCTTAGCGGCTAAATGAGTCATCTGTTTTTCTACGCCGATCACCGAATGTTCACCTTGTTGAGTCAGTTGTTCGGTGCGGCTACTTTGTTCATTTAAATTTTCTATGCTTTGATTAATTTCTACTACCGCTGCACTTTGTTCTTCAGCACCTTGAGCGATTTGTTGGTTCATTGAAAAGAGCGCTTGTAGAGTGGTGTTTAATGCTTGCACGTCTTTTACTGCTTGATGATGAGTGGTCAAACTGTGTTGGCTATTTTCATGCACGACTTCAATTTGTGTGGTCACTGAATTCGACGCCGATCGAAGCTTGTTGATGATGTCTTGGATCTCGGTGGTAGACTCACTAGTGCGTTGGGAAAGCGAACGCACTTCATCAGCAACGACCGCAAATCCTCGACCATGTTCTCCTGCCCTTGCGGCTTCTATCGCCGCGTTTAACGCTAACAAGTTGGTTTGCTCGGAAATAGAGCTAATCACTTCGAGAACGCGAAGAATATTTTCAATATGGTTGTTAAGCTGTTGCAGACTCTGCTGGCTGGTTGCCATATTCGAACCGAGTTGTTCTATATGGGTAAGGCTGCTGTGCATCGCAGAGAGGGCATTTTGTAATGAGCTATTGCCTTGCGCGGAAAGCTCGCCTGCATGGCTAGCGAGTCGTGTCGCTTCTTCGGTTCGTTCGGTAATATGTTGACTGGCCTGAGAAATGGTTCCTAAAGCACTACGCTGTTCCTCGGTGGCTTGATTGGTTTCTTTAGCGTTATGTTTCAATTGTAAAAATGCCACTTGCGATTCCGCTACAGTTTGATTAACAGAACTTAATGAATCTCTGAACCGCTCAATAAAGAGGTTAATTTTCTGCGATAAATTCGCTACCTCTGCACCATCAAAAATATTCACTTTGTGGTTTAAATCAAGATGCTGGGCAATATGATCAATCTCACTGCTTAGTTGTTGAATCGGTTTAGTTAACGCCGTAACGACAAAGTGCATGATCACTAAGGCAACGGCGATAAAAATTAATGTAAACAGGAGCGATTGAATAAATTGAGCCATGATTGGTGAGGTAATTTGAGATTTGGGTATTTCAACAACCACAAAACGGTCCAAATCCGCTAACCAATAAGATCCAATTAAATAAGCGTCTTGGTTGACGGTAAGTTCAGTAATAATGGGAGCGGTTTTACCCGCACTGATGGCTTGTTGCAGTTGCCCGCTGGTATGATTCGCTAACACAGAATCTTTGGGAGCGACTTGGATTTTTCCGTCGCTCGATGCCAGCATGGCTCGCCCATTAGAGCCTATCCTAAAGCTTTCGATCATACTGACCAAGCTACTAACGTTGAAGCCTAACCCGGCGACCACATAAGGTTGATTGGTTCGAGGATTGACTTGTGTACTGCGATAATTAATAAAAATAACGTATTGCCCACCTACTTGATCTTGGTTCATGTTCAATTCAATGGGTTTGTTTTTGCCGAGAAAGTTGGGATAGAAATCTTTAAAGGGGTAATCGGCAAGGCGAGTGGCTCGATGCTGACCATCATAAGTAAAAATATATTTTCCTTCTGCGCTATCTAAGACGGCAAAAGCATTGTCTGCTCCGAGTCGAGTCATCGCATTTTCTAATGCCTGATGAGCCACGGCGGGATTAGCAATGGATTTTTGTTCCGCGCTCCAATCCAGCAAACCTGAATGATGAGCAAGAAAATTCGATCCTGTGATCGCCGGTTGTAGCTGATTACTGATTTCAAAAGCGAGTCCGCGTAATTGACTCGGCAGAGTGTGCGACTTAAGCTCATTCAATTGATCATTTGATGTGCGGATTGCCTGTTGCCCCATGGCAATCAATGTACAAGTCACCAGTATGACGGATAGAACCCAGTTAATTCTGCGACGAATTGATAGCGTTTTCCAATACATAACATAAGCCTCATTTATTATTATTAACCAACCTATAGATAATAGTGTTTGTTTACTAAAGTGAGTAATAAATGAACGAAAATATAGTTAACTATTCAGTAACATTCTGATGTGACGACGATTTTTAATCATAAAAAGGTTAATCCAACAGCAGTGAATGATCTTATTCTCTGTATTCGCGTAAAGGTTTAGCTAACCCTATCCATCTCTGAAGCAAGGATCTGATCACGGCATGAATTTCAAAACGGTTCGATTACTATTAGGCGATCAGCTCAATGCTCAACACTCTTGGTTTAAGAAAGTGGATGATGATGTACTGTACATTATTGCTGAACTTCATCAGGAAACGGACTATGTGACTCATCACATCCAAAAAGTCGTCGCGTTTTTTTTGGCGATGCAAGAATTTGCTAAAGCAAGGCAGGAAGAAGGTCATCAAGTCGTTTACCTGACCCTCGATGAGACACAGAATTTTAGTGATCTACCACAATTAATCGCGCACTACGTACAACAGACTGGAGCCATGAGCTTCGAGTATCAGCGCCCTGATGAGTATCGTTTACTTGCACAGCTCGCAAACTTACGTTTTGCTAATACGGTTATTGGTTGTGTCGATAGCGAGCACTTTTTGCTGCCGTTTGAAGAGATTGAACAACATTTCCCTAAAGGCAAGCATAAAATGATGGAGCATTTTTATCGGCGGATGCGACAACGTTTTACGGTTTTAATCGAAGATGGCAAACCGCTTGCTGGTCAATGGAATTTTGATGCCAGTAACCGCAATAAATTAAAAGCACAAGATATTGCTCAGTTACCAGAACCTTTGCTGTTCAAAAATAACCCATCGGACGTTCTTGCACGCCTAAATCGACATGGAATACAAACGATAGGGCACTTAAAGGGCGATTTGTTTTGGCCAATTAATCGCGCGCAGAGTTTGACATTGCTTGCTCATTTTTGCCAAGTGTGTTTACCACGCTTTGGCCAATTTCAGGATGCGATGACCCATCTGCATCCTGCGCAATGGAGTCTTTATCATAGCCGATTGTCCTTTGCTCTTAACAGTAAGCTCTTACATCCTAAAGAAGTGATTGATGCAGCGGTTGCGGCTTATCAGCGTGAGAGCCAGATCGATCTTGCCCAAGTGGAAGGCTTTGTTCGCCAAATCCTAGGCTGGCGTGAGTACATACGTGGCATCTACTGGGCCAACATGCCGCACTATGCTCAGCTCAATGCACTTCAGGCCACCTCCCGCTTACCTAGCTATTTTTGGACGGCAAAAACCAAAATGCATTGTATGCAGCGAGCGATCGGTCAATCACTCGATTTTGCTTATGCACACCACATTCAGCGTCTGATGGTGACGGGAAACTTCTGCTTATTAACTGGAATCAATCCCGATGAAGTCGATGCTTGGTATTTAGGTGTTTACGTCGATGCCATTGAGTGGGTTGAGATGCCAAATACACGGGGAATGGCTTTATTTGCCGATGGTGGCATCGTCGGGACTAAACCGTATGCGGCTAGCGGTTCTTATATTAATAAAATGAGCGATTATTGTAAGACCTGTTTCTATGATAATAAAGCCCGCAGTGGTAAGGCTTCCTGTCCATTCAATAGCCTTTATTGGCGATTTATGCATCAGCAGCGTGATCGTTTAGCAGTCAATCCCCGTATTGGAATGTTGTATCGCTCATGGGACAACATGACGGATCAGCAGCGAGCGGATATCTTACAGACGGCAGAATACTACGTGAGTCACCTGGAGGAGTTATAATGGATATTTTGGTGGTTGGCGCAAATGGTGGAATCGGTTTAGCCATCGTAAAGCAGTTATTATTGGCCTTACCTGAAGCGAATATTCATGCGACTTATCATCGCCAATGCCCCGATTTCACCTCTCAACGTGTCACTTGGTCTCAGTTGGATGTTACTCAAGAATCTGACGTTGCTTTATTCAGTCAGCGTTTTTCGACACTGGATTGGTTAATTAACGCGGTAGGTATGCTGCATGCTCAAGATCAGGGTCCAGAGAAGAATTTGCAAGCATTGAATAGTGATTTTTTTATGCAAAATATTACCATTAACACCTTGCCTACGCTGTTATTGGCCAAGTATTTTTCGCCGCTGATGAAAGCCAGTGATGCTGCTAAGTTTGTGACTATTTCTGCCAAAGTGGGCAGTATTAGTGATAACCGTCTTGGCGGATGGTACAGCTATCGGGCCTCTAAAGCCGCACTGAATATGCTGCTGAAAACTCTCTCTATTGAGTGGCAGCGCACGATTAAACGAGGTGTCGTCTTAGCGCTACATCCAGGAACCACCGATACGCCGCTGTCTAAGCCTTTTCAAGCCAACGTACCCGCCGATAAGCTATTAACGCCAGAGCAGGCTGCACAGCATCTGGTTGAGTTAATCATTCAAGCGAATTTGCAGCAAACAGGACAGTTTTTGGCTTATAACGGAGAGCGCTTGCCATGGTAATCACGTTCTGTCCATTCTACAGACGCTAGGCTGAGTCTTAACGTTTTATCTTAAAACAGATAGAGGGTTTTCGCTATCTTGACCGAGTTGGCGTATGATGCGTTCATCGCCTTTATTATTGACCTTTATGACTAAATCAATTCCTATCCATACCGAACTCAATCCTGATCCATCTTCGTCAATTACCTGTTCCACTTGTCAGGCTTGTTGCTGCCGATTAGAAGTCATGCTCATTAGTGACACAGGGGTTCCTAAGCAGCACGTCGCGGTTGATCGCTGGGGCGGAGAAACGATGCGTCGTTTGGATGACGGATGGTGCTCGGCGCTCGATCGTGAAACTTTTATGTGTACTATTTATGAATTGCGCCCTTGGGTTTGTCGTGCCTTTGAAATGGGCGAATATGAGTGCAGAGAAGAAAGAGATTTATTTCTTTAATGTTTAGCTTATGGATTTAACTTGTTTTTAAACCATAAGCTGAGAAGGTTATCTTAACGTTAACCTTGACCATGCTTGATTGTCACCGTGACTCTGTTAGGTTGTTAAGTGAGGCGGCTTGTAGATCAATTGATTTCTTCCTCGTCGCTTGGCTTCATACAACATGTCATCTGCTCGATTCACCAAGGTGGAAATATCTTGATAGCCACAAAATAGCCCAACACTGATCGTGACTGAGAAGGTGTGTTGATTATGGCTAAAGGATAAACTCGCGACCTGCTTGATGAGTTGTTCGAGCTTCTCAATGACTATCGGAAACGCTTGTTTAGAATAGAGACAAAATTCTTCACCACCAAAACGTGCTACCAGTTCGTTATCTTCATGATTAAAAATGTCTTGCATACATTGAGCAACAGATTGTAGGACTTGATCTCCCATGGCATGACCGTATAAGTCATTCACTTTTTTAAAATGATCCAGGTCTAGCATCGCAATACTGATCAGGTTTTTCGTTGTATAAATATGGTCAAAAAAGAAGCGTCGATTCCACAATCCAGTTAATACATCTTTATTGGCCAGATAGAACATCCGATCGTTAGAATCCTTTAAATTTAATAAATTATTCACCCGACAATAGAACTCATCTTGATTAAAGGGTTTATGCAGAAAATCATTTGCTCCGGCTTTAAGAAATTGTGAGGTAATAGAGCGATCATTACTTGCCGAAACCCCAAGCAGCATAAATTTATGGCGTGGGTACAAGGCTAGAGTTTCTTGGATCATCGTGACGCCATTTTTAATCGGCATATCATGATCGACAATCACGAGCGTGATTTGTGGATGCTGTTTCAGTATTTCTAAGCCTTGTTGACCATTCTCGGCTTCTAAACAATGAATATAACAACGCTGTAATAATTGACACATATGACGCCGTACCATCACCGAATCATCAACCACTAAAGCGGTATGGGTTAAGTTGTTAATCAAGCGATCAATGAGTGGCGCTAAATAAGCGACAGATGCAACGCTGTCTTTAAGGATGTAATCGAGTATCCCTTTGTTGACGAGTCGTTGACGAATGTCTTCATTTACATGAGCAGTGAGAACAATGCTAGGGATGTTTTTTTCGATCAGAAGATCGACGATTTCTCCATCTTGCGCATCGGGTAAACAGTAATCTAATACCGCACAGAGTATATTGGTCGACTCTGGAGCGTCGAGTAAACGACGTGCCGATTGGTAGTCATCAGCAATCATCAACTCTACTTCTAGTTTTGAAAGAAGGGCAGTTAAGTAATTTCGATAAGCTCGACTGTCTTCAACGATGAGTACGGAATGTTGCACAATAATACTCCCAATGGTTCTAATCGGACGCTGTTCCCATGTCTATCGGGTATTACCTGAGCCATTAATCGAAATTAGCCAACTTTGTCTATAAGAGTCGACACGTTATTCGCTTTTTATTGTTCCCTTTCTCAACTCGACGGTTGCAACGTTTAATTATCAAGATAGGCATTTTTAATGAAGCGATATCAGTTTTGGTCAAAGACTCTGAATCCAATCACCTCGCTTATCAAGGTGATTGGAGATTCACTCACTGGTTGCTTATCTGCAACGCTTAACCGTTTGGTTATCGCTGACGGTTTGTGACTCAGTGATGATCAGAGTCAGTAATTTACACTGTAAACACCTTAAACTTTAAAGCGCCCGACCAAGTTATACAGCTCATGCGCACGGCCATTAAGATCTTGGCTACTGGCTTTGTTTTCATTAGCCAGATCGGCAGACTGACTACTTTGGTCAGAAATGACCACAATCCGTTCGGAGATTTCTTGGCCAACAATACTTTGTTCTTCAGTCGCGGTGGCAATTAATGAGTTCATATCCATGATCACACCGATCGATTGCTGAATGCTTTCCAGCGCTTTTGCTGCTTCGCTGGCTTCTTTGACCGTCGATGTGCTGCGGTGTTGACTGGAGTCCATCGCTTTCACGGCGTTGTCTGAAGCAGACTTTAACTGCTGAATCATGTTATGGATGTCTTCCGTACTGTCTTGGGTACGGCTGGCCAATTTACGAACTTCATCTGCCACAACGGCAAAGCCTCTGCCTTGATCGCCAGCTCGTGCGGCTTCAATTGCAGCGTTCAAGGCCAGTAAATTGGTTTGTTCAGCAATATCTTGAATAACCACTAAAGAGCTGGAAATATTTTTGACATCGCCTTCGAGTTTAGAAATTACGGTACTGGCCTCGGCAACCTCTTTGGCTAAGGCTTGTACTGATCGAGCCGCAGATTCGACAATCTTATGCGCTTCTTGAGCATTATCTTCCGCTTGTCTGGCCGAATTGGCTGCTTGATTGGCATTATTAGAGATCTCTTGAGCGGTCGTTGTCATTTCAGTCATCGCGGTGGCGACCTGCTCGGTCTCTTCGCGCTGTCCAGTGGCAATGATGTCCACTTGAGCAGCGCGTTGCGTCATGGTGTCGGTTTCTGCAACCACTTGTTGTCCGAGTTGATGGACGCGTTGGATGATCCCTTGCAGGCTGGTCACAAACACATTGAAGTTACTGCTTAAACGGGCAAATTCTGGAATAGTGAAGCTTTCCATCCGAGCGGTGAGATCGGCATCGCCACTGGCAAAAGAGCGAATCGATTCATCCAGCATATCCAGTGGGCGCATAATGCTACGATTTAAGAACAGCGCCATGACTCCGACAATAATGACAATAACAGTGGCAATCGTCGTTAATGTCCAAAGGCTTTGAGTCAGTTGTTGCTGAGCCCGCTTTTCCATGGCCGCAATTTCTGCATCGACATCATCAGTATAAAACCCAGTACCTATGGTTAAATCCCATTGAGGAATATAAATCGAGTAGCTAAGTTTAGGTAAAGGTACGGATTCCCCAGGCTTTGGAAAATAGTAGATGGAAAATTCATCTTTTCTCGCGTTATTAATGATATCTCGAATTAAAAAGTTACCTTGGGCATCGGTCATATTGATGAAGTTATTGCCTAATCCAGCTTTGCTCTGACCAAGGAGAAGTCGAGTCCCTTTACTGTCATAACCAAAAATATAACCATCAAGCCCAAAGCGAATCTCTCGTAAGATGGTCAGAGCTTCCTCTAAAGGCGCTTGACGACGCAGTAATGGCTCGATTGCGGTACGCGAAATCTCCAAATAAGATTTCAGCTCGTTTTTTTTCATCTCCATCATCGCAAGGCGAGTGTTATTCATCTGCCCTTGAGTCAAACTGCGCGTTTCTGCGAAGGTTGAATAGATCATACTTAAGGCAATCAGTAATAAAGGCACAATCGACAAGATATAGAGGCGCTGGCGTATGGTTAGATTCATGGTGTTTTCCATCTTTCATGATAATTAAGTTCAAACCAACTGAGACCATTTTGCCTGCTTGATCATTTCGTGGCGTGAGAATGATTGGTTATCTTATCGATATCATTGTCAGCGATGCAGGCTATTACCATAATACTAGTGCAGATATTTAACGGTGAATGAAAGATTACTATGTGGTGTCTCACATTTTTATGGTTATCAAAGAGCGGGGACTCGATATCACTTGCTCAAGAAGCCGGACCTTGTGGTCATCTGATGTTCACAGCGCTATACGGTGAGAGCAATCCAAGAGCAAGAATCGATGTTTTTGTGTTTCAACACTCTGCCTCTCCTATGCTATAATCCGTGCCCATTTATCGGTAAGAGCCTTAAGCCCCATGAGTTTAAAAAACGATCTGCAAAAATTACACAGCCGCCTTGATACTTGTTCTCATAAGTTAGAATCGGCCAAGACTCGCGGTGACAGCGCTATGGTGAGTAAGTTTACGGATGACGTTGATCAGTTGACCAAACAAATTAATAGTTTGAAGAACAAAGCAGAATATGAGCTAAACAAAGAGCGCAAAATGCTGGCGGATATGCCGTTTTATCGTGAGTTGACTAAAGAAGAGCAGGCCGATTTAGGGAAGCTGAAAAAATCCGTTAAAGGGCTTGTTATTGTTCATCCTACCACCAAAATTGGTAAAGCCTTACGGGTCGAAGTGATGACTGGTTTTGCGCCTAAACCATTTTAATCGACGGTCGGCCTACTTGTTATAATCCAATCAGTAGGCCGAGGTTCGAGATATTTTAATATCCCATTAACTGTAATAAGTTTTCTGCGGTATGCATCGCTTCCTTACGGTTGGCGATATTCAGCTTTTGATACAGGTTACGAATATGCGTTTTGATGGTCGTTCCTGCCACATCAAGCTCTTGAGCAATCTGCTCATTACTAAAGCCTGAATAAATTAACCCAAGCACTTGCCACTCACGTTGAGTGAGCGGACTGGTTCTAACCAGCTCAGGGATATTGGGATGGTTAATCAGCTTTTCGACAAATTCTTCATCAAAATGAATGGAGCGGCTGCGCTGAGAGGTTGATATCTCCTTAATCAATAGCTGGGCGCGATGGCGCTCTAGATCGCCTAATTCTCCGCGGTGAACCATTTTTTCCAGTAAATGGCCAATTTTTTGTCCATCGATCAGAAAATTACCCACCATGCCCGTTTGATTGGTGAGGCGTAGAGCCTCTTTGAGCTTATCACGAGCGAGTTCATCATCATTGCCGAGCGCGGCGAGCGTGGCTTCAACAATTAAGTTGCGATTTAAGTCGGTCAGTAGTTGGTACTCACTCGCTTGCTGTTGTAAAAATGCTAAGGTTTGTTTCGCTTCCGGATACTGTTCGAGGCAAATTTGTGCGCGAGCAATATTGCGCCATTGCAGTTGGAAAAAATGGTTATAAGCTTTTTCTGGTCGATGGGTAGTGGTCAACCAATGTTCTATCGCGGTTTTATCCCCACGAGCTTGCCAATACAATAATAACGATAATGAGGCGTTCGCCGTCCAGTCGACATGATACTGTGATTGTTTGATCAGGTGATGGACTTGCTCGATATAACGCCCGGCTTTATCCAGCTCTCCACGGCCAACCGCGATACGTGCCAACATTGAATAACTGTGTAAATGTTGACTCGGTGAATGTTGACCAAGCACTTCTAACCCCTTGTGGGCACACTCTTCTGCTTCATCTAAACGATTCCAACACCAGAGAATTTGGGCGCGAATACGCAGTAAAAACTCATGTAAGGGAACTTGGTGTAAATGCTGCTCCTCCACCAGCTTGAAGGCGTTATCTTGCACTTCGAAAGCCGCTTGCACGTAGCCCTGAGCAATTAAGATTTCGCTCTGTTGCAATAAGGCCCAGAGCGCTTGATGGTAGACTTGATATTGCCGTGCCAGTTTTTCGGTTTGTTGCATCATTGATAGCGCACGACTGAGGTGACCAAGAACGTGGTTCACTTCTCCAACAACCGATGTGGCAACAATGCGGCTTCGATACACGGTGCTGTCTAATTGGCTTAATGCCAGTTCAGCGAGGGTTAAGGCTTTCTCGGGCTCATTTTTGTTGATTGCGACTTGAGCCAATAGCGCATTAAACTCACCTTGCTGTTTACTACTGAGTTCGACGTTCAGCGCTTGCATCTCTTTTTCTGCCTGTTCAAGCATCGCGCCCACGGTATCGTAGCGATGTTGGCTTTGTGCCAACCAAGCTTGCAGTAAACAGAGTTTGGGTTCTTTATAAAGCTGTTGTGGCGCGAGGAGATTAATGGCCGACTCAAGGACATTAAGCTCACCTTGGTTGAACATTTTCCAACCATGTTGAGTCAAAATACTCGCTAAAAGATCGGTATCCTGCGCTAAGTTAGCATGACGTAAGGCTTGATGTGGGGTAGAGGCTTCAAGCCAGGCGCGCGCGGCGGAGCGATGTAATTCTTGCTCTTGCTGAGGGATCCGTGCCATGCGTTGATGGGCAAGAAATTCAGCAAATAAATTATGAAAGCGATACCAGTTGTGATCTCCTTCTAACGGATAGATAAACAGACCATACCGATTGAGTGATTCAATCATACTTAGGGCATCGTCTCGTTGTGTTAAGGCGCTGACTAAGCTGTCGTTAAAGTGATCCAATACCGAGCACTGCATCAGAAAGTGGCGTGTTTCTTTATCCAGTAAATCAAACACTTCTTCAACTAAGTAATCCCATAAATGGGCATGGTTAAAATGAGCGACCGATTCAACCGACTGGGCTAAGGTGCGCTTTTGATGTTGTGCTTGTAAGGCGATAAGTTGTAATGCTGAAGGCCAACCTTCAACATAATTACGCAGGTTGAGGGCGGTGACGTCATCAATACCTTCCACGACACGCTGGTTGAAAAAACGCGTGGTCTCTTCGGTATCAAACGCCAGCAACTCATTACCTATCTCTATCATTAAATCACGTACACGCAGATTCGCTGTGCCCAGCGGCGGTGTCATGCGGCTGGTGACGACTAGGGTGAGATTATCTGGCATATGTTTCAGGAAAAAGCGCATCGCTTCGTGAATCTCATCATCACTGATCAGATGATAATCATCCAGCACGACAAAGCATTCTTGATCAAACTGAGAAATCTCAGCAAAAACTTCGCTAAACAGTGAGTGGGGCGATGAAAATTGGCGTCGTTCTGCCAATTTTTGCGCATTAGGGCAGCTTTGTTGAGTCGCTTTATTCATCGCTTGCAGTAAGTAATTCATGAAGCGAAAAGGATCATTATCACTTTCATCAATACTGTACCAGCCGACATTCGGTTTATCGGCAAGCCATTGAGCGGCCATGGTGGTTTTGCCATAACCCGCTGGAGAGCGGAAAAGGACCAACTTATAACAAGGGGCCTTTTGCAGGAGTTCTAAAACGCGCGGACGGACAATCGCGTTGTGTAGCCGTCCTGGGCGAGTTAATTTCGATGGAATCCACATGATATTTGTCCCGTCATCGTTAATGACAGGGATGTTACTGGAACTTGCCGCAGACTGTTATTGATCCCAGACGACTTTCTTGCCAAATTCACAGTTCTTCACTAACTACGCCCCCATTATGTGATGTTTGTCACTTATTGGTGAGGTGAATAACCCTGATATTTATCTCTTGCACACGAGATACGCTGCAAATTAAGCAACAGAAAATAATGTCATGTGATCATTGTTGCATTTTGAGTAAATGTTTATCTAGCTGTCCGGGTTTTGTAAAAAGAGACCACTATGCTCACTAAACGCGTTGCTGTGATCGTTATCACTCATCGTTTGTTTCTCTGTTTGATCGATGAGAGACAGATCACCTCTACGAGGCTATCGCTGCATCTACGCCCTTGCTTCTCATCCTAATTTGCCATTTCAGTGGGAGGATGTTTTGCGGGAAGAGGCAATGCACGATAGACCACAGATGGATTAAAACCGAAAAGTGAGATTTCTCAATGAAACCTACGCAACAGAAAACTTTTGATAAAGCATTATTTCAAGCAAACGTGAAACGCCACCTTACCGCGACCTATGCGACGACGATTGAACATGCTTCTAGCCGAGTATGGTATTTAGCAATGGGTCAAGCGCTAGCGGAATTGACCACGTTTGATTTACTTGAAACAGAGCAAGACCCACGAATTGTTAACGCGAAAAGTGTTAACTACCTTTCACTTGAATTCTTAATTGGGCGACTAACAGGCAATAACCTGATCAGCATGGGCTTGTATGAGCAGGTTGGCCAAGCAATGAGTGAACTTGGACAGAACCTGACGGATTTATTAGAAGAAGAACGCGATCCGTCATTAGGTAATGGCGGTTTAGGTCGTTTAGCAGCTTGTTTTATGGATTCATGCGCTGCGCAAGAGTATCCAACCGTCGGCTATGGTTTGCATTATGAGTACGGTTTGTTTAAACAATCGTTTGAGGATGGACATCAAAAAGAAGCGCCGGATGCTTGGTGTGGAATTGAGGGTTATCCATGGGAAGTGGCTCGTCCTGACATTAAACAAGAAATTGGCTTTTATGGTCATGTCGAAGTCTACCACGATCAAGGTAAAGAGAAGCGCCGCTGGGTGCCGGGCATGTTGGTACAAGCGATGCCGTGGGATCTGCCTATTGTGGGCTACCAGAGTGAAACCGTTTACCCGTTGCGTCTTTGGGAATGTCGTGCCATTGCACCGTTCTCATTAGAGAGCTTTAATAATGGTAACTATTTTGAAGCGCAGCACGCGCTGATTGATGCGGGTAATATCACCAAAGTACTTTATCCCAATGACAACCACGAAAAAGGCAAAACGCTACGTTTGATGCAGCAATATTTCCACAGTGCGGCTTCAGTGCGTGATATTTTGCGTCGTCATCAAGCGGCTGGTTTCTCGCTACAAGACTTACCAAAATATGAAACCATTCAGTTAAATGATACCCATCCAACCATCGCCATTCCTGAATTAATGCGTATTTTCATTGATGAGCATGATTTGACTTGGGAAGCGGCATGGGAAATCAGTTCAAAAACCTTTGCTTACACCAACCATACGTTATTACCAGAAGCCTTAGAAACGTGGAGTGAATCGTTAATCCAACGCTTGTTACCTCGTCATATGGAGATCATTTACGAGATCAACCATCGCTTCTTACAAGACGTTCGTGCTAAATGGCCTGGTGATGTAACCAAACAGCAAAAATTATCGATCATTCAAGAAGGTTTCCACCGCATGGTGCGTATGGCTAACTTGTGTGTTGTCGGGTCGTATGCCGTCAATGGTGTTGCTGCCTTACACTCTGCGTTAGTGCAACGGGATCTGTTTCCCGAATTCGTTGAGCTTTACCCTGGTAAGATCCAAAACGTGACAAATGGGGTGACCCCTCGCCGCTGGTTAAAATTCTGTAACCCAGGATTAACCGCATTGATCACCGAGAAGATCGGTGACCAATGGCCTGCGGATTTAGATCAGCTTAAAGAGATTGCCAAGTATGCTGATGATAAAGCGTTCCAAAAGCAGTTTATGGCCGTTAAGAAAGCCAATAAACAACGTTTGGCTGACTGGGTAAGCGACAATATGGGTATTGAGCTTGATACCAACGCTATCTTTGATGTCCAGATCAAACGTTTACACGAATACAAACGTCAGCATCTGAATATGTTGCACATTCTTTCGCTCTATCATCGCTTATTGAACGATCCAAAATTTGATATGCAGCCACGCGTGGTGTTCTTTGCTGCGAAAGCGGCGCCGGGCTATCACCTTGCTAAAGAAATTATTTACGCGCTGAACAAGATTGCGGAGAAAGTGAATAACGATCCTCGTGTGAATCACAAACTTAAAGTGGTATTTATTCCCGATTATCGCGTCAGCATGGCGGAAATCATTATTCCGGCAGCGGATGTGTCTGAGCAAATCTCTACCGCAGGTAAAGAGGCATCAGGTACCGGTAATATGAAAATGGCACTGAATGGTGCGTTAACCATCGGTACGATGGATGGCGCAAACGTAGAAATTCGTGAAGAAGTTGGTGATGAGAATATCTACATCTTTGGTTTGGATGTCGATGGCGTTGAATCGTTGAAAGCACGCGGCTACAACCCTTACGATTATTATCAAGCCGATCCACTGTTGAAAGCGTCAATGGATTTACTGCTGGGCGATGAGTTTACACCAGGTGCTCCGGGACAGCTGCGCGCGACTTATGACAGTTTACTGGATGGCGGAGACCCTTACCTCGTACTGGCCGATTTCGCTTCTTACATTCAAGCTCATGAAGCGATGGACAAGCAATATCGTGATCAAGCTGGCTGGGCGAAAAAAGCCATTTTGAATACCGCGCTGGTGGGTAAGTTCAGCTCAGACCGTAGTATTCGAGATTACGTGAATAATATTTGGAAATTAAAAGCGGTTAAACGCTAATTAACCGACTATCCAGCCAAGGAAACTCTTGGCTGGATAACTCTTTTCTTATACACCCTACATGATTTTTGAGGGGTAAGCAGTCCCTTCGGAGAAAGCGATGAAAGAACATAATGCATTAAAACAAGTCGCAGAGATGGCAAGAATTGCCGATAGCTATGTCAGCGCTTGGGGAGACGAGGCCACCGTTTCAGACGACACTATTCGTCGTCTTTTGGCGTCTTTGGGTTACGATACAACTAATGATCAAACGTTATTAGCGTCAGCTCAGAAAAAACATAAAAAAGATGTCTTGGATCCTGTATTGGTGATCTCAGAAGGGGATGCGGTTGAAGTTCCACTCTACCTAGGTGTCAGCGCTCGGGAAAGTGAATTTAATTGGCGGATAGAAACCGAGCAGGGAGAAGTACTTGAAGGCTATCTTCAATCACAAATTGTTCGTGATGAGCGTGCAGAGGGTGGCCCTTTAGTGTTTGCGTTGCCAAGCGGTTTGGCGTGGGGATATCATACTTTATTGGTTACTCGTAAGCGGCGCAAAGCACCGTATACGATGACGCTGATCATCACGCCGCGAGCGTGTTTTAAGCAACCGGCTTTGGTTCAAGGTAAAAAACTGTGGGGACCAAGCATTCAACTCTACACCTTACGTACCCAACACAACTGGGGGATGGGCGATTTTGGCGATCTCAAGCAGCTAGTGGCGGATATCGCTTCGCGTGGCGGTGATTTTGTGGGTTTAAACCCGATTCATTCTCTATTTCCTGCTAACCCTGAAGGGGCCAGCCCTTATAGCCCTTCTTCACGTCGCTGGCTAAATATCCTGTATATCGATGTTAGCTCGGTACCTGAGTTTGCACTCAGTGCTGAAGCTCAGCAACAAGTCGGTAGTCAGGATTTTCAGCAACGTTTGCAAAAAGTTCGTGAAACTCACTGGGTCAATTATACCGAAGTGGCCGAGCTTAAAATGAGTGTCTTGCCGTTACTGTTTAATGAGTTTAAGCGCCGCCATTTGGATAATAATACCGATCGCGCGCGTGCCTTCTTAGCTTTTGTTGAGCAAGGTGGCGAAAGTCTGGTTCACCAAGCCGCATTCGATGCATTGCACACGGATTTGCATGCACAAGATAACCAAGTGTGGGGGTGGCCAGTTTTCCCTGAAAAATACCGTCACTTTGATAATGCGGCGGTGCAAAAGTACATTGAAGAACATCGTGAGCGTGTTCATCTTTATATGTATTTGCAATGGGTCGCCGATACACAAATTAATGAAGTACAAGCGTTAGCTGATGAAAAAGGCATGGCGGTTGGTTTATATCGCGATCTCGCCGTGGGAGTCGCTGACTCTGGCGCTGAAACATGGGCGGATAACGGCAGCTTAGTCTTGGATGCCAGTATTGGCGCGCCACCGGATGTGCTGGGTCCTTTGGGGCAAAATTGGGGCTTGCCGCCACTTAATCCACAAACCTTACACGCCACTGCTTACGATGCTTACATCAAGCTGCTCCGTGCCAACATGAAACATTGTGGTGCGTTACGGATTGACCATGTGCTGGGCTTGCTGCGTTTATGGTGGATCCCGAAAGGTGAAAATGCCACTCAAGGGGCTTACATTTATTATCCAGTGAAAGATATGCTGGCTATTTTGGCGCTCGAATCGCACCGTCACCAGTGTAGCGTGATCGGTGAAGATTTAGGTACCGTTCCTGATGAAATTGTCGCATTGCTGCGCGATGCAGGGGTGCACTCTTACAAAGTCTTTTTCTTTGAAACTTCAAAAGAAGACGGTGGGTTTATTTCTCCGACTCATTATGCCGAGCAATCGATGGCGGCCTTATGTACTCATGATATGCCGACGTTACGTGGTTTTTGGCATTGTGATGATTTGAAAATGGGCCGCGAGATTGGTTTGTATCCTGATGAAGCGCAACTGCAAGAGCTGTTTACGGATCGTTTGAAATGTAAGCAAGGCATACTGAATTCGGTTGATTGGCACGGTTACTTACCAGCAAGCATTGGACGTGATGCTCAGTTAGTTCCTATGGACTCTTACTTAAGTGAAGCATTGCAACTGCACGTTGCGGCGGGTTCTTCCGCGTTACTCAGCGTTCAGTTAGAAGATTGGCTGGAAATGGATAAGCCCGTCAATATTCCAGGTACCGTAAATGAGTATCCTAACTGGCGTCGTAAGCTATCGATGAACTTAGATGAGATTTTTGCCCGCGACGATGTTAATCGTATTGCGACTAAATTGACCCAGATTCGCGCGAAAGCGAGCCAATAATAAACCGGAGTAGCCGCCTTTGGGCGGCGATGATACTGGCGTTGTTCACTCATCACTGTGCCGTTTCTGTCGATAATACGGCATCTTTTTGAGTTAAGGTTAAGAAATAAACGCTAGGTCACTCCATGTTTTTACTGGGTTAGTTAAGATGTATCAGGCTAAATGATCGAATAAATTCCGAGTGTCTACTACAGCACAAATCGGATCTGTCAAACTCAAGGTCATGGATGCCATGCTAGCAAGCCCGCTCTTCGCGGGCGTTTTTCCTTTTGAGAGTCTTGGTTAGGAGTAAGTATATTGAACCCCGTAAAAAAGAAACCGCTGAAAAAAATCGTTAAGTTACAGCAGACCTATCAACAATTATTGCATGCTGCATGTGCCGATCCCTTTGCCTTTTTGGGTCCTTATCTTCCACAAGAGCAAGGAGCACTACGGGTATGGCTGCCTAATGCAGATAAGGTTGAGCTGCTCTTAGAAGGGCAACCAAGAATCGCCTTAGAGCGTGATGAGTTCGATGGGTTTATTCTAAAATCCGATCATGATCTGCGGTTTACCCATTACCAGCTGGCGGTTGATTGGGCTGGCACAGAGCAAATCATTGATGACCCTTACCAATATCATGCCTTATATGCTGAATTTGAACAGCTGCATACGCCCAAGCAGATGTACCATCATATGGGAGCGCAATTTGTTACCTTAGAGCGTGATGGACAGCAGATCAGCGGAACTCGTTTTTTAGTCTATGCGCCTCATGCTTCAGCTTGCAGTTTAATCGGTGCTTTTAACCACTGGGATGGGCGTCGCCATCCGATGCAACGCCTTGATTATGGTATCTGGGGATTATTTATTCCTAATTTACCCGAAGGAACACAATACAAATTCGAACTGAAAGGTCCTCATGGGGAAGGCTTACCTCATAAGGCTGATCCATGGGGTTGCTATGCTGAGCAGTATCCTTCTTTAGCTTCCGTGACTTACGATCATCGCCGCTATCAATGGCAAGATACTCAATGGCAACAGCGCCCCATTTCCGAAAAGCGCAAACAAGCACTGTCTTTTTACGAGTTGCATCCGGGGTCTTGGAAGCGCGGTGAAGATGGGCGCTTTTTAACTTATCGTGAATTGGCTGATCAGCTAGTACCTTATCTGGTGGATATGGGCTATACCCACGTAGAGTTAATGCCAGTTTCTGAGCATCCCTTTTATGGGTCTTGGGGATATCAGCCGATAGGGTTATTCGCTCCAACCAGTCGTTATGGCACGCCGGATGATTTTAAATATTTTGTCGATCAGTGCCATCAGGCGCAAATTGGAGTGGTGCTAGACTGGGTTCCTGCCCATTTTCCATCCGATTCCCATGGGTTAGCGAATTTTGATGGTACGCCGCTGTATCACGATCCTGATCCTCGCCGTGGCTGGCATCAAGATTGGAATTCCTATATTTATGATTTAGGTCGTGAACATGTGCGCCGCTTCTTAGTGTCTAACGCGCTCTATTGGTTTGAGATGTTCCATATTGATGGCATACGAGTCGATGCTGTTGCTTCTATGCTTTATCTCGATTACTCGCGTAGCCATGATCAATGGATCCCGAACGTTGATGGGGGACGTGAAAATTACGACGCGATTGCGATGTTGAAATGGATGAATGAAGAAGTGTATAAGCATTTCCCGAATGCCATGACCATTGCTGAAGAGTCAACGGCTTTCCCTGGCGTTTCTGCCCCAACCTTTGTTGGGGGGTTAGGCTTTGGCTTTAAGTGGAATATGGGGTGGATGCACGATAGCCTTTCTTATATCAAAGAAGATCCGGTGCATCGTAAATATCATCACAACACTTTAACCTTCCCATTAATTTATGCCTTTAGTGAAAACTATGTTTTATCGCTGTCACACGATGAAGTGGTGTACGGTAAACAGTCATTGATTTACAAAATGCCCGGTGATGAATGGCAGCAAACCGCGAATATGCGTGCCTATTTGGGTTACATGTATGGTCAACCAGGTAAGAAACTTAACTTTATGGGCGCTGAATTCGCACAAACGGGGGAGTGGAACCACGATGATCAACTGCAATGGTTTTTGTTGGAGTTTGAGCGTCATAAAGGGGTACAAAACTTAGTCCGCGATTTGAACCACTTGTATCGTACACACAGCGCGCTGCACGAACTGGATTGTGATCCTCAAGGGTTTGAATGGCGTCTACAAGATGCGGCTGATGCGAGCATTATCGCTCATGAGCGGATCAATAGTGCAGGTGAGCGCGTGTTGGTGATCACCAATTTTACGCCAGTACCACACGAAGCGTTTCGTTTAGGTGTGCCTGTCTCGGCCACTTATCAATTGCTCTTGAATACGGATGAAAAGCGATATGGCGGGAGTGGTTTTGACGTTTTATCGGTCGTCAACAGCGATCGTGTGCCGAGCGAAGGGTTAGCACAATCACTGCGGTTACGTATTCCACCGTTAGCGACGTTATTTTACAAACTGAATTAGCAAAAAAAAAGCCAGTCGCAATTGGGCGGCTGGCTATCTATTTGTGAACAAAATATTCACTAACAACGTCAGTTGGCTAGGTGACCCTCGGCTTAAAAGGGTCACTTATTACAATACAATTACCGTGCCAATATTTTTTGGTGACAAAACCAGCAAAATGGACTGATTTTCGCAGTTTTATAGCGTCGTGTTTCATAATTGCATTTGCAAATTGCAATTGAGAGGCAGTTCGCAAAAAATCCGCCTCATTCAACATCCTTACATTACGTTCATCAAATAAGCGCCAAGCTTGAGAGTAAGAAAATCCCTAAGGTACAACTGATAAAAGAAAACACCGTCGTTAAGGCGATAATGTTTGCAGCGAGTGGTGCATTTCCTCCCATCGCTCTCGCCATGACATAGCTTGCGGCAGCGGTTGGTGCTCCAGTCATTAATAGAATAATCCCGACATCCATACCCCGAAAGCCAAACCATAATGCAGCGCTGGTGATCAACAGCGGTGACCAAAGCAGTTTGTAGCGAGTCGCAAACCAAGTCGATCGGGAATCATTTTTTAGTGATTGGATATTCAGTGAGCCACCGGTGCAGAGCAAAGCAAGAGGCAGAGTCATGTTGGCAAAATAGTGTCCTGCTTCGCTGATCATAGTAGGGATCGGTAGTGCTATCGCATAACACAATACCCCAAGTAGGATCGCGATAATCAACGGGTTCTTCGTCAATGTTTTGAGTATCGTTGTGAGTGCCTTCGTTCCTTGTGTTTCGCCTTTTGGCGTTAAAGCGATCACCGCTTGAATATTATATAGCACCGTTGTTGTTGCGACATAAATCGCGGCTAATGCGACCCCACTATTACCATATAAATTAGCAACATATGCCAAGCCTATGATTGCGGTATTGGCTCGAAAGCCGCCTTGAATGATCACGCCTTGATCTTGAGGATGATGAAATTGTCGCTGAGTCATCCAGCAGGTAAACAAGAAAAAAATAAAATTAGCAACGAGCCCAAAAACAATCAAGGACAGACTGGAAGAGAAGTCATGCTCGGCTCCGACAATACTGAGAAAAAGCATCGCCGGGAGTGTGACTTGAAAAACCAGTTTTGAGGCAACATCAATAAAATTATCGTTAATCAACTGCACACGCTTGAGTAATACCCCCAACAGTAACATTAAACAAATCGGGCCGGTAATGGAGGCTGAAAATTGCAGTTGGGTGATGAGCGCTTGCATGATGGACCTTCCAATGGAGAGAGTTTTCATTCTTTCATAGATAAGCAAGAGCGAGAATAGCCAATCCATAAAATCTCTCTTTTGCTAAGGGGGAACCTTTGTTTAAGTCACGCTTTGTTGTGCAAACTTTGTTAATGATTTTCGTGCTGAGAAGCGCATTCATTTCAAGCTGTTAAATTGTTGCCCATAGTTTTGATAAGGTTAACAATTTCGCAATAATAATTATCCTCTCGTTTGAATCTATGGGATCATATTGGCTGCCGTTTGGCCCGATAAGGAAAAATAATAATGAATCGAAACGAGAATGTCCCATTGCCCAACAATACCCGAGAATGGTTATTCAACCGCAACAGCTTGATTGTGTTAGCGGATATTGCCCTGTTTTTTATCCTACTGAATACCTTACCTTTTGCCCCTAATGTCGTCCTTGGATTGAGCATTTTAGCGTTTATCGCTGTGCTATGGTTAACCGAAGCATTGCATGTCACGGTAACTGCGATTTTAGTGCCGATATTAGCGGTGATATTTGGAGTATTTGAAACTCAGGCTGCACTGAATAGTTTTGCTAACTCGATCATCTTTCTATTTTTAGGCGGATTTGCGTTAGCGGCCGCGATGCATCGTCAAGGGCTGGATAAAGTCATTGCTGATAAAGTGTTAATACTGGCACGTGGGCGCTTTAGTGTCGCGGTGTTCATGCTGTTTGGTGTCACGGCTGGTCTGTCAATGTGGATCAGTAATACGGCCACGGCGGCGATGATGCTACCTTTAGTGCTTGGTATTTTAAGTAAAGTTGACCAAGACAAAGGCCATAATACTTATGTATTTGTGCTGTTAGGTATTGCTTATAGTGCCAGTATCGGTGGTATTGCAACGATTGTTGGTAGTCCTCCGAATGCGATTGCCGCCGCTCAAGTGGGGTTATCCTTCTCTGAGTGGATGCAGTTTGGTTTGCCGACGACTATCGTCATGTTACCTATTGCGATGTTGCTACTTTATTGGATGCTTAAACCCGATCTAAAAGGGCAGTTCGAGCTCAATCACGAGACAGTGAGTTGGGATAAAGGGAAAGTGGTGACTTTGGCCATTTTTGCCTTGACCGTCTCATTGTGGATATTCAGTAAACCGGTTAATGAACTTCTCGGTGGTTTTAAAAGCTTTGATACGATCGTCGCCTTAGGCGCGATTGTTCTGGTCTGTTTTGCACGAGTAGTTCACTGGAAAGATATTGAAAAAACCGCCGACTGGGGTGTATTACTGCTGTTTGGTGGTGGTATCTGTCTCAGTAATATTCTTAGACAGACCGGAACCAGCGTGTTTCTGGCCAATGAACTGAGCTCGATGATTTCAGAGTTAAATATTTTACTGATTGTTATCGTGATTGCGGCTTTTGTGGTGTTTTTAACGGAGTTTGCCAGTAATACGGCCAGTGCCGCGTTATTAATTCCGGTGTTTGCTGGTGTTGCTGAAGCTTTAGGTGTTTCACCCGTGATACTGTCGGTGTTGATTGCGATAGCGGCATCGTGTGCCTTCATGCTCCCTGTGGCAACGCCACCGAATGCGATTGTGTTTGCGACCGGGCACATTAAACAGAGTGAAATGATGCGAGTTGGGATGGCATTGAACATCGCTTGTATTGTGATTTTATCAGCGATTGCGATGTTATTCTGGAATTAATCAGCACCGCTCATCATCTCTGCTGTTGAAAACAATAAAACCCCAAGTTTATCTCTGAATACTTGGGGTTTTATTATGGGCGAATATCGCGATGGTTACTGATTAATAAAGCGTTTGAACTTTTCTTGAGTGGCAGCATCAGCCTTGTTGTACCAGAAATACAGCATCTCTTCGGCGGTATTATCGATCGCCTGTGGGGCTTTTATGTTGTTGGAGACTGAAGTGGTGGTGACGATGGCTGCGGGGCCTCCTGTTCGATTGTATTCCAACAATTCTTGTTGATAGTTACGCCCTATTTGCATCCCGGGTTTGATCAGTCGATCTTGCTGGAGAGCAACAGACTGCCCGTTAGAATCTTGCAGTGACCAAGTCAGATGACGGATATTGTTTTCCGCGTCAACGGCGTTACGGTAGGTTGGTAGACCAAAGGTTAGATTGGTCTCTTGCGCAGAAAAAGTCGCAACAATCACTTCACTTTCTACTTGAATACGATCATTACCTTGTGTGAAATAAGGCTGGTAGCGGAAGACGATCTGTTGCTGTCCATCTTCTAAGGTTAATGTTTTTTTTGCAGAAAAAAAACCGCCAGAAACCGCAGGTTTCTCTCCATTAACCACCAACATATTAATACTATCAGGAATATCAATCGTTACTTTAGCTAGGGTTGCGGCACTAAAAACAATCGCAAAAAGACACGATAATGGCTTGATGGCATTCATCTATTTTATCCTATTGATTACTTGAAGAAGGGAAGACTGTCAGGGTGCCGCTTGTCCGTGATAAAAGCAAGTTTTCACATCGGCAATCAATGAGCGTTCATCAAAACATCATCTTTCGATTCGCTTCAATATACGCTCACCGATCCTCAATATGAAACGATGCGAGCATAGTCCAAAATAGCCGTTTTTCTACTCTATACGATAGAAAATCCGTTTTTTTGGCTGAAGATTGCCTTTAGCATGTAACACGTTGAATCTGCCTCATTCATTGCTCGTTGTGCCTCGTAAACTTCAACAGCACATTTTCCAAACGCTCGCGAGTATCAAATACTGTCTCAGATGTTTAATCAACCATAAGAGAGACAGATATGAAGCGTACTATTCTGTGTTCGGCGGGGATGGCTTTTGCCTTATCGCTAAGTAGCACGGTAATTGCAGCGCCAAGCGCGCCAAGTATTGATGTATATGGATCAAATAACCTGCAGTTTTCTAAAATACAGTTAGCAATGGAAACGACCGCGGGCTATCACCAAATGGTGCAATATCGTCAACAAGCGCCGATCTCGATTACCTTTAATCAATGGAGCGGTGAACGCGGGCATACTTATAAAATTTTATTTGATGGTGTGGAAGTGGCTTCTGGGCCGATCAGCGGGAGTCAAACCACCGCCAACTTCACCTATGATAAAGGTGGCCGTTATCAACTCCAAGTTGCAGCCTGTGATGATTCTGGGTGTACGACCAGTGCGCCAGCAGAGTTAATTCTGGCTGATACCGATGGTTCACACCTTGAACCTCTGACCATGAACGTTGATCCGAATAATAAATCCTATTCATTGGACCCAGATACCGTCGTTGGTACCTATTTCGTTGAGTGGGGCATTTATGGTCGTAATTATACGGTGGATAATATTCCTGCCCATAACTTAACGCATATCTTGTATGGTTTTATCCCTATTTGTGGTCCGAATGAGTCGGTCAAATCGGTCGGTGGTAATAGTTATAATGCCTTGATGACCGCCTGTCAGGGGGTACCTGATTACGAAGTGGTGATCCACGACCCTTGGGCGGCATACCAGAAAAGTTTTCCTCAAGCAGGACATCAGTACAGTTCGCCGATCAAAGGTAACTATGCGATGTTAATGGCACTCAAGCAGCGTTATCCCGACTTAAAAATTTTGCCATCGGTTGGCGGATGGACGCTATCCGATCCTTTCTATGATTTCACGGATAAAGCAAAACGCGATACGTTCGTGGCATCGATGAAACGTTTTTTACAGACATGGAAGTTTTATGACGGTATCGATATCGATTGGGAATTCCCCGGTGGCAATGGCGCTGCCCCAGATTTAGGCGATCCGATCAATGATGGACCAGCTTATATCGCCTTAATGCAAGAGCTACGGGTGATGTTGGATGAACTTGAAGCTGAGACCGGTCGTTCTTACGAGCTCACTTCTGCGATAGGTGTCGGTTTCGATAAAATAGAAAAAGTCGATTATGGTCAAGCGATTCAATATATGGATTATATCTTTGCGATGACCTACGATTTTTATGGTGGTTGGAATAACGTTCCTGGCCATCAAACGGCACTGTATTGCGGTAACTTTATGCGCCCAGGTCAGTGTGATGGAACGGGAATCGATGAAAACGGTGAACCGTATAAAGGCCCTGCTTACACCGCGGATAACGCAATTCAATTATTGCTAGCCCAAGGTGTACCAGCCAATAAGCTGGTCCTTGGGGCTGCGATGTATGGTCGAGGTTGGCAAGGTGTGATGCCGGCTTCGTTGACCGATCCTACCGATCCGATGACGGGTGTTGCGACCGGCAAATTAACGGGCTCAACAGCTCAGGGAGTCTGGGAAGATGGGGTCATTGATTATAAAGGCCTTAAAGCGTACATGATTGGTGATAATAACCAAGGGATTAATGGCTTTGAATACGGTTATGATGCCCAAGCCGAAGCACCTTGGGTATGGAATCGCACCACAGGAGAATTGGTCACGTTTGACGATCCGCGCTCGATTAAAGCCAAAGGGGCTTATGTTCGTCAGCTAGGTTTAGCCGGTTTATTCTCATGGGAAATTGATGCGGATAACGGCGATATTCTTAATGCCAAGCATGAAGGGCTTGCTCAAGGATCGAACCCGCCAGTTAATCGTGCACCAATTGCTGATGCAGGTATGGCGCAAACCGTTGTCGCTCCAGCGACCGTAACCTTAGATGGCAGCGCTTCCAGAGATACCGATGGCACGATTGCCAGCTATTACTGGGAACAAATTGCTGGGCCAACCGTGCAACTCAGTGATGCGAATCAAGCTCAGGCGAGTTTTTCGATTGGTGAAGTCACTCAAACCGAAACCTTACGTTTTAAGTTAACCGTAACAGACAATGAGGGAGCGAGTGGTTCCGCGACGGTTCAAATTACCGTTAAAGCCGAAGACGGTGGTGTGGAAAATACGCCTCCCGTTGCGATTGTCTCTGCGCCTTCTGAAGTGAGAGCTGGTGAGCAAGTGTTGGTTGATGCTTCGGCATCTTATGATGCGCAGCAAGAGACGCTGAGCTTTGATTGGCAGGTACCAACTGGGCTTGAAGTTCAGATCAATGGCAGCCAACTGAGCTTCACCGCGGGTTCTTATTCCGTTGATACCACGCTTAACTTTACGGTAACGGTCAATGATGGTGAGTTGAGTAGCTCAGCATCCGTTTCAGTCATCGTTTTAGCGACCAGCAATAATGATCAGTGTGACAATCTATGGAATGCCTCTGCCGTTTATGTCGGTGGCAACCAAGTAACATGGGCTGGTAAAGTGTGGGAAGCCAAATGGTGGACACAAGGGGATAATCCTGCTCAATCCGGTGCTTGGGGGGTATGGAAAGAGATAGGTGTTGCGGACTGCGCTACCCAATAATGTCTCATTACCTCTCAATGAGTGACATTGAGCGGTAGATTGACAGGCTTTGCCTTAGGGTAGGGCCTGTTTCTTTTTTGCGTTATCTCCTGACAGATGATGCTCAGTTTCTTTACCTCACTCACACAATCGACCCAAATCGCTAACCTTTCTCAATCATGAACTATAATTTTTTGATGCGAATAAACCATTTCGTAGAGAGTCTCTCATTTATTTCTAGCCTAAAAATTATAATGCAGGATGCCGAAAACAAATAAATAAGCGCTTCTCACACGAAGCACAACAAGGTCATAACGGGGATAGCGTATGTTTAAAAACCTTTCACTAAAGAATAAGTTGGCTATCTCAGCCAGTATTGCCATCATCGTCGGTGGCGTATTGGTTGAAGCCGTATCGTTTAATGCCGCACTCGGGCGATTGGATATCGAAATCGAGCAACGTTTGCAAAGTGCGACCTCTTCTTATAATCAATACGTTTCTGATTGGCTGGTCTCGAAAGAGCGAGCTCTGACCTCTCTATCACAAGAGGTGAAACCAGAGGCGATTGTTACCCACCTTAAACAGGTTAAGCACTCTGCCGATTTTGATAATGTCTTTTTGGCTTATCCTGATGGCTCACAACAGAATGCCAATGGTGTGGTATTACCACCAGGCAATAACGATCCTCGCCAATGGGGATGGTACATTAACGCCAAAGCTAACCCCAATGCCGTGTTCATGGATAATCCTACCGTCGCTGCGGCGACTGGAGCCAATGTGGTTTCTCTTGGTAAAGCGATCAATTTACATGGTCAAACATTAGTGCTTGGCGCCGATGTGGAGATCACCGATATTCTCAATAGCATGAAGCAAACCATTTTGCCCGGCTCTGGTTATATGTTTATTGCTAATCAACAAGGCAATATTTTTACTCATGCGAATACTCAGTTATTAAATAAGAATGTCAGTGAGTTGGGACTGAATTTTCGCGATATTCAAACGGCACAGCGGTCTGGTCAATACAGTAAAGTGATGATCAATGGTCAAGAGAATGTGCTATTTGCACGTGCGATTGAAGGCACAGCGTTAAGTACGGTGATTGTTATCAATTATTCATCGTTGATTGCTCCTCTCTTTGATGCGCTCTGGGGACAGTTGTTGGTTACCTTTTTAGTCGTTGTGGTCTGTACGGTCTTATTCAATGTGCTGTGTAATATTTTATTCCGTCCTTTAAATAACGTTTCTCATGCTTTAGAGCAAATCGCCAATGGGAGCGGTGATTTAACCCAACGTATTCAGGTTGAAAACAATGATGAAGTGGGAAAACTAGCAGAGAGCTTCAATACTTTTGTAGCAAGCTTACAACAACTGATTGGTCATATTCGTCAGCAATCTGAGCAATTAACCGCGCAGTCTGAGCATGGTGCGCAGCGAGCCAATCAATCGGCTTCTGAATTAAGCCTTCAGCAGCAAGAAGTCACCATGGTCGCAACAGCGGTGACCGAAATGGCATCGGCGACACAAGAAATTGCCTCTCACGCTGAGCAAACCGCTCAAGCAGCACAGAATTCAGCCACCAGCACCAATAATGGCCGTACTTTAGTGCTTAATACCAAGTCGTCGATTCATCATCTTGCTAAAGAGGTGACGCAAGCCAGCTCGGTTATTTCAGCCCTTAATCAACACGCACAAGAAATCTCCACCGTGTTAGCGACCATTCAAGGTATTGCTGAACAAACGAACCTATTGGCGTTAAATGCCGCGATTGAAGCGGCGCGAGCAGGCGATCAAGGGCGAGGTTTTGCGGTGGTTGCTGATGAAGTTCGAGTATTATCACAGCGCACTCATACCTCAACCGAAGAGATAAAATCGACCATTGATACGCTCCAAGAAACGACTAAACGAGCCGTTGCATTGATGGAAAGTAGCTCAAGTTTGGCGAATAACTCTGTTGATGATGCCGATAAAGCGACACATGCATTAGAAGAAATCAATGCTGCGGTTGCTCTGATCAGTGACATGGCGACCCAGATTGCGACAGCGGCGGAGGAGCAAACGCACGTTACGGGTGAAATTACCCAAAATGTGACGGCGATTAAAGACGTGACTGAGCAGTTAGTGGAAGGGGCTGAAGATAGTTTGAGCCAATCGAATCAATTGAAGCAGCAAGCCGCCGAGCTGAGCGCGAAAGTGGCGACGTTTAAAGTGGGTTAGTTGACGCTTACCGCCTTCGCTTTGCAAGGCATACATTTGACCTAATCGGTCATTAAAACGGCCCCTCAGTATAGACTCAGGGGCCGTTTTATCGTTCGTGTGCTTTTATTTATTGATGAGTTACCGTTTGTGAGTAACGACGGGATGGACGGGTAAAGAAAATCGCCACAATCGCCGCAAAAGCTAATGAAAAGCAGTAATAAGAGTGAGCTACAATCTCCAAGGGAGAGAGTTGGAAAATCGATCCAAGTAAGAGTACTTGTGCCCCATATGGCAGGATACCTTGCATCACACAAGAAAAAATATCCAACAAACTTGCCGAACGACGTGGTGTCACCGCATGCTCTTCGGCTAGCTGACGAGCAATACCACCAGAGACGATGATAGCAACCGTATTGTTAGCCGTACAGGTATTGACCATTGCGACTAAACCAGCAATACCTAACTCACTAGCGCGACTTTGCGCTGCTGGGGTTTGTTTTTTGGCTAAGCGCTGGATCCAACGGCTCACCAGTTGAGTTAAAAAAGCGAGTCCTCCTTGGCGACGCATCAGTTCACTTAAGCCACCAATCAACATCGACAATAAGAAAATCTCCTGCATATTGCCAAATCCACGGTAAATATCTTGTCCAAAATTGGCTAAGCTATAGTGATCACTGTGCCAAAGCCCGACACTACCAGCCAATACAATACCTACGGTTAAGACAACAAAGACATTGATCCCCGAGATAGCCAGCACCAATATGGTCATATAAGGCAATACTTTCAACCACTCAATAGCAGAAGTATCAGGGGTTTGTGTTGCGGTACTGCTAAACGCGAATAAGATTAATGAGAAAAAAGCGGCAGGGAGAGCAATGCGAATATTTTCACGAAATTTATCGCGCATTTCACAGCCTTGTGAACGCGTGGCGGCGATGGTGGTATCTGAGATGATGGATAAGTTGTCGCCAAACATCGCACCGCTCAATACGACTCCAGCGGTTAATGGGAGGCTCATACCGGATGACTGAGCAATGCCTAATGCCACTGGCGCAACGGCGGCAATGGTACCCATTGATGTGCCCATCGCCGTGGCGATAAAGGCCGAAATAAGAAAAATCCCCGGTAAAATCATTTCACTTGGGATGGCTGACAGCCCCAAATTTACCGTTGCATCAACCCCACCAGATGCTTTTGCTACCGCGGCAAAGGCCCCTGCCAATAAGTAAATCATACACATCGCAATAATATCTTGGTGCCCAACGCCACGCAAAAACTGCTCGATAGCGCGATTCAGAGATTCTTTACTCAGCAATAGCGCGATGATCACCGCAGGTAAAATCGCGATAGGGGCGGGGAGTTGATAAAACGCAAACTCAACCCCTTGAAACGTGAGATAAGCGCCGACACCAATAAAGAGTGCAAGAAACACGAGTAGAGGGAGTAAGGCGATCGCCGATGGTGTAATGGGAGTAGATGAGTTTGAAGACATGGAACAACAACTTTAATGATCAACAACAAGGAGACGCAGCCTAATCGTTCCAGTAGGGTTTGTCAAATTTAGCCATCTAAACATCTAGATTCTTATATGTCTTTCATTGCACTATTGAATGGATAAGATAATGCGATTTTTTCATCTAATTTTCCCATATTTTGAGAAAGCAATGCTTTCAATCGTTTAGAATTCTCGATATATAAGAATGTAAGTTTGAGCGATAAAGCAATAAAGGCTAAAAAGAACAACATGAATGAAGCAAAAACAACAACCAGTCAGGTTAATGAGAAATCGCTGCAGTTATTGATGCAAGTTGCCGTTAATCATGAACCGGTTTCGGCTAAAACGTTAAGTGATCAACTGCAAGTGCCATTGAGTAGCTTATATCGGCATCTGAAACTGCTTAAAGAGTGGAACTTAATAGAAGAAAGCCCACACGATAAAACGTTAATTATTGGCCCTGCTGCCCTGCTACTTATGCACAGTTATGAGACCAGTCAACATAATTTAGATGCAGTGGAAGCGGTGCTAAGTCGTTTACAGAAACAGACTGGTGAAATGGCGGCCTACATGGTTCCGGTGGGATATCGAGCTTTGTGTGTCAGCCAAAAAGAGAGCATGCAGGCACTTCGATGCAGCTTCGTCCAGGGTCAAAGTCAACCCCTGCTTCGAGGTGCCTCATCTAAAGTGATGTTGGCGTTTATGCCTTCTCAGCGCTGTGAAAAAATACTGCGCTATTTTGGTGAAGATCATCAAATGGAAAAATGGCAAATCGAATTAGAGAAAATTCGTCGCCATGGTTATGCCGTGAGCACCTCTGAAATTGATCCTGGGGTTTCTGGGATCAGCGCTCCGGTAATGAAAGGGAGTAAATTGATCGGGGCGATTTCCGTTATGGCACCGGCTCATCGTGTCGAGACCCATCGGCAACGGATCATTTTACATGTATTACAGGCCGCGCGAGCGTTGCCACCAGAGAGGTAATTCATCATGCTCAGTCTATTCAAACGCTACCGTCTCAGTCGTCCTGAGCCTCAGTCGATGTCTGCTTTTACGTTTTGTACTGTGTGCGAACAGATAAAGCCAATGTCTCAAGTAGAATTTGAATTGGCTCAGCAAAGTTTAGAATTTGCCGCCGATTGGCTTTATCAACAAGGTATCCATGCCCACTATGCTGATGCTGGTCATTTAGTCTTACATGATCCTGCCGATACTCGTTTTCGTGACTTGCTAAGTCATCATTTTACCTTGCATTCTATTCCGGTGATATTGGGCAATTGCCATGAATTGTTGCTCAATGCCTTACCGTTGTTAGCGCTCGATAATGACGAACTCGGGATTATTCATATTGGCCATGAATTTGAATTAAAACAGACTTTAGATCGTCAAGTTGGGTCTGCTTATCATTTTGCATTATCTCGTTATGCTCAGACGCGGTTACTCTATTTAGGGATTGATGCCCAGCGAGTAAATAGCCAAACTTTAGATTATGCAGAAGATTTAGGTTGCGATTGGTTAACTGATCAAGAATGTCATTTTCGGCAACGAAACCAAGTCAAAAGCCAATTGAATCATTATATTGAGCACTGTGACCAATTGCTGATTTCTATTGATCTTGCTTCATTAATCCCATTGAATCGATTAGATGAGCATCATGTTATTGATTGCCAAATGGTGCTGCGTATGCTTCGTCAGCTTGTTCTCTCTGGTAAAGTAAAAATGATTCAGTTAATCGGAGCCAAAGATAAGTTGATCTACTCTAAGGAGACGAAAGCGATTATTGATGAGTTGAATCGTTTGTCTGTTGATATGGCTGGTTGAGCGTTTAAAGTGATGACGTTTTGTCTAAGAACAAGTACCGTGATTAGGCGTTGATTATTGTGTAACCGTCCAAGATCGCGTTTTTAAAAAATTGACAAAGAAATGAATAGAGTTTGATAGAAGTGGATAAAAACTCGTTTACACTCCCTAGCTTCAAAGTGGAGGTGTAAACGTGTTGAAGCAACCAATTACTCAATCTAAATTTGGATTGATGCTATTTATAGCGCTCATGCTGCTATTAATCCCCATCAGTCTTGTCGGGACACAAGTCAACTTATTCGCTTTAGACGATGATCGTCTGACCCAATGGCTGGTCTTACTTACTCACTCTGCCGGTAAAGAAGGGTTTTTGCTGACTTTAGTGGTACTGATTGGTTGGACTTGGTATCGCGTGCCTGAGTGTCGACGCCAATGGTTAGATAAAGCGATGCAACTCTGGGTACTGTTAGTTCTGGCGATGATCCTAAAAACAGGCATCAAACACGTGACTCAAAGCCCTCGTCCTTACACTGAAGTGATGACTCAATCACTCACTCTGCCTTCTCCGCAACACTTTTATCGCTTAGATGCCCAGCAACAAGCGTTAGCCATGGAGCAAATGAACGGTAAAGTCTCTTCGGCACGTTTAGCAGTGTGGGAACAAGAGCGAGATTACTCTTTCCCTTCAGGCCATACCGTGTTTGCTGCACTCTGTTTGCTGTTTTTTGGTGGTATTTGGTTAGAGCAAAAACATCGATTAAGCGCTTTGCTATTATTAGCTTGGAGTGGCTCTATCGCTTTTTCTCGCTTATGGGTTGGTATGCATCGGCCTGAGGATTTATTTGCAGCGGTTTTGTTAATTGGTGCCTTGTATCTCTTCGTTCCGAAACGGTATCCTTGGGCTTGGCGCTATTTACCGTCTTTTTTACGTTATCAAAAACAATAAAAAATGGGCATTACGCCCATTTTTTTCGAGTATTAATGGCCTATAGTGCACCGGCCACGACACCAATTAAACCGCCAAAGACTCCGCCCCATACAACGAGCCAGCCTAAATGTTGTTTAATCATTTTCTGGACAATTTCTTTAACCATTTGTGGTGTTAACTCGTGCAAACGTTGATTGATGATCTGCTCGATATTGGCTTTGATTTCATCCAGCATCGCCGGAGACTCAAGCTGGGCTTTTAAGGCGTTTTTCACGGAATCGCTCTGACTGATGTCGAACATGGACGCTTGCATCTTTTCAACAAAAGGAGCTCTAAGCGGTTGCAGTGCGTCGGCACCGCCAAACATAGCCAGCATTCCACCAAAGGAAGATTGCTGAATCACCTCAACCAAGGAATCAAACGCTGGATTAAAGTCAACCTGAGCAATTACCGGTTCAAGATTGATGGATTGCGAACTGCTCATTTCTTGATTGAGAAAACGCTCAATATTCGCATCAGTAAAAAACTGCTCCATCATCAGGGTCTTAATCGCGTGTTTAAAATCATCGAATCGCGCAGGGATAACCCCTGAACCATAAAGAAAAGGCACTTTTTCAAATAACATATGAATGGCTAGCCAGTTGGTCACCGCACCAGAAAAAGCGAATAATCCTGCACTAAACATCATAGGATAAGAGAAGTAATAACCACCGATTAATACCAGTAAGGCAATGAGGTTGGTCATAATGCTTTTGTTGTTCATGATAAAGTTACACCAAAATGAAATGTCCCAAAGGGACGAAAGAGATAGAAAAAATTAGCTAATATTGTTGAGTCGACGTCGTATGAACGTTGGTTGCATGGGAGGCAGCCAACATTCATAACGATGATGATAGGAAGTACTCACTTTATACCTATCGATTACGCCAAATCGTCTTCTTCACCACCAATAAAACCGCCAGTCTGATGTGCCCAGAGTTGTGCATAGATGCCATTTTGTTGAATCAACTCTTGATGAGTGCCTTGTTCAACAATGTGTCCTTTATCGAGTACAATCAAGCGATCCATAGCGGCAATAGTCGATAGCCGATGGGCAATCGCAATCACGGTTTTATTTTGCATCAGCTCATTGAGGCTTTCTTGAATGGCGGCTTCGACTTCTGAATCGAGCGCTGAGGTGGCCTCATCCAACACCAGCAGTGGCGCATCTTTAAGTCGCACTCGCGATATGGCAATCCGCTGACGCTGTCCACCTGAGAGCTTAACGCCACGTTCGCCAACCTGTGCATCATAACCGACGTTACCAAATGGGTCGGTTAAAGTTTCAATAAACTCATGAGAATGCGCCTGACGTGTGGCTCTTAACATCGCTTCTTCCGAAGCATTGGGGTTGCTGTATAAGATATTTTCACGAATCGAACGATGGAGCAAAGAAGTATCTTGCGTCACCATACCAATGGCAGCGCGCAATGAGTCTTGAGTCACTTCTGCAATATTTTGACCGTCGATTTTGATAGCGCCACCTTCTACGTCGTGAAAGCCTAGCAGGAGATTAACCAACGTTGATTTCCCAGCTCCGGAGCGACCGACGAGGCCAACTTTTTCTCCAGGTTTGATAGTCAGGTTGAGGTGATTGATCACCCCTTTATTTTCACCATAATGAAAACTGACGTTTTCGAACTCGATTTTCCCTTCACGTACTTGCAAGGTTTGGGCATTAGGGCTGTCTTCAATCGCAATCGGTTTAGAAAGCATTTTCATGCCATCGACCACCGTGCCCATGTTTTCAAATAGAGCGCCAACTTCCCACATGATCCATTTTGACATGCCGTTGATACGCAGCGCTAAACTGATGGCAATCGCAATCGCTCCAACAGTGATCGCACTGCCCATCCATAAATAGATCGACATAGCAGCAATCGTAAATACCAAGACATAATTGGCGATTTCGACGCAAATATTAAAACCGGTCACTAAGCGCATTTGGCGGTGCACCGTATCGAGAAACCCTTCCATACCTTGCTCTGCATAATCGGTTTCACGTCGGCTATGAGAAAATAGTTTGACGGTCATGATATTGGTATAACTGTCAACAATTCGCCCGGTCATTAGCGACCGAGCATCGGCTTGCTCGGTAGAGATTTTTTTTAATTTCGGCACGTAGTGTACTTGAATCGCGATATAAGCGGTAAGCCAGAGCAACATCGGCAGCATGAGTCGCCAATCGGCTTGAGCTAAAATAAACAGCATGGCTGAGAAATAAACAATCACGTAGACAAAGACATCCAATGTCTTCATAACCGTTTCACGTACCGCTAAAGCGCTTTGCATCACTTTCGTGGCAATGCGACCGGAAAATTCATCTTGATAGAAAGAGAGGCTTTGTTTGAGTAAGTAACGATGTGCGAGCCAGCGTATCGACATCGGATAGTTACCCAGCATGGTCTGATGAATTAATAATGAATAGACTGAAACAAGGATTGGCATTCCCACTAAAAGGAGCAGCCCTAGACCAATCAGTGTATTTCGATTCTCACTGAGAAATGTCTCTGGCTGGCTGGTGGATAGCCAGTCGACCAAGTGTCCCATAAAACCAAATAAAGATACTTCAATGACGGCGATTAAAGTACTTAATAGCGCCATAGTGATTAACGGTTTTTCAAAACCTTTGGTGTAGTGTAAGCAAAAAGCCCACAAGGTATTGGGTGGGCGCTGTGGCTCTTGTTTGGGGAAAGCATCGGTCAAACTTTCAAATCGTTTATACATGCAAAAACCTTAATCTACGCTCTATAGTTTGGGAGAAATAGCGTTTCTAATAAATAGGGGACATCAATGAGGAAGCGCTGTTATAACAGAAGTGGTGTGGGAGATCAAAATCGCTATTATCGACAGCAAGTAGGTGGTCGAGCCGATGAACACCTACTTGCTAGAGGCTATTTGTGCGATTTTTTCCGCGGATGGCTGTGCAAAATCGCCATCGACATGGGAAGGAGGACAACCTCATCTTTTACCGAGTCTTGATGTACGGTGCGCATATTCGTATCACAGATCACACACCATTCTTGATCCGTTTCTCCTGGCAGTGTGAAGCGTGTATTAGCGTTGGTTTGATTAATCAAATAAGCGAGCTCTTGGCCATGATCACCAATGCCAATATGCAGTATTACCGAGTTACGTTGATTCCAGTCATCCTGCTCCATTAATGTACCGTCATTACGTCGCCAAAAAACGCGGTTTGAATTGCGAGTTTCACCACTGAAGGCGCGAATAAACGGCACCATATAACGCTGACGAGCAGCAACCATTTCACCGAGCCATTGTCTGAAATATTCTTTACGTTCCGTCAATTGCCAGTTTAACCAACTGATGTCGTTATCTTGGCAATAAGCATTGTTATTACCTTGCTGAGTATGTGAGACGACATCCGCAGTAAGAATATGGGGGATCCCAAACGCAAACAATAAACTGGCCATAAAATTACGTTTTTGTCGCTCACGAATGGTACGAATGACCATATTGTCGGTATCACCTTCGAAACCATAGTTATCCGAGCGATTATCACCATGACCATCACGATTTTGTTCGCCATTGGCTTCATTGTGTTTATGTTTGTAAGAAACCAAATCTTGCAAAGTAAAGCCGTCATGATAGGTGATGTAGTTGACGGTTAATTTATAGGGCCACTGTGATGCGCTGTATAAATCGCGTGAACCCATGATTCGTGTGGCAAACTCTTTTAAAAAGCCTTGATCGCCACGCCAAAAACTTCGCGCAATATCTCGTAATTTATCGTTAGTTTCATTCCAGCCAAAAGGAAAATTACCGACTTGATAACCATTTGGACCAATATCCCATGGCTCGGCAATCAACTTCACTTGTTGTAATACAGGGTCTTGAGCTACGGCTTTAAAGAACGCGGCTTCACGACTAAAATTATCGCCATCACGCCCCAAAGTGGCGGCTAAATCGAAACGAAAACCATCAATCTGATACTCATTGACCCAATAGCGCAAAGTATCCATGACAAGATTTAAGGTGGGCTGATAAGTGAGGTTAAGTGTATTGCCGCATCCGGTAAAATTAGCGTACATTGAGCCGTGCTTGAGGTAGTAATTAGGATCTAGCCCTTTCAGATTAAAAACGGCACCCCCTTCACCGCCCTCAGCCGTATGGTTATAAACGACATCCAAAATCACTTCGATGCCTTGTTTATGCAGTTCGCGGATCACGGTTTTCAATTCCTGTACCGCATCACTTTTGGCGTAACGTGGGTCCGGCACCATAAATAAATATGGGTTATAGCCCCAGTAATTGACTTTACCCATTTCGAGTAGGTGAGGCTCATGCATACAGGCGGCGATGGGTAGCAGTTGCAATGTATTGATATTTTGTTGCTGATAAAAGCTCAGCATTGGTTCACTAATTAAACCCAAATAAGTACCGCGTTGTGATTTAGGGACATTAGGATTGAGTTTAGTCAGCCCCTTGACATGGGTTTCAAAAATAACCATCTCATCACGTGGCCGTTTAGGGCGTTGCACGCCTTGCCAGTCAAATTGATCATCGACTACGACACATTTGGGCAAATCAAAACTACCATTTGGTGTTAACGGCGGCTGATAGGTCAGTGGGCCATCTAAGGCCTGAGCGTAAGGGTCAGACAGATAAAATAGCTCGCCTTCGACTTGAGTAATAAAACCGTAACGTTGTCCCGCCTTAACGCCTTCCACGTAGGTGTGCTGGATACCGGCATATTCGTGATCCAAAGGATGGGTTTGGTAGCTGCCATCGACATGAAAAAGTGCTAACACAATATCTTTGTTAGCGGGGGCGAAGACAGCAAAATTGCATCCATCGTTATCGAGTGTCGCACCGAGTGGGTACGGCTGAGAGAGCATGGCTTTCATGGTAAGTTACCGTTGTTATTCTATTTTCAGTCACTGACTTATTAAGTAAAAGGCTTTGTCAGCATAAGGTCAAGCGCCTAGTCACAAATATTATTATGTAATTTTATTTCACTCTTGCGGTTAACTTATTGTGAAATAGTGATCGCTCATACATTTTGTATGAATTAATGGTGTTGGTTGGTACCTATCTCCCCCCTAATTCCGTGATCAACCTATTAAAAACACCATTCGGTAAAATCTCTCCTCCTTTCTCATCCCCCCTAAATATAGTTAGGGTGGAGGACGTCACCCTTGTGTACTTTTAGTAACCTGCTCAGCAGCTGAAACAACGGGGGATTCATCCCGTCTCACCTCTACTTTTCGTTATTCATTTCTGCCTTTATGAGTCGCGTCATGGTTGAGGATAAAAATAGAGTGATAAAAGAAAACCCTAAATGGAGTTAACAATGAAAAAAGTAAGTGTAATTGCTGCCGCAGTGGCTGCTTCTTTAGCAGCAGGTTCTGCTTTTGCTGTCGATTTTAATGGTTACATGCGTGCTGGTACGGCCATCAGCAATCATGGTACTGGTGATCAAGCGTTTGAAAAAAATGGCGTAGGTCGTCTAGGTAATGAAGATGACAACTACTACGAGTTTGGTTTTGCTAAAGAGTTAAAAACTGGTGAGCAAACTTGGAAAGTTGAATCAATGATTGCAAGCTCGGACGAAGGTAAGAGTGGTTGGGAAAGCAAAGAAATTAACGTTGCTCAGTTTAACGTGCAAGCAAAAGGTTTGTTTGCCTCAGATCCTGACGCGGTTCTTTGGGCAGGTAAACGCTACTATCAACGTAAAGATATCCACATTACGGATTTCTACTTCCTAAACACGTCTGGTACTGGTGGTGGTATTGAAAATGTTTCGATTGGCGATCAAAAGCTCTCTGTTGCATTGATTCAAGATGGTGCTCATGAAAACTCAACCGGCTATATTTTTGATGCTCGTCTAGCAAATATTGGTGTATGGGATAATGCTTCTTTAGAACTTGCTGTTGCTTATAACTTTGCTACTGATAAAGATAATGTCAGTGAGCAAGCAGACGATGGCGTACTACTCAGTGCGATTTTACATCAAGGCTTAAGCAATGGATTTAACCAAACTATTCTACAATACGGCACTAATGGTTATGGAAAACAAGTGGCATATTTTGGCTCAGGTGCGTGGTATGACCGTGGTACGTCAGCGAATAATGATGCAAGCGCGTTTCGTTTGATTAACTGGGGTGTAATGAGCCTTGGCGAACAGTGGGAAATGGGCCACCAATTGGCTTATATGAACGGCTCAGATATCAGCGCTGCGAAGTTAAGTACAGACCAATACTCGGCAGTAGTACGTCCGATGTATAAGTGGAATGATACGATGCGTACCGTCTTTGAAGCCGGTTATCACGGCGGTAAGAAAGCTGCAGGTACAGAAACCGAAGACTTTGGTCATGCTAAGTTGACTGTTGCTCAAGCTTGGGCAATGGGTGATAGTTTCTGGTCTCGTCCGGAGTTACGCGTTTATGGTAGCTACCTACACGATACGAAAAATGATGATCGTTTCGGTACAGGTAATGATTCAGAGTTTGTTGTTGGTGTGCAAGTAGAAGCTTGGTGGTAAACTGCTAACAGTTTCACATTATTAAGTCCATAGATAAATAGCTGACTTAGGTCAGCTATTTTTTTAAAGGTTTATGCGAATCTTTAAAAAAATAAAATAGGGGATCCTTATGTATTTTCGAGCATTATTATTAGGAGGCTGCATTGCTTTAGCAGGGTGTCAGTCTAACCCGCTTATCGAACAGACTTCTGCAGATTCAGCAAGACAACAATTTGAAATGGTTGCTCAATTACAAGCTACCAAAGTGAGGTTGCCTAGCACAACAAAGGTCTCTATCACGCCTAGTACACAATATTTAAAGAATGATCTTATTTCTAGCCCTGTCGCGATGTTTGAAATCCCAGCAGATCGAGGCCAACTTTCTTTAACTATAACGAGTGAAATTAAAGATTCTGTTTTTTATCCACACGTTATGGTTACAGACAAGCAAGGTCAAGTGATTGAGTCATTTGATAGCGCGAGTTTTGAGTATCGTAAACCTCGGCTTAATAAAGGAAATCGCTTAGTTTCAGAACTGGATTTTTTTCCACCTCAAGGATATAGCATACTCTATTTAATCGTTTATACAAAATCATCTGATCTTCAGGCAAGTACATATGTTGCACATCCTGGCCGCATTGACGCAGAGGCTCGCGGTAACTATATGCCTGAACTTAAAGATATTCCAATACCTCATCATTTAACGGGGACCATTGAGCTTGATGTTGCCGGTCCAAGTTGGTTGTCATTCAATCGTTCTCCATCTAAAACGTCAGTATCAACCGAAGCAGCAACAGTTCAGCCAGATACTAAAAATTATTATCACACCGCTATCCAACAAGCGGTTGCTGCAAATGATATTCCTAAAGCACTTGGTCTGCTGGATGAAGCTAAAGCCTTAGGGATTGAGAGTGCACAAGCGGTATTTGTGAAAGCCGTTAATAGCAGAACTCACTAATGAGCGCTTTAGAACATTTGGGGTAGCGCTAGGGTTGATTTTTAAGCCATGAACATGCCGCATTTTCTAATGCGGCATGTTCTTATTTAATCATCGAATGTGTTACTCTGCCTTGACTTAATGGTTAAAACCAATGCGTAGCTTTCTTCGTTTACTGAACGTTGTCGTCAGGAAGAATTATCAGTTTGATGATCATTAAGGTACTTTTATACACCAGCATCACTATTTTTCACGCTATGATTAGTCACCAACGGATTAAGAACTTTATTACATGAACACCATTGGAATTGCTATTGGCGCTACCGGTCTCTCACTCATCCTGATTTTTATCTGGATGATTTCGTTATCGATTCGTAAAAAACGCCTAGAAGCAGAGAAGAAAGCGCGTGAAGAAGCGTATCGTAAAACGTTAGAGCGAATGCGTGAGCAGGAGAAAAAGGATCGGCTTTTTAAAGCAGAGTCTGGTCATGTACCGACGATGCTGTTCCTTGCTAAAGAAGCGGAACGAAATAACCTTAAAGAAGCGTTATTTTGGTATGAACGTGCAGCGAATTTCGACAATATTAACGGTATGTACGGCGTAGTACGTGTCTGTGGGAAAATGCGTGAAGATGTTCTGATTAAAGAGAAAACTAAGTTTTGGCAGCAATTTATTCGAGCGGTTGAAGGTGATTTGGCAGCAAAACTCGCCACTGGAGAGGCGTTGATTTATGGCCGAGGGACGGAAATTAACGTCGTTAAAGGCGTTGAGCTCATTCAAGAAGCGGCAGAAAGCCAACACATTGACGCCATGCTGTTTATGGGAGAATGGTGTGTTTCAAAAGACAATCTATCACCATCACCACAAGATTCGTTTTATTGGTATTCAAGAGCGGCAGAGCTCAATAGCTTAGAAGCAATGATCAAGCTGGGTCTCAATTATCTTGAGGGTATTGGTGTGGTGCGTGATCATGCTAAAGGTTGTTATTGGTTAGAGCGGGCGGCAGAGAAAGGTCATCCAGAAGCGATGTATCTCGCGGGTAAGGCGTGGATAGAGCACGGAGAAAATGGCAATGAAGTCGCTTATATATGGCTATTTTTGTCGGCGGCTTTCGGTCATAAGCCAGCGATTTCTTTACGGGATCAGGTGGGTACTAAGATTGGTGTCGACTCGGTTGTTGAGTTGCAATTTCTGGCGAAGCCACTACAAAGAAAAATAGCCACTTATACCGTCAACAATCATGGCATTATTCGTGCACTCAATAAGTTTTATAAGCGTTCGGTTCCCATTCCGAAGAAAGGGGAAGACGTTGGCCCAGAGGAGCGAGTAGAAGTTCCTCAAGATGAGGATAGCCCTCAAGTGAATGAGCTAACCGCCGATGTTGAAACCGATCCAGCACGATTGGACTTCTCACTCAGTCCGATTGATAAACCTAAAACTCCTTAATCTTATCAAGCAATACAAAGTGGTCGTTGGCTGACTGAGCCATGCTATTGATTACCTCAGTTGGATAACTTGCCAACAAAAACGCCCCTTAATAAAGGGGCGTTTTGTATTGTGCACAGACGCTTTATCAGATTAAGCTTGGTTCTGTTTCGCCTGACAAACGGCAGCAGTAAACACCACATCGGTTGAGCTGTTAAGTGCTGTTTCAGCAGAATCTTGAATCACTCCGATAATAAAGCCAACCGCGACGACTTGCATTGCCACATCATTCGAAATACCAAATAAACTACAAGCAAGTGGTATCAAAAGTAGCGAACCGCCCGCCACTCCAGAGGCACCACAGGCTGAAATTGCCGCGACAACACTCAATAATAATGCGGTGAAAATATCTATTTCAATGCCCATGGTATGAACGGCTGCTAGCGTTAATACGGTAATCGTAATCGCTGCACCGCCCATATTAATCGTCGCGCCAAGGGGAATAGAGACGGAATAAGTATCTTCATCAAGCTTTAATTTCTCACACAGTGCCATATTCACAGGAATATTTGCTGCGCTTGAACGGGTGAAAAAGGCAGTCACTCCACTTTCACGTAAACACTGGAAGACTAATGGGTAAGGGTTGCTTTTGGTTTTTGCATAAACGATAGCTGGGTTGACAATTAACGCAATAAAGAGCATCGCGCCTAGCAAGACAACCAGCAGTTGAGCATAGCCGATTAGCGCATCAAATCCGGTTGAGGCAAAGGTGGATGCAACAAGACCAAAAATACCAAATGGAGCTAAGCGGATAATAAAGCGAACAATTTGTGATACACCATGGCTAAGATCTTCAAATACGGATTTAGTGGTTGCAGAAGCATGATGCAGTGCTAAGCCAAGGCCAACCGCCCACGCAAGAATACCAATATAGTTGGCTGACATTAGCGCGTTGACTGGGTTATCGACTAACTTGTATAAAAGTGTTTGGATGACTTCGCTAATACCCTGAGGTGGTGTCGCGCCTTCAGCTCCGGCAACCAGTGTCAATGTGGTTGGGAACATAAAGCTTAACAAAACCGCCGTTAATGCGGCTGCAAAAGTACCGAAAAGGTAAAGCACCACGATAGGGCGCATATAAGTGTGTTTGTTTTTCTTTTGGTTAGCAATTGAAGCGGCGACCAAGATAAACACTAAAATCGGTGCAACGGCTTTGAGTGCACCGACAAATAGATTACCAATCAGGCTCGCACTTTCTGCTCTTTCTGGTGAAATAATAGCCAGTGCGATGCCTAGCACGATCCCAGCTAAAATTTGTAATACCAGATTTCCACGAGCAAAACGGGCAAGGAGAGAGTTGCTTTGCATAATTATCCCTGTGTTCAAATGTAATTATTAGAGTGTTGAGCCTTGAAATCGAACCAATGGGCAGATCTGATCAGTGTTCAACGACCGATTCGATGCGTTGAGCAGCCAATGTGGTTGGTCATCATCCGTTTCAAGGCATTGTTAGCTTCAGCGATCTTGTTTAGTCAAGATCCATCCGTGCTATTTACTTCAGTGATGATTGACTGAAGGTAGCCAATAATAATCACCCGATATCTGGTGTCTAGGTTTAATTACTCACAATCATGAAAAATATCAATGTAAAATGAAAGTAATTGCATTGCCTTTATGTTGTTAGATTATCTCGGTTCTGTTGTTGAAGTGTGAATTCAATGGTGAGCACATAAACTCGCCTCAATGGTTCTGTTCACGCTGAGCAATTTTTTCTAGTCCAAGGACGATGATCACCGCACTTAGCATGCATAGTATGGCAATGCCTAATTGTGCTGGTTGAGTGGTGAGTTGCTCGTAATCCCAAGGCAATAGGTTGTGCTGTAATACCGGAACTTCTTGGCCACTGGAGTTGGTTCGCCACGTTAACGTTTCTTTCCACGGCCAAATTTTAGGTAGTGTTCCCATCATCAGACCCGTTAAAAAAGTCAGAGTGACATCTCGATAACGTTTGAGTAGCCATGATAAAAGATGGGAAAAGCTGGTAATGCCTAGGATACAGCCAAACATAAATAAGCTCAGCATATCAATTTGTAACGTCTTGACAGCATTGAGGATCGGAGTATACATGCCGAGTAATAGAAGAATAAAGCTGCCTGAAATGCCAGGTAAAATCATTGCACAAATCGCAATGCTGCCTGCTAGCACGATATTGAATGTTGTCACATCGAGTTGAATAGGATTAATCATGGTGATGGTATAAGCGAAGACACCACCGACGATAAAAGCGAGAAAACGTGAAGCCTGCCGTTTTTCTACTTGCTGCAGCATATGCCACACCGAGACCATGATTAATCCGAAGAAAAATGACCACGTGGGAATAGGTTGGTTAACTAATAGCCAAGAGATGAATTTCGCTAAGGTAAGTATACTGGTAAATATACCACTGAATAAAACCAATAAAAATCCGCCATTGATATGGCGAAAAGTGGAGAGAAACCCATGTTGTCGCCAATGTTGGATTAGGTGTGGGTTAATGCGCCGAATACTTTCTAATAAAGTATCATAAATTCCGGTAATAAAAGCGATAGTGCCGCCAGAGACACCTGGAACAACATCTGCTGCTCCCATAGCGATCCCTTTTAAAAATGTGCTGAGATAATTCATTATACTGACCTAAAGGTGGCTATTAAGCGGTGGAGAAGTATAGCGAAGTCCACTTCCCCCTCCTACCGTTGTTATTGCTAACCGCGATTCATCACTGAGCTTGAAGGCTTTAATCGCTGCCGTGTTTGAGTGTGATCTAAACCTTGTTTTTCTGAGTTTAATGATGCTTTTTTGCAATTAACTGAATGAAAATATTAGTAAATATAACGCCAGTCACTGATTGCAACTTTAAATATAATTAAACCTAGTGCATAATTTGTTGCGGCCCTTCTTAAGCCGAGGGCCGTTTTAATCAACTGACGTTGTTAGTGAACGACAATTTGTTCACCCAATACAAGCCAGTCGCCGTGTTGCGACTGGCTATTTTTTTGTCGTTAAGAAAATGATGTTTTATTGAGATGATTTCGTCAGCATCAGTTTAGTACCATTGAACTTTAACTGCCCGAGCAGCGTTTTCGCACTTTCTCTTCCTGACTCGTCAAATTTCAAGCCATACCGAACGTGATGAATCGAGCGCTGTAGATTGCAAATTCGTCCAGTTAGAGGCGAAAAAACTTGGCTATGCTGTCGCTCAGTCGAGATATCAATACTGACATGATCGCCAACTTGCCAATGGCGGCTTAATGGTGGTGTGATAAAACGGCAACCATTTTTCGATAGATCTCTCACCTCACATTCAGAACGTTGGTTTTCACAAATCACACGAGCCGCCAAATTAACCTCATAACGGGGTTCTTGACGCAATTGCGTCACCTGCATGGTATTGGGGATAGAAAGTACCAAAAGAGCCAAAGGATCTTGAATGGTATGCAGCAGTTGGCTACGGAAATGAATTTTTGCCCCTTCACCGCGCGATGAAATAGCGCGAATATGGATCCAAAAACCTTGCTGGAAGTAATAATTCAAGTCATCGGCTGAAATTTTAGGCGTTTCAATCAGTAAATAAGTGTCTGAATGAGTACCAATAAACGCGGTTTTGCAAAGAAATTTTGTTCCTACCGGTGTGGTAATACTTAAGGTTAACTCACTGCCATGCTCTACCATCGCTAAAGCATCAATACTGTTGACCGTGGTGACGGTATCGGCTGTTGATTGTGGTTTAGGGTGAGCCAGTTTTTCATGATTGATTAATGACGTTGTATGCATAAATGCTCCGCGTTCAGACTCTTGGGTGTAATCGTTGTTTTGTCGATTTTTTATGGGGTCTGAATTCGCTTTTTGTTAAATTTATAAAAGTGAACAGTGGCCGATCTTAGGTGGATTCGAGGCCTTTTCCAAGCAATTTAAGCAAAAATTAAGCGTTTTAGATCAAGTTTGTAGTTGATGACTATTCACTACAAACTTGATTGCGGCCATTGGCTTTCGCTCTGTAAAGCGCTTTATCAGCACGATAGAAGGTTCGCTGAGTATTTTCACCATCACGATGGAGGGTGATACCAATACTGACGGTGAGACCTCGTTCGCCTAATATGGTTTGCCAATCGTAATTGACGATACGTTCTCGGAAGGTATCGGCATGCATGATGGCTTGATCTAATGAACAGCCTTCAAGGATGACTAAAAATTCTTCTCCACCAAAGCGCACACAGGAGGCTCCACGAAACTTAAAATAATCGGCAAGCGTTTCAGAAACATGAGTAATCGCTTTATCACCGACTAAATGGCTTAATTCATCATTAATCGATTTAAAGTGATCAATATCCACCACTAAAAAAGCAAAGGACGTCTCGTGGAGCAGTAAATCTTTCAGCTTTATTTCTAACCAACGGCGGTTATGTAATTGAGTCAATGGATCGGTGAACACGTCTTGTTGTAATTGAGCAACGGTGTTTTTTTGATGCTCAGTCGTTTCTTTTAGCTCACGATTTTCTTGTTCAGAGAGAATCAGTTTTAATTGTGGCTCAAAACGAGCCAAGCGGCGCAGCTGAGCCGCACCCAGTTCACCAATCGGAATACGTTTTACTAAGTCAGACTCTAAGCGAAAGCCTTTTTTCTCATAATATAAAGCGCGTTGATAGTCGCCTTGGCGTTCACACACTTCACTGAATGCCGCATACAGACTCTGCTCTAAAATCGGTACGTTAAGTTTCTTAAGACGTTTTTCCGTGGTAGTGAGTAGCAACGCGGCCATGTGTGCTTTATCTAACTCTAATAAGCAATAAGCTTGTTCAATGCGTATCATGTTAGATAGCCACATCGAATGGACGTTACCACTGACGTATTGGACATGGGATAGTCGAGTGACTGCTTGATCCAGTTGACCGTGTTGACGACATAACTTCGCTTGATACAGCGCAATTTGCCCCATCAAGGTTTTATCACTGACCAAGATACTGAGCTCTTCGCACTCCTTGAGTAAATCATAAGCCGCCGAAAAACGTTGAAGATGCAGATAGCAGGCCAGCATATGTAATTTATAACGTAAGCGTAACGATCGGCTACTGAGAGCGTGGTCAAGCGCATCGATTTTTTGGTAATAACGCAGCGCACGGTTATGATCGCCGTAAGCATCACATAAGTTTCCCATCCCAAGTACTGATTGTGCAAAGTCATCAATATAGCCATGGGTGACGGCAAGGTGGGAGATAGTCACGTATTCGTTGAGTGCCGCATGGTAGTGGCTAAGCTCAATTAAGCGTTCGCTGAGACTCTGTTTAATACTTAAAATTAGCTCAATGTTTTTGCTGGCACTGAGCAGTTCCAGTGCGGCATTTAACTCCTCAGAGCTGGCTGCTAATTGGTTTAGTTCCGCGCGATACTCGGCACTTAACGTAAGACACAAGGCTTTTTCTTCAGGAGAATTGGCGATATGTTGATAAACATGATGCCAAAAGATGATCGCTTCTTCCCCATTCACGGCGGTGACGTCTAACCCTGCATCCTGAATTTTATTGAGCAGTGTTTCCATTGGCCTCTTCCTGTGCTTGAAGTTGTTCTAATTGTTCCAAAGTAAACGGAAAACTCAAGATATCATGCCAAGTTAATCGTGGTTTTGGTCCGGTTAAGCCTTTGCGTTGCCATGGATAAACATCCAATATTTGCTCAAGGGTATGATAAAACTGCTGGGCTTGAGGGCCGGTTTCCGCCAACAATAACGCTAATCGTGTTGGGCTTAAACGGGATAATAAATCCGGCGCGACACATAAGGTATGGATGATTTCCGTGCAGGTATCTAAATAGGAGGGATCGTCATGACGAATGATCAACACGCAATGTTTACTTTGCTTTAACTCCGCTTTGTAAAGCATTAGCTGCTCCCACCAGTAGTTTTCGGACACCACATTAGATAAATGTTTTTGTGGATCATATTCATACTGGGAGCGGATACGATGAGTGAGTTTTCGAGCCCGCTGTTCTAATTGCCGTTTTGAGAGGCGCGCCTTATCTAACCCTAAGTGCGCGGTATGTTCACGTTGCATGCTAAGAGAAAGCTGTCGATATTTTTGAAAGGCGGCCAATGCTTGCGGGTAATTGCCACTCTCTTCCGCGACTAACGATTGTTGATAGCAAATTTGCGAGAGCAGCTCTCTATCATCGAATTTTTCTGCAGATTGTTCGGCCAAAGCGAGTAACTGACCAGCTTTATCGATGTCTTTACGCAATAATTCTAATCGTGCGCGGCTAATATAAGCGTGAGCTTTCATCCATGGCAGGTTATGTCGCTCAGCTAAATCATGCGCGCGTTGTGTGGCTTGTTCGGCATCCGCTAAACGTTCTAAACCCAATAATGCGAGGCTACGAAAATCCCATATTTCTGCTTGCCAAGTTTGATCGGCATGAGTTTGCAAGGCTTCTTCTGCGCCATCGAGCACAGAAAGCATATCTAAGTAATGATTGAGCAGATAAAGGTCCCAAGCCCATAAAATCCGAGCTTTGCCTTCTAACCAAGCGATTCGACAATTATTGGCGACTTTGACGGCTAATTCATGGGTAGAACAAGCCAGTTGATAGTCATGAGTCATGCGCCAAATATTACCCAGTCCGATAAGGCTTTCGATTAGGATTTCGGTATCATCGACAAGGGAAGCTTGCTCAAGCGCATTAATCCAATACTGTTGTGCGGTGTAATATTTTGCTTGTCCCCAGAAGTGCAGAGCATGAACATGAAAAATTTCGGCAAGATAATCATCATTATCTTGGCTGTGTTGGTGGAGATAAGCTTGCTTAATGGTTTTCAAACCAAGGCGATAATCGCCATTGACCCAAGCGCAACGTGAGAGAATGATCTGTGATTGCAAGATACCCTGAGAATAATCCAACTGCTCGGCTCGAGATAAACATTGCTGAGCGATAGCGATGACCTGTTGAGGTTCAGAATCAATTCTCGATTTTAGTTGTTTAATTTCCTGTTCGAGGAGGCGCTGATGCTTATCCAAATGATCATCCTTATCAGTACCATGCTGATTGATTAACCTTAGGCTATCTTTCCTAATCAAGGATGATTGAACCTTTTTGTGCATGGTCTTTAGGCTTAAGCTTATCTCTATCGACAAGTAATGTACTGTGAATTACTCGATGACACTGTATTTATTGATCTTAGTTCACATTTCTTGATTCACCCCAAGGTGTGGTAAGAAAGTCACTTCCCTCTTAGTTTAGTGTGAATACGTGATGGGGTCGATAGACCCTGTGTTCAAGCCTATGACCTTGATTGAGTACTGAATACCGCCCGCAGGGGATGAAGAGTGTTTTTGCGGGCGGTTTTTAATGCTGGCGGAGGCTACGTTATGATAAAAGCTCTTTTAATGTTAAAGGCTGTTGAGTTACGCCTAAGTTTTGTGCTGCGGTGAAACCATATTTATCTTGATAACAGAGGTTATGCCAAGCACGGAAAATATCCAATAACGGCAAGATGCCACCGGGACGTAATTTACGACGCGGTTCATTGATCAACGATTCAAACAGTAATTGGAAGCGCTGTTGGTAGAAAGCTATTTGACGGGTGGAAGCGATCGATAACCAATGCTCAGGATCGGGATGATTACCCGCTAAATAACAGATCCCTTTCGCGCTATTCTGATGATTAATAATCGCCCATCGATCTCGCCACCAGCCCATGAGGACGATATCGATTTTGTTGAATGCATGATGGTTTGACCAGGTTTCATCCTCTTCAACGTACATCAGATGTACGGTGTTATTTTGGATACGAGGTAAGCAAACACTCATTGAGGCAGAGCGTAGTAAAGGATCTTGGGGCATAAAAATTGTCACAGGTTTATCGCTGTGACACAGATCGAGCACATGCAGATAATGAGCATACGCAGTATAGGGCGGACGAATTAATGCTCCTTTTGAAGGATAATCAAAACGCGTTAAATTCCCCATTGGGTCTTCAACATTGCCTCGCGCTAAAATCGTTTGATATTTTTGATCAATCCGTTCCCGTAAAATAGATGAAGAAACTGACAGCGGAAGGTTGGATTCTGAAGAGTAATCTTTACTGACAAAACGGGCAGGTAGATGATAAGGATCGTGATCGTTCGTTCCTTGCGCCTGTTCATGGATTGAATAGTTGACATGCTGACACAAAATATAACCGGTTTTGGCATCACCCGTTGCCATCCACAGCGCGCCATTATTGCTGCGAGGTTGTAGCGGCAAATAATAAGAGGCTAACTGATACGTCTTGGCGTGATTGACCCATCGCGCGTCAATCATGGCTAATTTACGTCGGCATCGGCTGGCAATGTGTTCGACGTGATCATAAAAAGTTTTAGGATTGATGTGTAACTTGCGGCAAATCTCGCGCACAGAATATCCGGTAAACAGCAAGCCGAGTAAGCTCTCTTGTAATAAAAGTTTATTATTTGAACCTGACCATTTATCGACAAAAGTCGAGTGGCACTGTTTACAGCGATAACGCTGTCTGTCGCCACTGTAACCAAAAGCGTGATAAAGGTGTTTGTGAGTGTGCACCGATAAGCCAAAATTTTGACAATTATCGCGCCGGCACGCGGGCAAACCATCGCTGTGTTGCTGACGTAAGCGATACAGCTCATTAAGCACATCGCGATTATTAAGTAAGGGGGGGAAAGCTCCACACTCACGACAAACCATCGTTGGCCGCTTTGGGTTCGCATGTTGCAGAACATAATGTTTTGCGTCGCTCAAGCCAAAGTTATCACACGCCAATGTTTTACAAAAGTTGAGTTGCAAACCTTCAGCGGCCGCTGGTAATTGGTCGTTAGACACGATCTCCCCCTCGGGGTAAAAAATTAAAGGTTGATTGCCGTATCGAGCGCAATAGTCATCATCTCATGGAACGATTTTTGACGTTCTTCAGAGCTGAGTTTTTCACCACGCAAAATATGATCAGAGACGGTGAGAATAGCGAGTGCGCGAGCGCCGTGCTCTGCCGCAACACCATAAATACCAGCGACTTCCATATCGACACCTAAGATGCCTAGCTTTTTCATCTTTTCAAAAATTTCTGGCTCTGGAGTATAAAAGAGGTCGGCAGAGAAAATATTACCGACTTTAACTGGAATTTGATGAGCGCGCGCTTGGTTAACTGCGGTTTCTAGCAAGTCATAATCGGCCACTGCAGCAAAATCATGCCCGCCGAAACGGATGCGGTTTACTTTAGAATCGGTTGATGCGCCCATCGCGATCACCACATCCATTAAGTTAACATCATCACGAACAGCGCCACAGCTACCGATACGAATAATATTTTTTACGCCGTATTCAGCCAGCAGTTCGTGTACATAAATGCTCGCGGATGGAATTCCCATGCCGTGACCCATGACGGACAGTTTGACACCTTTGTAAAAACCGGTGTAACCGAACATGTTACGGACATCACAAACTTGGGCCACATCGTCTAAATAGGTTTCGGCGATGAACTTTGCGCGAAGCGGATCGCCAGGCATCAAAATGGTTTCTGCAAATGCGCCTGCTTGTGCGTTGATATGTGGGGTCGCCATCATTTTTCTCCAAGAGTTAATCAGTCACAATAGTTAATTACGATTATTGTTGACTGATGAATGTTCAGTTTCAGCAATACTATCTTGTCGTACCAGTACTCCGTGAGAACTAAGTCACAAAAACACCTTGATAATCTTTTGAATCCCTTATTGATAACTGAATCTGTTTAATTTGATGGCGCAATCGATTTGTTAATCGTTTGAATCACAAAACACTGGTTTTCTCGCTGTAATTTTAGGCTTTTTAGCAGCTTGATCGAATAGGGAGGCAAAAGATGCTCATTTTCATGTACAAAAAAATAATTTGTATAACTTTGCGGAGCTGTGCTATACCTTATACAAATAAAATAATTGTACAACCGTGAGTGATGTTACCCAACATTATCGTCATTAGGAGAAAAAAGATGGAATCGACCCCTATTCGCGTTGGTATTAGCGCTTGTGTACTCGGTGAACCGGTTCGCTTTGACTCTGGGCATAAAGTAAGCAACTTTGTTACCAAAGAGTTGGCCAACTTCTTCGAATTTGTTTCCGTTTGTCCCGAAGTCGGTATGGGGCTACCAGTGCCACGACCAACCATACGTTTAATGTCGAATAATGAACGCATCGCCTTGGTGGAAACAAAAGATGCCAGCCGCGATCATACGGCGGCCTTACTCAATTATTCCGAGCAGAAAATAGAGCAGCTGCAATCTGAACATTTATCCGGCTATATCGTGTGTGCTAAATCGCCGACCTGTGGCATGGAAAGAGTCAAAGTCTACGGTGAACGAGGCGGCGCTGAAAAAAATGGCGTCGGGTTGTACACGCAACAATTAATGCAACGGATGCCTTGGTTACCGGTTGAAGAGGATGGCCGATTAAATGACCCTGTGCTGCGAGAAAATTTTATTACTCGCGTTTTTTGTTTAAATGATTTTTACCAATCGCTTGGCTCACAGCCAACGGCAGGCAAAGTCGTAGAATTCCATTCGCGTTATAAACTCTCTTTAATGGCTCATCATCCGATGTCCTACAAAGCTTTAGGGCGTTTAGTCGCGGAAGTGACCAAATATCCGACCGACACCTTTATTGAGCAATATCGCTTAGGCTTAATGCAAGCACTTACTCACCGTATTAGCCGCAAAAATAATACTAACGTGCTAATGCACATCCAAGGTTATTTTAAACGCTCTTTGACCGCACAACAGAAAGCCGAGTTAGCGCGAGTGATTGATGAATATCGTCAAGGTTTATTGCCTCTGCTCGCGCCTTTAACGTTAATTAAGCACTATTTATCCATGTATCCTGATGAGTATCTTAGTCAGCAGCGTTATTTAGATCCCCACCCACAAGCATTGAGATTACGTTATGGATTATGAGGCGAAGCACTATGCGATTCGTGAAGTTGCGGAGTTAACCGGCGTTAAGCCTGTAACGTTACGTGCTTGGCAGCGTCGCTACAGCTTGTTGCAACCTTTACGTACCGAGAAAGGGCATCGGCTGTATACCGAACAGGATATTCAGACGATCCAAACCATTCAGAGCTGGTTATTAAAAGGCGTCTCGATTGGCAAAGTAAGTCAGTTGTTACACAACAATCAGCTACCGGAAAGTGAGGTGCTGGACCCGGGTGGAGAGCTTGAAGCGTGTTCGGCGTTACTGGACGCGTTGGCTAAATTGAAACGAGCCAAAGCCGCGAATGTGATTGCCACGGTAATGAAAGAATACCCTTTGGATATTATTGAAGCGCAGTTTGTGTTGCCGGTGATTGAAGCTCTGGAAAAGGTCAAAGGACCATTACGCTCGCTGCAAAAGGGGCTGTTTAGCAGCCTGATGCTCAGTAAATTATCGAGTATTCTCGAATCGGAAAATAAAGCGGCGCATCGTGGTCCTTGTTTGTGTATCAGCTTTGATGGACACGGTAGCATTCTTGCTTGGCTTTGGGCGGTAATGTGGGCTGAAAAAGGCTATCAAGTGACGTTTATTGAAGGCGTTGACGATATGAGTGGCTTGCTCCAGCACGAAAGTTTGCACGACTGGCAAGGAGTGAGTGTGTTTTCACATCGAAGTTTAGCAGAAGCGCAGCGCTCTGCGTTGGCTCAGTTGAAAACCCAACTGCAGGATCACTTGGTCTTATCCAGTGTTTTGGATGTCTTAACCCATCAGGAGAATGAGTCATGAAACTGGTCTGGTTGCGCCGAGATTTGCGCGCGATAGATAACACAGCATTACAGCAGGCGATTGCCAGCGGTGAATCGGTTTCGGCCCTTTTCGTGGCCACACCTCATCAGTGGCAACGTCATGACTTGGCTCCGATCCAAGCAGATTTCATTTATCGCCGTTTGTTTACTTTGCAGCAAGAATTAGCGGCATTAAATATTCCTTTATTTTACAAACAGGTTGATGACTATCAACAAGCAAGTCAAGTGGTCAGTGAATTTGCACAAAGCTTGTCGGTCAATCAAGTGTTGGTCAATCGCGACTATGAATGGAATGAACAGCAGCGGGATAGCCAAACTGAACAGGCATTAAGTACGCTCGGGATTGATTGGTTAGCTTGTGATGATAAGTGTCTACTTACGCCTGGGCAGGTATTAAATAAACAAGGCGAGTATTTTAAAGTCTTTACACCTTTCAAACGGGCATGGTTGAGTCGGTTTACACCGCCAGTCATCGTTTCAACTCCAACTGCTGCGGTGAACCCGTTACTGGCTTCTGAACACAACGCGTTGTGGAATGAGAGGCAAGACTTTGCTTATCCACGAGTATCGAGTGATCAATGGCCCGTAGATTTTGAAACCGTTCGCCACCAATTACGTCAGTTTTGCCAGCAATCGATCGATGATTATCATCAGCAACGTGATTTCCCGGCTCAGGAAGGCACGAGTCGGCTTTCTCCTTATCTGGCGATTGGCATGCTCTCGGTGCGGCAATGTATGGCGCGAATGTATGCGCAATCGCAATCCGCCCTGTTATCTTCTGGCGCGGAAATCTGGTTGAGTGAATTGATTTGGCGCGAGTTTTATCAGCATCTATTGGTGTTTGAAAGTAAATTATCGAAAGGCAAAGCTTTTCATTCATGGGGTGATCGACTGCAATGGTCGGATGATAAGCAAGCTTTTGCTCGTTGGTGTGAGGGTAAAACTGGCTATCCGATTGTCGATGCGGCGATGCGGCAATTAAATCAAACCGGTTGGATGCATAACCGATTAAGAATGGTCGTAGCGAGTTTTCTGACCAAAGATCTGCATATCGATTGGCATTGGGGAGAGCGCTACTTTATGCAGCAATTAATCGATGGTGATTACGCTGCGAATAATGGCGGTTGGCAATGGTGCGCTTCCACCGGTTGTGATGGTCAGCCCTATTTTCGAATTTTTAACCCGATTACTCAAGGTGAGCGGTTTGATCCCAGCGGGCAATTTATTCGTCAATGGGTGCCTGAACTGGCCAGTGTGCCTACTGCCTATATTCATACGCCTTGGAAATGGCCTGGTGTTAAGTCTCTGTTATATCCTTCACCGATGGTTGATCATAAAGTAGCAAGAGAAGTAACCTTACGTCTCTACAAAGAAGCAAAGGATAATCCTATTGATGTTGCGTAACGGGTTTCTCATCGGTTTACTCTGGTTAAGTGGGCTCGCCTCTTTGCAAGCGGCAGTCTATGACTTGCCTAAAGAGGGCAGTCGCCTAGTCGGGCGGATGCATTATCATGAAGTGCAAGAAGGACAAACGTTGGCGCAGATAGCAGGCCAATATGATGTCGGTTTTCTGGCTTTAATGGCGGCCAATAAAGGCGTCGACCCGTTTCTCCCCCAAGCGGGTTTGGTGTTGACGATTCCTTCACAGGTCATTTTACCTGAGGTTGAGTATCAAGGCATTGTGGTCAATCTTGCCGAGTTGCGTTTGTATTATTTTCCACCTAATACTCAGCAGGTGCATATTTTCCCGGTTGGAATTGGTCGAATTGGCCGTGATACGCCAGAAATGACCACACAAATCAGCCAAATGCGCCGTAACCCAACTTGGACTCCGCCGCAGTCAGTGCGTAATGAGTATTTGCAGCGTGGTATTGAGTTACCCGCGGTGGTTCCTGCCGGTCCAGATAATCCGATGGGTAACTATGCAATGCGCTTAGCCTATGGTTCAGGAGAGTATCTGATTCATGGCACTAACAAAGACTTTGGGATTGGCATGCGCGTGAGTGCGGGCTGTATTCGCATGGATCCTAAAGACATTGAGTGGCTTTTTCACCAAGTGGATCGCGGGGTAAAAGTGCGGATCATCGATGAGCCGATCAAAGTCACGCTGGAGCCTGATCGCAGTGTATACCTTGAAGCTCATGAGCCTCTAACCCGTAGTGATGGGAGTAAAAAATCCCTTGATTTGCCGGTTGAGTTAACTTGGTGGCTGAGCGCCTCTCATCATTCTGACGCACGTGCTCGAGCGGCCATTGCTGCGCAAAATGGTTTCCCTGTACAGGTGGTGGCCCCATCGGTCAGTGATGATTGGTGAGAATCATTTACCTTTGTGATTATCCTAATTCATATTTTTGTCACATATTTGTAATAATGTGCCTTCCGCCAATGGGATAGGGTTACCTAAAATCGTGGTTCCTGTGCTATAGTCCGGCCCGGTTATGGCCATGCAGCCTGTTGCGAACTTGAGTTTTTCCTTGGTTTCGACTCACAACCTATCCATGAGTCAGAGTATTCCACTACGATAGGAACAAGTAAATTGCAGGCTAGGGCGTGTTGATTTTTAGCTGAAAAAATAAACATCGCTAAAGGTAAATTCGCCCTAGGGACATCTTCTCTTGTTCTATCCCAAATGATTTGGCGATAGAGGCTATAGCCACAACGCTATCCGATAGCATCGGTCATTTCTGTTGATGTAAAGGAGCCTATTGTGGCCCAGAAAGACCCGCTTTCGCGCACGCTCAACAGCAAAAAGGAGCGCAACCACCCACTTGTGGTGTGCTCCTTTTTACATTTTAAAGGGTAAACAGCGTGAGTTAACCATCGCTTATTCCACCCATTAAATCAGCCTAAGGCGCACAACAACGGTTGAGATACGTATCTTTGTGGACGTGAGCTATCGAATAGACTATCCCATTAACCCTCAATCATCATGGAGGATGAAGAGCATATTATGATGAGGTTGTATGAATCATTTAATTTCAGTTGGGGCACTGGAGTCCTTTTTAGTGGCGATCAGCGTGCTGTTTTTAGGCCACTTTGTTAATGCCAGGCTGCCGATTTTAAATAAATTCAATATACCAGAGCCGATTGTCGGCGGTTTAATTGTTTCATGCCTGATCAGCATGCTGCATTTTTATGGTATGGATTTAGAGTTTGATTTACCGCTGCAAAATACCTTTATGCTGATGTTCTTTGCCACTGTTGGCTTGGCGGCGAACTACACACAACTTATCAAAGGCGGGGCCAAGGTGTTTCTGTTTTTGGCCATCGCGTCGTTTTATATCATTATTCAAAATGGCATCGGTGTCTCGATGGCGACTGCGTTAGGCTTGGATCCATTAATGGGCTTAGTGGCAGGGTCGATTACGCTTTCTGGCGGACACGGTACTGGTGCCGCTTGGTCGCAAACTTTCCAAGAGATGTATGGCCTTGATAATGTGCTTGAGATAGCCATGGCATCGGCTACCTTCGGTTTGATCATTGGCGGCTTAATTGGTAGCCCGGTGGCCCAGCGTTTGGTAAACAAACACAATATGGAATCTGTGTATGGTCGAAGCTCTAAAACCCATGAACGGCACCCTGAAATCATCACCTACAACGAAAATGAAGAAGATAAAGTCACCGGAAAAAAGGTGGTTGAACAACTGTTCTTTTTGATTGTTTGCGTGGTTGGAGCGCGATACGTTTCACAATGGGCAAGTACTTTAGAAATCCAATGGCTGATGATCCCTGATTTCGTTTATGCCTTGTTTATCGGTGTGATCATCACTAACGTACTCGAAGTGACGAAAGTTCGTAAGCTCGATACTGAAACCATCGACATGCTGGGAACCGTCTCGCTGTCCTTATTTTTGGCGATGGCGTTGATGAGTTTAAAGCTGTGGAATGTGCTCGATTTAGCCATTCCATTTTTAATTATCCTCACTGTACAATCCATCGTCCTCGCTTTCTTTACCTACTACGTGACTTTTAAATTCATGGGTAGCAATTATGATGCTGCGGTGATTGCTGGTGGGCATTGTGGTTTTGGCTTAGGAGCGACACCAACGGCAGTGATGAACATGGGCTCGATTGTCAATCGTTATGGCCCTTCACCACAAGCCTTTATGGTCGTGCCGATTGTCGGTGCGTTTTTTATTGATATTGTTAACCTGATCGTTTTGCAAGGGTATATCAGCATCTTTGGTTAAGTCTCGTTTCGAGACGATGACTGAGGTTAGCGTTTTAATAGCCTTCAATAGAAAGGAAGCCCAAGTCGCTAAACGCCGCTTGGGCTTTCTTTTTTCCTTTCTCTTTTTCCGCCATTGTTCATATCTTCTTTCTACCTGCAGATCCAAGTTGTTTGGCTATAAGCAACCTTTTTCAATCATGATTCTGTGTGAGGGCTGATGCTTGTCTGTTTCTCAAATTACGAGAATTAATGGCGATTAATTTGCTTTTTATTCTTATTTTTTGGGAATTTAACGGCAATTGGTTCTAGAAATACAGGCTATTGCTAGGCACCCTGCCAAAGTACCCATTTCAATTAGGGAATCACCGAAATCATACATGCAGTTGAGAGGTAACATGAATCAGGTTATTGCTATTGGTCCACTAGAGTCTTTTCTAGTGGCAATCAGTGTGCTTTTTTTAGGGCGTTCTATTAATTTTCACATCCCGATCTTGAAGAAATTCACCATACCAGAGCCGATCGTCGGTGGTTTGGTGGTTGCCAGCGTATTGACCATATTACATTTTAATGCGGTAGATATACGTTTTGATTTGCCGTTACAAAACACCTTTATGTTGATGTTTTTTGCTACCGTTGGCCTTGCCGCTAATTACACTCAATTGGTTAAAGGCGGTCTCAAAGTCTTTTTATTTTTGGCTGTCGCTTCTGTTTTTATCGTTGTTCAAAACGCCGTAGGCATTTCATTAGCGACTTTGCTTGGGTTAGATCCGTTAATGGGGCTGATTGCGGGTTCGATTACCTTGTCAGGCGGTCATGGGACCGGAGCGGCTTGGGCACAGACTTTTCAAAATGTCTATGGCTTAGATAATGTGCTCGAAATTGCCATGGCTTCTGCGACTTTTGGCTTAATCATTGGTGGGATCATTGGCAGTCCAATGGCGAAAAGATTGATTGATAAACATCATCTACAATCTGACTACGGTATTGGCAATCAAACTCATCAACGTTTTCCTGAGCTTGTCACGTACAACGAGCATGAAGAAGACCGTGTGACTGCTAAAAAAGTAGTCGAAAGTTTAGCTACGATTTTACTGTGTGTCACAGGGGCACATTATGTTAGCCAATGGGTGGCACATTTTCAGATCGCTTGGTTAATGGTTCCGGATTTTGTTTATGCGCTCTTTATCGGTGTTGCTATCACCAATCTGTTGGAGGTGAGCAAAATGGGTAAGATCGATACCGAAACGGTCGATATTCTAGGCACTGTATCGCTGTCATTATTTCTCGCAATGGCGCTGATGAGCCTTAAGTTATGGAATGTGTTTGATCTTGCGCTGCCCTTTTTAATTATTCTTAGCGTTCAATCGGTGATATTAGCGCTGTTCGCGTATACGGTGACTTTTCGAATAATGGGCAAAACTTATGATGGCGCGGTGATGGCAAGTGGCCATTGTGGTTTTGGCTTAGGGGCGACACCAACGGCAGTGATGAACATGGGGTCGATAGTCAACCGTTATGGACCTTCTCCCCAAGCTTTTATGGTCGTGCCGATTGTCGGGGCCTTTTTCATTGATATTGTGAATCTGATCGTTTTGCAAGGGTACATCACTCTATTGCGCTAATGTTGATTATCCCCTTTCGAGTTAAAGCGGTAGCGTTAAGTCGGAAAGGGATAAGTTCGGTAATGCTCTCTCGATGACGATTAATGCTTTTGTAGGGTGATAAATCAGATTTTACTGACTATTCATTTTGCGCATCTCTAGGTACGATAACCAGATACCATTTGATACTCTCACCGTTAGTGACTGGCGAAAAGGTAGGTATCAGCAAATGGGTTTGGTTGATCACGCGAGGAGTTGGTTAATTAATCGACGATCACGCTAAGGTTAAGTCAGTAAATCGAATCTTGTTCTATACTTATGCATATTGTTCATTACCAAAATATGTGTATTTATTTGAGCGCTAGAGGTTGTGATGCTTGGCTCAACGGAATCAATCAGCGGTCGTCATTCGCAGGATAGTAAGCAGCACATAGCGGGAGGAGAGGAGCATGCATCGTCAGTGGCTTAAAACAGCAATTACCCTGCTGTTGCTTACTCTGTTAGTCGCTTGTAGCCAAGAAGAATTAGAGCGTCTGGCTGATAGACCGACGTTCTCTTTTGAAGGTAAGTACGATAATCAGCATAATCAAGATATGTTGCTCTTCAAAGACGGTGAAGTGGCGTTTGAGTCGAACGGTACTCGTTTGTGGCAACGCAGTTTTATTGTTAAAGATAATCAATTGGCGATACAGTTTCGGCAAAGTTCGAAAGAGAAGCGGGATGATTTAGTGATGCGTATTCACGGTGGCGGGGAAGTTTTAACCTGCAGTGCGTGTGCGTTGTACCAGATGAGCCATGTCTGGGTACGTTTAGATGCTGATCCACAAAACAACTAACGGCAGTGTATGGTTTAGCGGTATTACCGTAAATGCTGGTCGTTGATCAATAAAAGCAAGGCAGAGGATTTGATGATCATCATCCCTCTGCCTTGGTTTATTGAGCGTTGCTAGCGGTGTCGATGACAGTCTTCAACACCATAGCAATATTGAGACAAGATTAGGTAAATAGTCCTTGGTTGAGCAGTAGGTGCACAGCAATACTCGCTACGTAACCCAGCATGATCACCGGAGCCCATTTTAAGTGGCCGACAAAGGTGTATTTACCGTGTGCTGCCCCCATTAAAGCCACCCCAGCCGCTGAACCAATAGAAAGTAAGCTACCACCAACGCCCGCAGACAAGGTAATTAATAACCAGTTGCCGAGCGACATCTCCGGTTCCATACTCAATACCGCAAACATAACAGGGATGTTATCGACAATCGCCGACAAGATACCCAGCGCAATATTTGCCCATACTGGATCCCACTGGGTATACATCAGCTCCGACATCAGACCTAAATAACCGAGCAGGCTTAGCCCGCCGACACACATCACCACGCCGTAGAAAAACAGGAGCGTGTCCCATTCGGCATGAGAAATACGTCGAAAAACATCGAAAGGAACCACAGAACCGAGACGTTTTAACGCGGCCTCATCATTTTTCGCCATCGCCATTGCGGCTTTTTTAGCTAATGAGCTGGCTAATGTTTTTCTGAGGAAATAACCAAAGAATTGTAAATACCCAAGCCCCATCATCATGCCAATCACGGGTGGGAAGTGGAATAGGGCATGAAAAGAGACGGCGGTTGCGACGGTAAAAATAAACAGTGCGACAATTCGTCGTGCGCCGCGTTTCATTTCTACCTGTTCATAAACCGCATCTGGCTGCTCTTTGGGTAAAAACCACGACATAATGAAAGCAGGGATCAGATAATTGACCACCGAAGGTACAAACAGATCCATAAACTGCATAAACGTGACATGACCAGCTTGCCATACCATGAGAGTGGTAATATCCCCAAATGGACTGAATGCCCCCCCTGCGTTAGACGCTAAGACGATATTGATACACGCCAGATTGACAAACTTAGTGTTGCTGCCACCGACTTTCATCACTACCGCGCACATCAGTAGTGCGGTGGTTAAGTTATCGGCAATCGGTGAGATAAAGAAAGCCAAAATACCGGTCAGCCAGAATAAGGTTTTAAAATTAAAGCCTTTACCGACCATCCAAGCTTGCAGCGCATCAAATAAGCGCCGCTCTTCCATCGCACTGATGTATGTCATGGCAACCAGCAAAAACAGCAATAGTTCTGCATATTCCAGCAAGTTATGTTCGAGCGCGGCTCGTGCAATATCAACATTACCATGCTGTTGATAGGCATAGCCAATCATCGCCCAAATCAGTCCGGCTGCAAGCAAAACTGGTTTCGATTTACGCAGTTGCAAATACTCTTCTAGCATCACCAGCGCATAGGCGAAGCAAAATAAAATTAAAGAGGCATAGCCAATCGTCGAATGAGTAAGTACAAGTGGTGCGTCATGGGTGGCATTACTTGCAGACGCGAGTTGCGGGATCAATAACAAGCCAAAACCGATCCACAGTCGATTCATTATAGGTACTCCAATAGTCAAAAACCGGCAGAGTGTACTGATTATTAGCTAAGTTGAATGTGAGATAGGTTATAAATGTTTAATTTGTTTTTCTTTTGTATCATTTTGTTAAATTTATCAATCGATAGCAGCATCAGCTTGATTATAAAGCGTTACGTTGCCTTTTCTTGCTAAAATGACACAATACCGATTAACGGCGCTATGAATGCCCAGAAAAGAGAAAAGTGATGGCTCGTCCTAAAATTCCTAGACACATTTGTGGTGTTCCTGCACAAACGTGTTTTAAACCTAACGGCATTCCGATGGCGCAATTAGAACGCGTCACATTAGCAGCCGATGAGTTTGAAGCGATCCGATTAGTCGATTACCAAGGTTTACAACAGCAAGAGGCGGCGTTGGTCATGGGCGTATCGCGGCAGACACTCGCCAATTTAGTCAAAGCGGCCAGACGTAAAGTTGCGGATTGTTTATTGCATGGCAAAGCACTGATGATGGCAACATCTTCTTCTGAATGAATCGTGGGTATGTTTTCTACCGTCATCGGTTTGATGTGAAGCAAAAGGTCGCCAGAAGTCTCCAACGACCTTAGCGTCGGAAGCGGTTATAGCGAAGGAAGTGGTCGATTTGCTCGGCAACGGAATGATTAAACAGCATGCTCGTATGAGTGGTCGATATTGCGATGTGATCTGTCATGCCAGCTATTTTGGTTTCTTCTACTGTCACTGTGCCATCGGAGTCCAGTTGATCACGCAGTAAAAGGCTGCGCAGACCTAAAGGTATTGTGCCGGCAATACTGCCAAGCTTTTGCGGATAGCGCCATTCGTCATGGTGTTGTTTTAAGCCAAATTCGGCAGAATTACCTAATGCTGCCCCTAAACCTAATTGCTCAATTTTATTGACGATCGAAGCACCTTGCAAAGGAGAGCCAATAGCAACGACATGGGAAACGGTATCACCAGAAGGCGTGCGTGATTCTAGATAACGTTTAATCACCAATCCGCCCAAACTGTGTCCGACTAAAGCATTATGGGAACCATGAGCGATCGCCCGGTCAAGACGGCGGAAAATAGTCTCATCATCAATGGCTAGTGAGTTGTAGCTAATGGTTTGAGTACGATAACCCAATTTATGCAGACGATGGCTCAGAGGATGCATTACCAAGCCATGCATATAAAGTCCATGAACAAGAATAATCTGCATTGCTTCCTACCTACCTATCTATTATCAGTTAACCTCATCACCGTTACTGTACATGATTTTCGATCAGTTAACCTCGTAAACAGGTTTGAAAATAGGTCACTTCGTGACTAGCCAGACGATAAACGGTGGCTGGCTTGCCACCTTTGCCTTTACAAGAGGCAGCCATTTTATTGGTACTGACGATCACTCCGGTATTGATCAAGCGGCGTTTAATGGTCATACGATTGACTTCGACGCCAAACTTGGCGTAGGCGTCAATAATGTCAGCCACTAAAAACTCTTTTTCTAATGAAAATAATACTACCGACGTGTATTCAACCGCAGCGCGTAATTTTTGCCATGCATGCTGAATTTGTGCGACATGATCAAAAGCCAGTGCCATTTCCCCGTTAAGTAGGGGAGGAAGATCAAACCAATTGGCTCGTTCGGGGTCGATGCCAAAATCTTCGATTTGTTTAACATTAGAAGCGTTTAATAAAGCGTAATGAGAAATGCTGACACTCCAGCCATTCGGATCGCGTTTGGGGTTGCCATCAACCAGCGGATCGCTGATAAAGTTGGGATAGGTATGGACTTTTTGCCGACAAATACGTCGTCTCGCCGCATCAAAATCCTCATCGACCGGTTCACCACCATGAGCGGTCATATCTTCGTCATAGACTATCCCACCGGGCAATGCCCATTTACCACAATCCGGCCGGTTCGGATTAGACCGTTTCACCAATAAAACTTGGATAGATTTTGGCGCAAGACGCAGGCAAATCATATCGATAGTGACAATCATAATGGGCTCTCTTATCAACAACGGGTCTATTCTAGGTAAGTGGATGATGATGGTCAAATGTAAATAACACTTTGTGACAAACATAATTTGGATAACAAACGTGCTGTGATTGTTGCTATAACTAGCGGGTTAATCTGCGTTGTCCCTATTTATAACGAGGTTAATTGGTGGGTGACTAGGTTTGTCACAAAAGTTGACAAACTTGCAAGGGTAATTTATTGTTCGCCAAAAGTTAGCAACACGTTGTTACTAACGTAATGACTGAATAAAACCGAACGAAAGGATGGCATCATCATGAGCGATCGCCTGTTTTCTCCTCTTTTTATCCGCAGTTTGCTGGATCTTGATGCCTATAAAATCAATATGATGCAGGCTGTTCATTCGTTGTATCCGGATGTTGAGGTGCGCTATGAATTGATTGTACGCAGCGATGAAGACATCAGTGGCTTATTAGAAGAAGTTCGCCAAGAAATCAATCATTTGGCTTCACTGCGTTTTTCGGATGCTGACATTGTTTATTTAGAGCAACATGCCCCACACCTTAATCACACTTTTTTACAGTCATTACGCTATTTCCATTTTCAACCAGAGCGTCAAGTGGAAATGGGGATCATTAAGCAAGAGGGCAAGCGCCAGCTACGCATCGCGATTCAAGGTACGTGGCGAGACACCATTTTGTATGAAACATTAGTGATGGCTTTGATCTCTGAAGTTCGTAGTCGTCGTCACTGGGCGCAAGTGCCCGCCGAGTTACCGATGCAAGTATTGGCTGATAAAGTGCAAGCTTTAAAAGCAGAAATTGCTCAGCGTGGGATCAGCAACTTCTCATTGACCGAAATGGGTACGCGGCGACGTTTTTCCAGCCAAGTTCAGCGAGATGTGATTGCTTACTTACAACAAGAAATTCCTGAGCAGTTATTAGGCACCAGTAATTATCATTTTGCTCGTGAGTTTAATCTCAAGCCGATTGGTACGATTGCTCATGAGTGGTTTATGGGCCATCAAGCGTTGGTTAATGTCGGAGACTCACAACGCGTTGCCCTTGAACAGTGGCTGCGCGCTTTTGATGGTCAGCTTGCTATTGCGCCAACCGACACCTTAAATATTGATGCTTTTCTCAACGATTTTAATGTCCATTTAGCGAAAGCGTATGATGGCGTGCGGCATGACTCAGGTTGCCCATTTACCTGGGGTGATAAGATGATTGCTCACTATGAGAAGCTTGGTATCGATCCTCGTAACAAGCTATTTATTTTCTCCGATGGGCTCAACTTTGCGCGAGCACTCGATTTGTGTGAATACTTCGCTGGCAGAGTGCGCGTTTCATTCGGGATCGGTACTTTCTTGACTAACGATCTCGCGGATTGGAAAAATGCGCAAGGCAAAGTCTATAAGCCACTGTCTATCGTGATTAAGTTAACGGAATGTTGCGGGCGACCCGTCGCCAAAATCAGCGATGAGCCACAAAAAGCGATGTGTGAAGATCCTATCTTCCTCGCCAATCTCAAGCAGCGTTTTAATATCGAGGTGGATATCGATGCGTTGATAGCCGAGCTGCAACAAAAAAAGCATACCAAACGACATTACATCGCCGCCGCTTAATTGAGTTCTATGTGCTAACCACTGTCTGTTTGATGGTGGTTTTTTCTTTTGTGGGCTGCTGACTATCAAATGCTTGCTATGATAAACAAACCTTTACCCCAAGAGCAGCATTGGGCATGATGAAGATAGTCTCGACATACTAAAAGAGAAGATTCAATCATGACTTATCACCCAATCAAAACCGCCGTTATTGGCTATGGCTACTCGGCAAAAACTTTCCATTTACCTTTTATTCAAAGTTTACCTGAACTGACATTGTGCGCGATCAGTTCCAGTCAGCAAGATGCGGTCGAAGCTGATTGGCCACAAGCTCAGTGGTATCAGGATGCAGAGAGTTTGTTAGATAACAGCGATGCTGAGTTAGTAATCATCACCGCGCCTAATGATGTCCATTTTCCTTTAGCAAAGCGAGCGCTAGAAAACGGTAAGCATGTGATTGTCGAAAAACCCTTTGTCACCAGTGTCGAAGAGGGGCGGGCTTTGATCGCTCTTGCCCATCAGCAAGGTCTGTTACTGAGTGTCTTTCATAATCGACGTTGGGATGGGGATTTCCTCACCGTGCAAAAATTGATTAAAGAGGGACGATTAGGTGAAGTTCGCCTGTTTGAGTCGCATTTTGATCGCTATCGTCCGCAAGTGCGTCAACGCTGGCGCGAGCAGTCACAACAAGGTGGTGGGATCTTGTTTGATCTTGCTCCTCACCTACTCGATCAAGTGCTGGTGCTGTTTGGTTTACCACAAGCGATTAACGCCCAATGCCGTATGATGCGCCCCGGCGCGCAGACCATTGATTACTTCAACCTCATCTTACACTATCCCGATCACCTGGTGCATCTGCACGCTAACCTCTATAGCCCAGAGCCTAATTTACGCTTTAATGTGTTGGGCACTAAAGCCAAGTTTGTTAAACAGGGCCTTGACCCACAAGAAGACTATTTAAAGCAAGGACGAGCACCTGACAGCCCCGAATGGGCAAAAGAAGACTTATATCTCTATGGGCAACTCTACAGTGAGCAAGGCTCAGAATTAATCGAGACAGAAGTCGGTGGTTATCAACACTATTTTAAAGCCGTGGCCGATGCGATTCGACTTGGCACCGATAATCCAGTTCCCGCAGAGCAAGCGCTACAAAACATCCAGTTGATAGAGATGGCGCTGCAAAGTAGCGAGACAGGGGAAACTGTGCGCGTTGAATTGCTATAATAAATCTTTAGCTTTTGTACATATTAGT
>NZ_WXWI01000016.1:0-62287 GCF_009904895.1 Vibrio sp. V31_P5A7T61
AGCATATCCAGTGAACTCATAACCTCACTAATTCTATGAAATTTTTAATTAATTTTTTATAGATTAGATAGAAAACTAGGGACTTAGAACGTGAACAAACCTAACTTTTCGACATTAAGTAAAGCTATACTGCCCATTTTGGCAGGCGGCTTACTGGTCGGTTGTAACTCGTCATCGGATGACAATATCGCCGCAGAAGCACAAACGGTCACCGTTTTTTATAAAGCTGACCCCACATTACGCAGTCAAACTAGCGATAACGATCTTTATCAGGGGCTCACTCTCCACGTATGGAACGATAACCATTGTCGAGCCTATGCAGGAAGCAATACCGAGTGGAACAATAGTCTCGTTCCTAATGGGATTGATGCCACCTTCGGAGCTTACTGGCACCTACCCTACAGGCAAGATGCTTCGCAATGCATCAATATGATCCCTCACTTTGGTAACGATAAACCACTGGGTGAACTTGATACGAAAATTGACTTAACCCAACTAGGGGAAAATGCCAGCGTCTATACTCAACAAGGAGTAGCTGCCGTTTACCCTGAGTTAATTGCTAGAAGTCACTTAAAACAAGATACATTACGTATTTACCTTAATAGCCAAGATGGTGACGAAAGCGATTTTACACTACATGTTTGGAACGCCGGCGAATGCAGCAGTTACGATGCCGGAGACACAAGCTGGCCGGGACTCCGCCCTTCTGGATTCAGTCCAACCTATGGCGCTTATTGGGACTTACCCATAAACAACAATGGTGATTGTATAAACCTTATCGCCAATACTAACGGCAATGGCGATTATCAAACCGATAACTTAAAGTTTGAGTTTGCTCAACAAGGGGTGATTGGAGCGATTGGGATGCTATTTAAAGGCACCAATAAAGTCTTTTATCAACCATTAGTACGCTTGCCACAAGGCCAAGTGGATGTCATCGGTGCCAGTGCTATATTTGCTGACGCTAAGACTTTGTTAGTCGGCAATAAAGAGGCAACCTCAGTAACACTCTATCACTCAGCGCAAGGTGAGCTTAGTTTTGATTCCGCCAATAAATCGGTAACTGGTTTTGATAGCAAGTTCACCTCTAAGCTTAGAGCCGCCGATGATTGGACATCAGATAAACCACATCTCAAAGATGACTTTGTTGGTTTTAGTTTTGACTATAGCGAAGAGCAATTGAAACAATTAGTCAAAGGTCAGCTCTGGTTAGTCGCCAGTGATAATCAAGGAGTAATTCAAGTCACAGAAGTGCAACCCGCCAGTGCCTTAGATGCTCTCTATGCCGATGAAGCTGTCAAGTTGCCATACGGCGCGCTAACAAATGGTAATACAACCACTTTCCGTCTCTGGGCGCCAACGGCTCAATCCGTCAAGCTGATCCCTTATGGTGCTGATAAAAAAGCCCAAGCTCCTATAGCAATGAAATTTGATGCTAAATCAGGCAGTTGGTCAGTAGAAGAGACTGAGCTAAAACATGGCGATTTTTATCGCTATCAAGTAACGGTTTATCATCCAGCCACGGATAAAATGGAAAGCTATGAAGTCACGGACCCGTATTCACTTAGCTTGGCGATGAACTCACAATATAGCCAAGTGGTGGATCTCTATCATCCTGACCTTAAACCTGCCGGTTGGGATGACTTAAAAGCGCCTCATCCGCAAGCTAACCCTGCTCAGTTTGTACTTTATGAAGCCCATGTGCGCGATTTCTCGGCTTTAGATGACAGCACACCGAAAGCCCACCGTGGTAAATATACGGCTTTTGCTCAGCCAGACACCGTACCGGTTAAGCATTTAAAGGCGTTAGTAGACTCAGGCGTTACTCACCTGCACCTATTACCTGTGTTTGATATTGCTACCATTAATGAAGACCCAACTAAAGTGGCCGATATTGATCAGCCATTTAGCAAACTGTGTCAATTACAGCCCGCGGTGAAAAACGATCCCGATTTTGGTACTTACTGTGCGACTGAGATAACCATTTCGGCAGTATTCCATCAGCTAAAAGCCAATGACAATAAACAAAACCCTGTGGTGCAACGCCTCAATGGCTTTGTGCGCGATGTCGATAGCTTTAACTGGGGGTATGATCCTTTCCACTTTACCGTTCCCGAAGGCTCTTACTCAACCAACCCTGATGGCACAACGCGCATTAAAGAGTTCCGTCAGATGGTGATGGCGGTGAAACGAGACATTGGTATGAACATGGTTATGGATGTTGCCTATAACCACACCAATGAAGCTGGCGTCTCAGATAAATCGGTACTCGATAAAATTGTCCCTTGGTATTACCAACGTTTGAACGAGTTTTCTGGTCAAGTAGAAACCTCGACCTGCTGCTCGAATACCGCGCCAGAAAATCGGATGTTTGCGAAATTAATTGATGATTCGATTTATACCTGGACCAAAGCATACAAAATTGATGCTTTCCGTTGGGATTTAATGGGCCATCATCCACTTACGCAAATTGTCCATACGTTAGAAGTGGCACGAGAGGTCAACCCTGAGGTTTACTTCTATGGTGAAGGTTGGAACTTTGGTGAAGTGGCCAATGATCGCCAATTCAAACAAGCGACACAGCTTAACTTAGCCGGTACGGGGATCGGTTCATTCTCGGATCGGCTACGGGATGCCGTGCGTGGCGGCGGTCCCTTTGATAGTCAAGATTTCCTACGTAGTAACCAAGGCTTTGGTAATGGCATCTATGTTCTGCCCAATGATCTAGCGGCAAGCGATAACCGTGCCACCGCACTACATTTGGCGGATACTGTACGGGTCGGTATGGCCGGTAACTTAAAAGATTTTAAATTTACCGATAGCAAAGACCAGTTAATTAAGGGATCTGAACTCGATTACAACGGCCAGCCCACAGGCTATGCGCAAGATGCTTGGGAAATCCAGAACTACGTTTCCAAACATGATAATCAAACTTTATGGGATAATAACCAGTTCAAAATCGCCTATGGTGTTACAAGCGATGAGCGCGTGCGCATGCAAGCGGTGAGCTTATCCACGGCGATATTAGGTCAAGGGGTGCCGTTTATTCATATGGGCAGCGAGATCTTACGCTCTAAATCGATGCAGCGTGACTCTTACGACTCTGGTGATTGGTATAACCGCGTCGATTTTACTATGGAAAGTCACAACTGGAATATCGGTTTACCTCGTGAAGATAAAGATGGCGAAAACTGGAAGATAATTGAAGACGTGATAACCGGAGCAGGCACTAACGCTCAGCCAGATAAAGCTGATATGGAAACCATGCAAGGTTATTTCCATGAGCTGGTTCAATTACGTGCTTCATCCGGCCTGTTCACTCTGGGTAAAGGGGAAACCATTATCGATAGAGTTCAATTCCACAACACGGGTAGTGAGCAGATTGCAGGTGTGATTGTCATGAGCATGGATAATAGTGGTGAGCGTTTTGATGATGCGATTGATGACAAGCGCCAAGGTTTGGTAGTGGTAATTAACGCCTCACCAGAACCTTTAGCAAACTTTGCCAACTTTGACGCTACTGGCTATCAGCAGCACAGCATTCAGCAAGATGCTGGCGCGAAATCGATTGGTGCGGGAGCCAATGTCAATAACGGTAAGTTATCGGTTCCGGCTTGGTCTGTGGCGGTGTTTGAGAAACCGGCCAGCTAATAGGCTAAAAAAGTAGCTCGTAAACGAAGCCTATTATTCAGCGTCAAGTGCTTACCCATTTGACGCTTTTTTCATTGAGCACAATAAAAAGGCGATACAGTTCAGACTTTTAGTTCATCGCCATTGTGACTATCAACAAACAAGACAATAATTTCTGTAACTAAATGTTCAAAAGTAATTAACGTCATGGATTCGACCTACACCATTATTATCGCTGATGATCACCCATTGTTTCGTAATGCGCTGTTTCAATCCGTGCATATGGCGATCAGCGGGGCTCATTTGCTTGAAGCAGATTCATTAGACGCTTTATTGAGCTTATTAAGCCAGCAAGCGGATGTTGACCTACTGCTGCTCGACCTGAAAATGCCCGGAGCCAATGGCATGTCGGGCTTGATTCAATTGCGCGCGCTTTACCCTGAGTTGCCCATCGTGGTTATTTCTGCCAGTGAAGAATCAGCGATAGTCTCTCAAGTCAAACATCATGGTGCGTTTGGTTTTATTCCTAAATCCAGCGATATGCGCAGCTTGATCAGCGCCCTTAATCAGGTACTCAATGGCGAACCTTATTTCCCCGCAGGATTGGTCGACATCCCCAATCAAGGTAATGACTTAGCCGAGAAAATCGCCACGCTCACGCCCCAACAATATAAAGTGTTGGGGATGCTCTCTGACGGCTTACTGAATAAACAAATCGCCTATGAATTAAATGTCTCAGAAGCGACCATTAAAGCACATATGACGGCAATTTTTCGCAAACTCAACGTCACCAACCGAACTCAAGCGGTGATTTTGCTCAAACAAATCGAATGGTAGTTGACTGGCAGTGTGCGTCATCACCCGCGCTCACTGCCAGTCCATTGAGTTAACTATAGGACTTATTCTGCCGACTCTTCCTCTTCGGCAGGTAAGCGTAAACCGACTTTGGTCACTTGCCAATCGATCACATCCGCTACCACCCACTGCAAGCCGTACCATTCAAAATAGTCCCCTAATACAGGGCTGTTACCTAACTGCTCAGCAACCAACTCTTTCAGCGTCATATTTGCCGATTGATCACCTAAATCTAAACCGTACAACAATGCGACATCGACCAACTTGGTATTAATGTCCAAGAAAAAATCACCAAAAAAGCGAGCCAACGAGGCTTTTTCTGGCGCTTCACTGAACAATTGGCTTAAAGCTGGAAGATCGTTCTCTTGACCTAAGACACAGAGAATATCCGCCTCTTGTAGCTGAGTGCTACCGGACGGATAAAGCAATTGTTGATCGCGAAACACTGCCACAATTCGAGTTCCTTCCGGCATAAACAAGTTGCGTAGCGGTTCACCGATACACCATTTATCTTCTTTGAGTCGATAGACAAACAGCTCCCACTGACTGGCAGGAAAAGCTTCGACACCAGTACGATAAATCGGCTCGGGTTTTGGGGGCAGTTCCACTTTAGCCAAACTCATCGCTTGAGTTAGTGAGCCTCCCTGCACGATTAGGGAGACCATAACCACGAAAAATGCGAGATTAAAATACAACTGCGCGTCTGGTAATCCGGCCATCATCGGAAACACGGCCAAAATAATCGGCACCGCGCCACGCAACCCCACCCAAGAGACAAACCACTTTTCACGAGCGGTAAAGCTTTTAAAGGGCAGTAAGCTTATCCACACCGACAACGGACGCGCAAAGACGATCATCCCAAACGCTAAAGCTAATCCTGGTAAAGCAATATCCAGTAAATTAGAAGGAGTGACTAATAACCCTAGCACCAAGAACATGCCAATTTGAGCCAACCACGTCATGCCATCCAGCACGTTTAAAATAGATTGACGACCACGAGTTGGACGGTTACCGAGCAGTAAACCGACTAAGTAAATCGACAAAATACCACTACCACCTAAAGCATTGGACAAAGCGAAAATGATTAAACCACCACTGACGGTTAAGATTGAGTAGAGCCCTTCAGGTAGCTGAGTGTGGTTAATCAACTTCCACAATAGCCAACCTCCGATCAAGCCCATCAACGCACCAACACCAAATTGCTGAACAAAACTCAGCGCTAAAAATCCAGCGCTTAAATCTAGGCCTTGATTACCCAATACAGCAATCAGAGTCACAGTAAGAAATATCGCCATTGGATCGTTGGTGCCCGATTCAATCTCCAGTGTCGCCCCTACCCGTTCATTTAGGCTGCGACCTTTAAGTAACGAGAAAACGGCCGCCGCATCCGTAGAACCAACAATGGCACCGACTAAGATCCCTTGTAATAAACTCAGGTCAAAGAGCCACATGGCCATCAAACCTGTCAGCGTGGTGGTAATCGCCACCCCAAAAGTAGCGAGGGAGATCGATGGCCATAAAGCGACACGGAAACTCGCCACCCGAGTGCGCATCCCACCATCCAGCAAAATGATTGCTAACGCCAAATTACCAATCAAATAAGCCAAGGGGTAATTATCAAAAACAATGCCCCCTAAACCATCTTCCCCCGCCAGCATACCGACGGCGAGAAACACCAATAAAATTGGAATGCCTAATTTGGATGATACGGGACTGAGCAAAACGCTTAATGCGATCAGTAATGCTCCAATCAGAAAAAAACTATTAATGGTAACTGCGTCCACGTATCCTCCTATCATCGATTAATGATATCGCCCTAACCCATTGTCTTTGATCTATATTGTGCACTACTTTATGACACAGTAACGAAAAGTTTATGTAAACAAATGACGATTTAGACAAAATAGATCCAGCAAAGACGCCTCACTGAGCGAATAGCGCTTATTATACCTTTGGCTAATCTCTTCGCTCTACTCACTAAAAAAACCGCTAAAAACAAAAATAAACCATTATAAATCAAGCAAATAAAACAGACCCCATCACGACTAAAGTTGCACAGATCGCCAGCATAAAGCCTGCTAACCTTCAAGAGTAACAATAATTTAACATTACAGGGAAGAAGGGACACAACTATGGCTGATCATGACAACAACGCCGCTGCTTACTGGAGCGCTAACCTGCGCTACATAACAATTAGCCTGATCGTTTGGGCCTTAGTATCTTATGGATTTGCAATCTTGCTGCGCCCGATGCTCGCTGACATTCATATTGGCGGGACGGATCTGGGCTTCTGGTTTGCACAACAAGGTTCAATTATTACCTTTATCGCGATCATTTTTATCTATGCATGGAAAATGAACAAGTTAGATAAAAAATTTGGTGTAGAGGAGTAATTTTCATGAGTCAATTTGCAATCAACTTACTGTTTGTTGGTGCCTCTTTTGCACTCTACATCGGTATCGCCATTTGGGCCCGCGCTGGGTCAACGAAAGAGTTTTACGTCGCCGGTGGTGGCGTTAATCCGATTACTAACGGTATGGCAACCGCCGCCGACTGGATGTCTGCTGCTTCATTTATCTCGATGGCGGGTTTGCTGGCTGCCGGTGGTTATGCCAACTCTTCTTTCTTAATGGGCTGGACGGGAGGGTATGTCCTTTTAGCCATGCTGTTAGCACCCTACCTACGTAAATTCGGTAAATTTACCGTGCCTGATTTTATCGGTGATCGCTTTTACAGCAAAGGCGCTCGTATCACGGCAGTTGTTTGTTTAATTATCATGTCCGTGACCTATGTTATCGGTCAAATGACCGGCGCAGGTGTCGCTTTCTCCCGCTTCCTAGAAGTCAGCTCTTCTACGGGGATCTGGATCGCTGCTGCTGTGGTATTTATTTACGCCGTATTCGGCGGTATGAAAGGCATTACTTACACCCAAGTTGCTCAATATGTAGTGTTAATTATTGCCTATACCATTCCTGCGGTTTTTATTTCATTACAGCTAACCAATAATCCGATTCCTATGTTCGGTATGTTTAGTACTCACACTGAATCAGGCCTACCGCTGCTGGTGAAATTAAACGAAATTGTCAGTGAACTTGGCTTCCAAGATTACACCGCTGACGTCAGTAATAAACTGAATATGGTACTGTTTACCTTATCATTAATGATAGGTACGGCAGGCTTACCACACGTTATTATCCGTTTCTTCACGGTACCGAAAGTGGCGGATGCACGTTGGTCGGCTGGCTGGACCTTAGTGTTTATCGCCTTACTGTATTTAACTGCTCCAGCGGTTGCCTCTATGGCACGTTTAAACCTATTAACCACCCTTTATCCTGATGGTCCTAGTGCGCCTGCGCTTAATTACGCAGAACGTCCTGACTGGATTCAAACTTGGGAGCAAACTGGCTTAATCCGCTGGGATGATAAAAACAATGATGGCCGAATCCAAATGTACAACGACACTCCTGCTTTTGCTGAAAAAGCGGCAGAGCGCGGCTGGGCTGGCAATGAGTTAACGGTAAATAATGATATCTTAGTATTAGCCAACCCTGAGATTGCCAATTTACCAAGTTGGGTTATCGGCTTAATCGCCGCCGGTGGTATTGCCGCTGCATTATCAACCGCCGCAGGCTTGTTACTAGCCATCTCATCAGCCATTAGTCATGACTTAATCAAAAATATTATTAATCCACGCATCAGTGAAAAAGGAGAAATGTTAGCCGCTCGGATCTCCATGGCCGGTGCTATCTTGCTGGCTACCTATCTAGGGCTCAATCCGCCCGGGTTTGCTGCGCAGGTGGTAGCCCTTGCCTTTGGTATCGCAGCAGCAACCTTATTCCCAGCATTGATGATGGGGATATTCTCTAAGCGTATTAACAGCGCTGGTGCCATTGCCGGTATGCTAACAGGTTTAATTGTGACTCTACTCTATATCTTTACTTATTTAGGTTGGTTCTTTATCCCGGGCACGAATATGCTGCCCAATACACCGGATAACTGGCTATTTGGCTCATTCGGTTATGGTATTTCACCGCTATCATTCGGTGCTGTGGGTGCCATGATTAACTTTGCTGTTGCCTTTGCGGTATCCGCGGTTACCGCGCCACCACCAAAAGAAATCCAGGACTTGGTAGAAAGTGTTCGTTATCCAAAAGGCGCTGGTGTTGCGATTGACCATTAATCAATCGCAACCAAGGTGACAAGATTAACATCAACTCACCACTGTACACTCGGGCTTTCAACTGAAAGCCCGAATTTTTAGCAAGACACTATGTTTGAGTAGGATGACCGTATGTTTTGGGAATTAATTGCCACCTTTTCCGCAGGTTTAAGCGCCGCAGGCATCGCCTTGTTATTGAGAGCGATCACCCTGAAAAAACTACCTAATTGGATTATTCCGGTATTTGCCGGAGCTGGCATGTTGGGTTTTCAGATTTACTCAGAATACACCTGGTTTAGCCATCAACGCAGTCTATTACCTGCTGGCGTTGAAGTGATACGCACAGCGCAAGAAAGTTCAGGCTGGCGACCTTGGAGTTATCTTTACCCACAAACACTGCGCTTTGTTGCCGCTGATATTAATAATGCCAGCGTTAATCAACGCTACTCTGCATTAGTTCTGGTTGACTTATATTTTTTTGAACGACGAATGCATGCCAGACGCGTACCTCAAGTGGTGGATTGTGAGGCCGGTGCCCGCGCAGATTTTAGCGAAGATTTACAGATCCCTGCGACAGAAGAAAACTTAACAGCCGGTTGGTACAAGCTAGCAGCCGATGATCGATTATTACTTTTATTGTGTCAGCGAAACTAACCCAACGTTAAAAATAAGCTTAGTGATTATCAGCGTTTTGCTGTCTCGAGTAAGGCATGACTGGCTAACATTAAACGGTCCGTCGCTTTAAGTGCAATTCAGCCCAGCATTATGCTGGGCTGATCATTCATATCTTGATCGGCTTACCTGACGTTTCGGGTTTAACCAAGGTCAATTTATTAATTAAATAATTCAGTAGCACCCCATACATCGGAACAAATAGACCTAAGCTGATCAAGAGCTTCAAACCATAATCGACCAAAGCAATCTCAGTCCAATGCTCAGCCATGAACGGTTCTGGGCTTTGGTAAAAAGCAATTGCAAAAAAGGCTACTGTATCCAGTGCATTACCGAATAGGGTTGACGCGGTTGGCGCTACCCACCATTGTTTCATCTGTCTTAGGCGATTAAAGACATGCACATCTAAGATCTGCCCCAGAAAATAAGCCATAAAACTCGCTACCGCAATACGCGCAACAAACAAGTTAAATTCACTGAGTGGGGTGAAACCTTGGAACTGGCCTTCAAAGAAAATTACCGATAACAAATAGGAAACCGCAAGCGCAGGAAGCATCACCCAAAAGATGATTCTACGCGCTAAACCAGCACCAAAAATACGTACCGTTAAATCGGTGGCAAGGAAGATAAAAGGAAACGTAAACGCGCCCCACGTGGTGTGAAAACCAAACAGTGTGAACGGTAGTTGAACAAGGTAATTACTTGACGCAATAATCACCAAATGAAATAACACTAAATACACCAGCGCTTTGCGCAACTGAGCAGGAGTAAACGGACTCATATTGGACCTTTTTAGTTTGGTTTGGGGGCGAGGGAACCCAAAGGGAAGCCGCAGCTTCAGTTAATAATGTTACTTAATCGAACAACAATTGCTGAATTAAGGGCGGCGATTATACGCAAACAGGATAAGCTCGCAAGGGTTACTTATTAAGCAATCGTTATCTTCAATAAGAAATTTTTCTGTACACAGATTAGCCTATCGAGATAGCCACAGCTTTTACTTGAGCCGATCCGCTGGATCATGCTACTCTTCGCGTCCATTTTTCTGACCGAAATTGCCACTTTCTAAACGGCATTACACTGGGTCAGTGCTAGTCTTAAGATAAAACTAGCGTTAATTTACAATGATAAAATAGCGTTTCTCTCATCTTCCAACTCAAACGTGGAACCGAATAAATGGGCAAAGGTACTCTGTATATTGTCTCTGCACCTAGTGGCGCAGGAAAATCTAGCCTAATTGCAGGACTATTGGAACGAAACCCAACCTATGCGATGAAGGTTTCCGTCTCACATACCACTCGTGGAATGCGGCCTGGAGAGCAAGATGGCGTGCATTATCACTTTGTGCAAAAAGAACAATTTGAAGCACTGATTGAGCAAGGTGAATTCCTCGAATACGCCGAAGTGTTCGGGAATTACTACGGAACCTCGCGAGTCTGGATCGAAGATACGCTAGAGAAAGGCATTGATGTTTTCCTAGATATTGATTGGCAAGGCGCGCAACAAATTCGCCAGCAAATGCCTCATGCAAAAAGCGTATTTATTCTACCGCCATCCAAAGAAGAGCTGGAGCGCCGGTTGAATACACGTGGACAAGACAGCGTAGCCGTGATTGCTAAACGTATGAGCGAAGCTCGCTCTGAGATCTCTCACTATTGTGAATACGACTATGTGATCGTCAATGACGACTTCGATGTCGCTTTGATGGACTTTAAAGCCATCTTACGCGCAGAAAGATTAAAGCAAGATAAACAAGCCGCTAAATATCAATCGATGATCGCGGCTTTATTGGCGGAATAACCCCGCCTTGTCCACCAACGAAAGTCGCCATCACTAACACGGCTGACTTGCGTTGGATGACGATGTAATTTGGGCATCGCCTGTCGCTAGTATCTGTTAGCGTTAGGCTGTATACTTTACAATCAACCCTATTTTAGTTAACTATTTGGAGTTCTCATGGCACGCGTAACTGTTCAAGACGCTGTTGAAAAAGTTGGCAACCGTTTCGACTTAGTTCTGATTGCGGCTCGCCGCGCTCGTCAAATTCAAACGGGCGGTAAAGACGCTCTAGTGCCGGAAGAGAACGATAAGACCACGGTTATCGCTCTACGCGAAATCGAAGAAGGTCTGATCACGAAAGATGTACTTGATAATCGTGAGCGTCAAGAGCAACAAGAGCAAGAAGCAGCAGAATTAGCCGCGGTAAGCAGCATCGTTCATAACCGCTAATTCTGTATCAGCAAGGATTCAACTGACGGGCCTGAAATTTGTATCTATTCGATAGCCTCAAAAGTGTTGTCCAAGAATATCTCACAGAGCCTCAAATAGAGGCTCTGCGCCAATCTTACCTAGTGGCAAGAGATGCTCATGAAGGGCAAACCCGCTCAAGCGGGGAACCGTATATTATCCACCCTGTTGCAGTGGCTCGAATCCTAGCAGAAATGCGTTTGGATTTAGAAACACTGCAAGCGGCCTTGCTGCACGATGTTATCGAAGATACCTCTGCCACTAAAGCACAACTAGAAGCCCAATTTGGGAGCGCTGTCGCCGAACTGGTCGATGGTGTGTCTAAACTGGATAAACTCAAGTTTCGCGATCGTAAAGAAGCCCAAGCGGAAAATTTTCGCAAAATGGTGCTAGCGATGGTGCAAGACATTCGAGTCATCTTGATCAAACTCTCTGACCGTACGCACAACATGCGTACGCTCGGTGCGTTGCGTCCCGATAAAAAACGGCGAATTGCCCGTGAAACATTAGAGATCTATGCCCCTCTCGCTCACCGCTTAGGTATCCATAATATTAAAACCGAGCTCGAAGAGCTCGGTTTTGAAGCCTTATATCCGAATCGCTTTCGGGTCCTCAAAGAAGTGGTCAAAGCGGCTCGTGGTAATCGCAAAGAGATGATTCAACGCATCCATAGTGAAATTGAAGATCGCTTACGAGAAGTCAATCTCTCAGCACGAGTAGTTGGCCGAGAGAAAAATCTTTATTCCATCTATAACAAGATGAAGACTAAAGAACAGCGCTTTCACACCATTATGGATATCTACGCCTTTCGAGTGATTGTCGATTCGGCCGATACCTGTTATCGCGTATTGGGCCAAGTCCATAGCCTGTATAAACCACGTCCAGGGCGAGTGAAAGATTACATCGCGGTCCCTAAAGCCAACGGCTATCAATCGTTACATACCTCCATGGTCGGCCCACATGGCGTCCCTGTCGAAGTGCAAATTCGCACCGAAGATATGGATCAAATGGCCGACAAAGGGGTTGCCGCTCATTGGTCTTATAAAGCTAATGGCGAACGAGGAGGCACCACGGCGCAAGTCAAAGCCCAACGTTGGATGCAAAGTTTACTTGAGCTACAACAAAGCGCGGGTAACTCGTTTGAATTTATTGAAAACGTAAAATCGGATCTCTTCCCCGATGAAATCTACGTCTTTACTCCAAAAGGGCGCATCGTGGAACTGCCGATGGGCGCTACCGCGGTCGATTTTGCTTACGCGGTCCATACTGATGTGGGTAATACTTGCGTGGGTTCACGAGTCGATCGCAACCCTTACCCGCTGAGCAAACCACTTAAAAATGGTCAAACCGTTGAGATTATCAGTGCGCCCGGCGCAAGACCAAACGCCGCTTGGCTCAACTATGTGGTGACCTCTCGGGCGCGAACTAAAATTCGCCAAGTGCTGAAAACCATGCGCCGCGAAGAGTCCATCACCTTAGGTCGCCGACTGCTCAACCACGCCCTCGGTGAACGCTCACTGGCCGACATCAGCCCAGAAAATTTTGCCCATGTATTAAGTGAACTTAAAATCGCTAACGAGCAAGATTTACTCGCCGCGATTGGTTTGGGTGAACTAATGAGTATCGTCATCGCACGTCGCTTACTGGGCAATGCCGATGAGCTCAACGAAACAGAAAACCCTGACGGTTCGGCGAAGAAAAAATTGCCTATCCGCGGCGCAGAAGGCATTTTATTAACCTTCGCTAATTGCTGCCATCCAATCCCTGATGATTCGATTATTGCTCATGTTTCTCCGGGACGCGGCTTGGTTGTACACCGTGAAACCTGTCCAAATGTACGCGGCTACCAACGAGAGCCCGATAAATACATGGCGGTGGAATGGACCAAAGATTACGACCAAGACTTTATCGCTGAACTGACGGTGGATATGCACAATCGTCAAGGTGCGCTGGCCGATTTAACCAATGTTATTTCCAATACCGGTTCAAACATTCACGGCCTCTCTACCGAAGAGCGCGATGGCCGTTTGTATACCGTGACGGTACTGTTAAGCACCAAAGACCGAGTCCACTTAGCGGGGATCATGCGAAAAATCCGCGTGATGCCAAACGCCTTAAAAGTGCGGCGTAGAAAGTACTAACCCTTTAACGCACAGAAAGCCCTGAATCAGGGCTTTTTTATTAGCAATAGACTGACTAAGAAAAGGTGTGCAGCACAACGCGAGCACATAAATAGATTTATGAATTTAGAACGTTATCAACGCATTCAAGATGTGCTTAAAGCCCGTCAAACCGATTTAACCGTCTGTTTGGAAGAAGTCCACAAACCGAATAATGTCTCTGCAGTGATCCGCACCGCCGATGCGGTTGGGTTACACCAAATTCATGCTGTATGGCCAAACGAACAAATGCGTACCTTAAGCCACACATCGGCAGGGGCGCGCAATTGGGTTGAAGTCCAGACTCACAACAGCACGCTAGAGGCCGTCAGTCACTTAAAAGAGACCGGCATGCAAATATTGGTGACCAATTTATCCGAGCACGCTATCGATTTTCGAGCGATTGATTACACCCAACCCACCGCCATCATTTTCGGCAGTGAAAAGTCAGGCATCTCGCCACAGGCCTTGCAATTAGCCGATCATGATATTGTTATTCCCATGGTGGGCATGGTTCAATCCTTGAATGTTTCGGTGGCTAGTGCGCTGATCTTATATGAAGCGCAGCGCCAGCGTCAGCAAGCTGGGATGTATGACCGCGAACAAAGCGCCCTATCCCAAGCAACAATTCAGCGTATTTTGTTTGAACGCGGTCATCCGGTTTTGGCTAAAGTCGCCAAACGTAAAGGACTGGCATACCCATTATTGGACGATCAAGGGCAGATCATCGCTGATAAAAAATGGTGGGACGCGATGCAGCGCGCATAATTTAACTGTACAAATACACAGCTCAATGATTGAATAACACGTACCATTTCTGATTAACTGGTTGATATTATGTCGCAGCTTCTGTCCGCAATACCATTAACATCGCTCTCGGGTGTCGGCGCTAAAGTCGCGGAAAAGCTTGTTAAAGTTGGCTTAAGCAATGTACAGGATCTGCTGTTTCATCTTCCACTGCGTTATGAAGACCGCTCACGCATCTATCCGATGGTCAAGCTACATCCAGGATTATGGGCAGCAGTTCAAGGTAAAATAACCGCCACTGATACCCATTTTGGGCGGCGGAAAATGCTCACCGTAAAGATCAGTGATGGTAATGGATCTCTCACGCTACGTTTTTTCAATTTTACTGCAGCGATGAAAAATAGCTTTGCGATTGGTAAGGTGATTTATGCGTTTGGCGAGATCAAACCCGGAAATCACGGACTGGAGATCATCCATCCCGATTATCAGCTTTATACTCAGCCACAAGACACACAACCAGAAGAGGCAACCCTGACCCCTGTTTATCCAACCACGGAAGGCCTAAGGCAAAGCACACTGCGCAGCTTAACCGAACAAGCTCTTGCGCTACTCGATAAAGCCGCGGTACAAGAACTGATGCCTGATGGATTGTACGATAAACAGATCAGCCTCGCTCAAGCGCTGCATATTTTGCATCGCCCGCCTACTGATATCGACCTGAGCCAATTTGATGAAGGACGTCATCCCGCTCAAGTTCGCCTGATCATCGAGGAGTTATTAGCGCAAAACCTCTCCATGCTCGCGGTGCGTAGCAAAGGTCAACAAGACGCGGCGCTGCCTCTCATCACTCAAGGCCAACTCAAAAAACAATTTCTTGCCCTGCTGCCGTTTCAACCAACTCAAGCACAAACACGAGTCGTAGAAGAGATTGAAACCGATCTTAGCAAAGCCCATCCAATGATGCGCCTAGTGCAAGGAGATGTCGGTTCCGGTAAAACGTTAGTCGCCGCTTTAGCCGCACTCAGAGCCATTGAACACGGTTATCAAGTGGCGCTGATGGCCCCAACCGAATTACTGGCCGAACAACATGCGGCAAACTTCGCCAACTGGTTTGATCCGTTAGGAATTCAAGTCGCTTGGCTTGCCGGTAAACTAAAAGGCAAAGCTCGGCAAACTGAATTAACGCAGATTGCCAGTGGCACCGCGAAAATGGTCGTTGGCACCCATGCGCTTTTTCAAGAGCAGGTTGAGTTTGATCATCTTGCGTTAGTCATTATTGATGAACAGCATCGCTTTGGCGTACATCAACGTTTAGAGCTACGTGAAAAAGGCGCAAAACAAGGTGCTTATCCACACCAGTTAATTATGACTGCGACCCCGATCCCACGTACTCTTGCCATGACCGCCTATGCGGATTTAGAAACTTCAATTATTGATGAACTGCCTCCCGGACGAACGCCCATCCAAACCGTGGCGATCCCGGATACCAAGCGCAGTGATATCATCGAACGGGTTCGTCATGCTTGCCTGCATGAGCATAAACAAGCTTATTGGGTCTGTACTTTAATTGATGAATCTGAAGTGCTGGAGGCGCAAGCTGCGGCCGATACCGCTGAAGAACTGCAGCGCCAGTTGACTGAACTTAAGATTGGCTTGGTCCATGGGCGCATGAAACCCGCGGAAAAACAGCAGGTGATGCAAGCCTTTAAAGACAATCAATTGCATCTTCTCGTAGCAACCACCGTCATTGAAGTCGGCGTCGATGTACCGAACGCTAGCTTGATGATCATTGAAAATCCAGAGCGATTAGGTTTAGCACAATTGCATCAATTGCGTGGCCGAGTCGGTCGAGGCTCTGTCGCCAGTCACTGTGTGCTGCTATACCGTTCACCCTTATCGAAAACCGCGCAAAAACGTTTGGCTGTATTAAGGGAAAGCAACGATGGTTTTGTGATTGCTCAGCGCGATCTTGAAATTCGTGGTCCGGGTGAATTATTGGGCACGAAACAAACCGGATTAGCTGATTTCAAAATTGCCGATCTGGTTCGTGATCAACGCTTAATTCCAGAAGTACAAAGAATAGCGCGGCACATTCATGATCACTACCCCACTCATGCTGATGCGATTATTGAACGCTGGCTCGGTGAGCGCGAAGTCTACGCCAAAGCATAATATTCACCACATTCGCGTTTTCGTGTTACTTGAACGTACAATGATGTCTGTTACCTCTTATTGATACATTAAAAAGCAAACGTTTGCTTTTTCTGATTAAGGCTCTATAATCCTCGCCCAAAATCACCAAGATGACGATTTCTCTACTAGCACTGGACTATAGCAAGCAGAGAATCCGGCTTGGTCAACTCAGAGTTGAGCCTGATTAACAGCAATCACAGGCGATAAAAACTCAACGGTGACGGCCCATTCAGCGCACGTCATCGACTGTCATTTTAGGATACCATCATGAGTCACCAACACGATACGCGTCCCTCTGAATTGATCTATCAATTGAATGAGCGCCCGCCTTTACCCCAAACTTTATTCGCCGCGATCCAGCATTTACTGGCGATGTTCGTTGCCGTCATCACACCGTCATTGATCATTTGCCAAGCGTTAGGGGTTCCGGCCGATCAAACCAATACCATTATTAGTATGTCGCTGTTTGCCTCTGGTCTTTCATCTTTTATTCAGATCCGAACCTTCGGGCCGATTGGCTCGGGACTGCTCTCGATTCAAGGCACCAGCTTTAACTTTCTGGGGCCAATCATTGGCGCGGGCCTCGCGCTGAAAGCCGGTGGAGCGGATATCGCCACTATGATGGCGGCGATTTTTGGTACCATTTTAGTCGCTTCTTTTGCTGAAATTTTACTATCACGTGTGCTGCAGTTTGCCCAGCGGATCATTACCCCTTTAGTTTCTGGTATCGTGGTAACGTTAATCGGTTTGACCTTAGTCCAAGTTGGCTTAGTCTCTATCGGAGGCGGCTACAGCGCACTGAGTGATGGTAGCTTTGGTAGCCTTGATAAACTCGCTTTAGCAGGCACCGTATTAGCGCTTATCGTGATCCTTAACCGAGCTCGCAATCCGTATATTCGCGTTGCTTCTATCGTCATCGCTATGCTGGTCGGTTATATTATGGCTTACTTACTCGGTATGGTTGATACCACACAGCGTCCTCAAAGTAGCCTCATCGCCCTGCCTATCCCAATGCAATATGGACTAAGCTTTGATTGGTCTTTATTCATTCCATTAGTATTGATTTTTTTGATCACGGCGTTAGAAGCGATTGGCGATATCACTGCGACCTCGGAAGTCTCAGGAGAACCGGTCAAAGGCCCAGTCTACATGAAACGTATCAAAGGGGGCGTACTGGCTGATGGGATTAACTCCGCTCTCGCCGCGCTACTGAATAGTTTCCCTAACTCGACCTTTAGCCAAAATAATGGGGTGATATTATTAACTGGCGTTGCCAGCCGTTATGTCGGTTATTTCATCGCGGCGATGCTGATGTTACTTGGACTCTTTCCCGGAGTAGCAAGCTTTGTGCAGTTAATTCCAGAGCCTGTACTGGGTGGCGCAACGATTGTCATGTTTGGTACGATTGCCGCCGCTGGGGTACGAATCATTTCGCGAGTTGAACTCGATCGCCGAGCCATTTTAATCATGGCACTGTCTTTTTCGATGGGATTAGGCATTGCGCAAAAACCTGAAATTCTGCAATTTATGCCAGAGATCATCAAAAGTATTTTCTCTTCTGGCGTAGCCGCTGGCGGCATTACCGCGATTCTACTCAATCTCTTATTGCCAGAGCACTCGACTCGCCCAGAGTCAGAAACCACCGTCACTGAGCAACCATAAGCGAGTTCAAATAATTAAGCCGGTTGGCGATACGCTAACCGGCTTGATCCCTGACTGAAGACTGCCAGGCTTACTTGGTTGGAAAACTGAGCTGAATTTTAAGGCCACCTTCGCTACGATTATTTAAAACAACCGCGCCATGATGCTGACCAACGATACGTTTTACAATCGCCAACCCAAGGCCAGTACCTTCACTACCTCGCGCAGTATCGCCTCGAATAAAGGGCTCAAAGACCTTTTGCACTTGGCTCGGATCAATCCCTGGGCCGTTATCTTCGACACAGACCCAAGCCATACGTTTATCCGCCGTTACCCCAGTACTGATTTTCACCCAGCCATTGCCATAACGTAACGCGTTCACCACTAAGTTACTCACCGCCCGTTTAATGGCAATCGGATTACCAAATACCGGTTCAATCGAAGCTTGAAAATCCGTTTCAATGTGCAGCTCATAACCGCCTTCAGAACTGGCAATATCTCCGCCAATCTCATTGAGATCGACGGCTTGGAAGGTTTGTTTATCGACCGGTTTTAAGTAGTCCATAAACTGGCTGATGATCTCGTTACACTCCTCGGTGTCACTAATGATCCCTTCAGCGAGATAACTGTCTTGAGGAGACATCATTTCGGTTGCTAAGCGGATTCTCGTCAATGGCGTTCGCAAATCATGGCTGATTCCCGCCATCAGTAAAGCGCGATCTTCTTCCAGTGCTTGAATGCCTTGCGACATTTGATTAAATGCGCGAGTTACCGCGCGAATTTCACTGGCCCCACTCTCTACAATTGGCGGCGGGATCTCCCCTCGTCCTACTGCCAAAGCGGCTCTTTCTAACGCAATCAAAGGACGATTTTGCAAGCGAATGAACAACCATCCTCCAACCAAGATCAGTACGGCGACAAAAATACTGTTACGAAACAGGGGAGCAAAATCATCTTCTCGTAATTCAGTCAGCGGAATACGTAAGATCTGCTCAGGTAACTGTTCGATTTTCATCCATAAAATATAACTTTCTGCTCCAACGCCCATGCGTACTTCCGTCGGAGAGCCCAGTTCTTCGCTCATTTTATCGCTCATCAAATCGATACTGATCGCACGTTGAAACTCATCCGCCGCCGGACCATCATCACTAAAGATCTCAACCCCAAGCTTTTCCAACACCCGCAAACGTAGCGATCGATCTAAATTAGGCTCAGCATCGGTAAAGCTATCATCCAACATCAAACTGATTTCATGGCTGAGAATTTTATTGAACTGCTGCAAGCTTGGGATCAGCGCATAATTAATCAGCGCAAAATAGGAATACGCTTGACTGGCAACCAAGAGGGTAAAAAACAGCAGAATCGTTTGGGTAAATGAACTACGGATTCGCATAGTGCACCTAAGGTGTGAGAATAATGGAGGGATAAAACGATAACAGCCAGTGGACATCTTGAACACTGGCTGCAGACAATAATCTTAACTGGCGGCTTTACCATCTGGCACAAAGACGTAACCTAAGCCCCACACCGTTTGAATATAACGCGGCTTGCTTGGGTCAACCTCTAACATACGGCGCAAACGAGAAATTTGCACATCGATAGAACGCTCCATCGCTGAGTATTCTCGACCACGAGCCATATTCATTAATTTGTCACGTGACAAAGGCTCACGAGCATTGGTCACTAAAGCTTTTAATACCGCAAACTCACCAGAAGTCAGTGGCATCGCTTCATCACCACGAAACATTTCTCGCGTGCCCAGATTTAAACGAAACTCACCAAATTCGACAATCGTATCTTCAGCACTCGGCGCACCGGGCGCTTCAATTACTTGGCGACGTAATACGGCTTTAATCCGCGCCAGCAGTTCACGAGGGTTAAAGGGTTTCGGCAAATAATCATCCGCCCCCACTTCTAAACCTACGATGCGATCAATCTCGTCGCCTTTTGCCGTCAGCATTAAAATCGGAATAAGATTATTGGCATTTCTTAAACGGCGACAAATCGATAAGCCATCTTCGCCCGGCAGCATCAGATCGAGCACCATCAAATGGAAAGTTTCACGGGTTAACAGCCGATCCATTTGCTCACTATTGGCAACGCTACGAACTTGGAAACCTTGTTCAGATAAGTAACGCTCGAGCAATGCACGCAAACGCGCATCATCATCAACCACTAAAATTTTATAGTTTTCTTGCATGTCCACTGATCCCACTAAAAAGAGATGACACCCGCACAGATGAGGGCAAACAAAATGTAACACTGTTGCACGGTGAGCAATTTAAAGAATTGTTAGCATTTATTACCTGTTTTCGACCGACTACTCATCATAACGGATAATCGAAGCCAAAAAAGCCCCTTATTTCAAGCTTTAACGCTTACGTATCGCTAGAAAAGATAAAATAAGGCATCGATTGATCAAGAAAGCCAACCATCACGGTTGGCTTAGACAGTTATCTCTGCATGGTGCCAAGGACCGATAAAACGTTACAGCTCGCGTACCAACTTGGCAATCGCTGACCAATCACCTTTATCCATCAGGTCTGTCGGCACCATCCAAGTGCCACCACAAGCCACGACCGATGGTAAATCCAAATAGTGCTGTACATTAGCCGTACTGATGCCCCCCGTTGGCATAAATTTGACCGGATAAACGGCGCTGAGCGCTTTGAGCATGGCAATGCCGCCAGAAGGCTCGGCAGGGAAAAACTTCAACGTGCGCAAACCAAGTTCCATTGCTTGCTCGACTAAGCTGGGGTTATTCACCCCTGGCACAATGGCGATGCCACGTTGCTGACAATATTTCACTGTGGTGGGATTGAGTCCTGGGCTGACAATGAAATCCGTTCCCGCTTGCTGAGCTTGATCGACTTGCGCCGTGGTTAGCACCGTCCCAGCGCCAATCAACATCTCAGGATACGCGTCGCGCATCAGACGAATAGCCTCTTGCGCCGCCTCTGTACGAAAAGTGATTTCCGCGCACGGCAGGCCATTTTCCATCAATACTTTGGCCAGCGGCAGCGCTTGCTGAGCATGGTTAATCGCAATCACAGGAACAATTTTTATCTGCGCCAAGCGCTGTTCAAGAGTCATCATACCTAAACCTTATAGAAGATAGCTGAGAGTGGCGACAATAATAAACGCAATACTACCCAGTAGCGTTTCCATTACCGTCCACGTTTTGAGCGTAGTTTTTTCATCCATTTCCAGCAAGCGAGAGACCAACCAGAAACCAGAATCATTAAAGTGAGACAGCACCGTCGCGCCACCAGCAATAGCAATCACGATAAAGCATAAGTCTAACTCTGACAAACCTGTGGTTTGTGCAACAATCGGTGCCATCAGCGCCGCCGTGGTGGTTAAGGCAACCGTGGCAGAACCTTGCGCAACCCGTAAGCACGTCGAAATCACAAAAGCAGCGACAATCACTGGCATGCCAGTATGGGCTAATACATCGGCTAGGGCTTGGCCAATACCACTAGAACGTAATACGCCACCAAACATACCGCCTGCACCAGTGACTAAAATAACGGCACAGATCGGGGCTAACGCATCGGTACACAATTTTTCTAGCTTACTCATGCCATATTTACCAGCAAAGGTGAATAAACACACCAATAGCGTGATAAGTAACGCAATCGGCGTTTTTCCTAGCATGCGTAAAAATTCAATCCAAGGCTGCTGACCGTCCAGCACACCAGCCACCGCTAACGTATTTAACCCGGTATCCAAGAAGATCAACAATACAGGTAGAACCAAAATAAACAGTACGGTAGAAAATTTCGGTAAATCCGCTTTGTCTTTAAACATTACTTCGGCATTTAAAAAGGCTTTAGAGAGCGGTAAGTTAAATTTTTCACCGCAATAAAGACCAAACAGATACGAGCCAAGATACCAAGTCGGGATCGCGACCAGCAAACCCACCACTAACAGCAGACCAATATCAGCACCCAATAACTCAGCAGCGGCAACTGGGCCGGGATGCGGAGGAACAAACGCATGCATCACCGCAAACGCACCCGCCGCTGGCAAAGCGTATTTGAGTGTTGAACCGCCAAAGCGTTTCGCGACGCTAAACAAAATCGGCATCATGACGATTAAGCCTGCATCAAAAAAGATCGGAAAACCAAACAATAATGAAGCAACACCGAGGGCCAGAGGCGCACGCTGTTCTCCGAACCGACCGATTAGGGTATCAGCTAAGACTTTTGCCCCGCCCGTCACTTCTAAAATCTTACCAATCATGGCTCCTAAACCAACCAGTAAAGCAACAGAAGCGAGCGTGCCGCCGAATCCAGACATCATGCTCGGCACCACTTGATTGGCTGGAATGCCAGCGGCCAGTGCGGTGCCGAAACTGACTAACGTTAATGAAGCAAAAGCATGGACTTTTAACTTCATGATCAAAAACAGTAGAGCAACGATCGCCGCAAGGGCGAGCAACAACAGATAGGTAGGGCTATGTGCTATTTGGTCCATTTCGTTCACCTTTATCAAGAATGGGATGTTTGTGTTTCGGTTCACAAATCTATAAGTTACGGGTAACATGTTACCGATAACAAGATTAAGATAAAGCCAATTCGTTAGGCAAAGTTAAAAATTGGGATCTCGCTCAGATCTCGGACTAAGGAGTCGATATGACTGGTAAAAGCATTATTGTGATGGGTGTCAGTGGCTGTGGAAAAAGTACCATTGGGGCACGCATTGCTGAACGTCTGCAAGCAAAATTTATCGATGGTGATGATTTGCATCCTCGCGCCAACATTGAAAAAATGCGCCAAGGTCAACCACTCAATGACCACGACCGCGCCCCTTGGTTAGAACGGATTCGTGACGCGGCTTTTAGCTTAGAAAATAAGAGTGAGCAAGGCATCATCGTCTGTTCGGCTCTGAAAAAAAGCTATCGAGATCAAATTCGCGATGGCAATCAACAGGTGACGTTTCTGTTTCTGGACGGTGATAAAGCACTGATTATAGAACGGATGCAAGCGCGGCAGGGTCACTTTATGAAAACCAGCATGCTCGATAGCCAATTTGCTACCTTAGAACGCCCCAGCGAAACAGAACACGATGTTCTCACCATCAGTATTGACGGTGACATTGAGGAAGTGGTCAATCAAGCGATCCTCGCCCTACAAGCTCGGGAGGAATAACCATGACTCAGCCGCTCCTCTTGCAAGTCACCGAACGAATTGCACAGCGCAGTCGTGAACTTCGTCACGCATTTTTAACCAGAACCGCTCAACAACTCGCCGCAGGAAAAGGCAAAGCCAGTTTATCATGCGGTAACTTAGCTCATGCGATTGCGGCCTCTTGTCAAAGCGAAAAATCACACATTCTTGATTTAACCAAATCAAACCTTGCGATCATCACCGCTTACAATGACATGCTCAGTGCCCATCAAGTGTATCTTGATTACCCTGCGCGCATCAAAGCCGCGTTACAGACCAGTGGACACACGGCGCAAGTCGCCGGTGGCGTACCGGCGATGTGCGATGGCGTGACTCAAGGTCAGCCAGGGATGGATATGTCGCTGTTCTCCCGAGATATGATAGCCCAAGCCACCGCGATGTCGCTCAGTCACAACATGTTTGATGGCACTTTACTGCTTGGTATCTGCGATAAAATTGCCCCGGGACAATTAATGGGCGCGCTCAGTTATGCTCACCTACCGACCGCTTTTATTCCCGCTGGCCCAATGGGCACTGGGATCAGTAATGAACAAAAAGTCGAGATTCGCCAGCAATACAGCGCGGGGCAAGTCGGCCGCGAAGCACTGCTCGATATGGAGTGTCATTCTTATCACTCCCCCGGTACGTGTACCTTTTACGGCACCGCCAACACTAATCAATTGGTGTTTGAAGCCATGGGTTTGATGCTACCTGGGTCTGCTTTTGTTGCACCGAATAATCCATTACGTCATGCCTTAACCGCCTATGCGGCCAACGCGATTGCAGCGATGGCTCCGGGCACACCGAATTACCGACCACTGAGTACAGTGATCAACGAGAAAAGTTTGGTCAATGGCGTTGTCGCCTTACTGGCTTCGGGTGGCAGTACCAATCACACCATTCACATGCTCGCGGTTGCACGAGCCGCTGGGCTGTTCTTAACTTGGCAGGACATCAGCGATTTGTCGCAAATCGTGCCGTTATTAACCAATATTTATCCGAATGGTAGCGCTGATATTAATGCTTTTGAGGCGGCGGGAGGAGTACCGATGCTGCTCACCCGTCTCAATGAGCGAAATCTGCTGCATACTGATGTCACGCCCGCTTTCGGTCAGTTTGCCGATCAATTAACTCGCCCAGTGTTAACCGAGGGGCAACTCAGTTGGCAAGCTTGCGATGAGACGCTGGATGCCAGCGTGATCGCCGCGCGGCATCAGCAATTTCAATCAACCGGAGGGATTAAGGTACTGAGCGGTAACCTTGGCCAAGCGGTGATCAAAGTCTCGGCAGTCAAACCCTCTCATCATATCGTTGAGGCTCCCGCTAAAGTGTTTAATTCACAACATGACGTGGAAACGGCTTATCAACGCGGCGAGCTGAATAAAGATTGCATTGTGGTGGTTCGTTACAGCGGTCCAGCAGCCAATGGTATGCCTGAACTGCATAAATTGATGCCAATCCTCGGCAATGTACAAAAGGCCGGCTTTAAAATCGCATTGGTGACCGATGGTCGCTTATCTGGCGCTTCAGGAAAAATCCCCGCCGCGATCCACGTCTCTCCTGAAGCACTGCGCGGTGGCGCGATAGGCTTACTGCGCGATGGTGATTTACTGAGATTGGATGCCACCAAGGGTGAGCTCACCTGTTTAGACGATTTAAGTCAACGCGTGGCGCAGCCAGCGCTGACTGAACAGGATCAACAGAGTTGGGGACGAGAGCTGTTCACCCTCGCTCGCCAACACGTGACTTCGGCGGATCAAGGCGCGAGCTTTTTATTCACCCGTTAATCGCTAGACAGCGCAAGCAATTACCAGCTTTCGCCATGGGTTAATCGATAGCCTAAATCATAAACCTTCGGCTCGACAGCTTGACCAGAGAGTGCCGCCAGCAATAGCTCGGCACTTTTTTTACCAATCGCCAAACGGGGCGTTTCCACACTGGTTAAACGCGGCACAATTGCCTGCCCGATATCCAACGCATTGTAACCCACTACGGCAATCTGCTGTGGGACCGCAATACGATGGTGATGACAATACATCATCGCCCCGACCGCTAAATCATCATTGGTGCAAAAAATACCATCCAGCGCTGGGTACTGTTGCAACGCCTGTTGTAGCAAAATACCGCCCAAGGTAAAACTGGAATGCTCACCAGTGGACACCTGCATCGGCTGAAGACCCGCTTCACGCATGGCTCGCTCATAACCTTGCCGACGCAGTTGAGTTCGCGAGTCTAACCGAGCGCCAAGATAGATAACCTGCTGTCGGCCACGGGCAATCATCTGCTGCACCACTTGATACGAGATCTGTTCGTGATCCAGCCCCACAGCCATGTCAATCGGTTGGGTCGGGATTTCCATCGTTTCAACCACCGGAATCCCCGCGGATTTGAGCATTTGCCGACTGCGTTCAGTATGATTGGTTTCGGTTAAAATTAATCCATCCACCCGATAAGAAAGAAACGCGGCAATTTTGTTTTCTTCAACTTGGGGGTTATAACCGGTGTGGGCAATTAAGGTATCGTAACCTGCGGCCTGAGTAACCTCTTCGATGCCTTGCACCAAATGAGCAAACACTTGGTTAGAGAGCGAAGGCAATATGATGCCAATGGCCCGACTGGACGATTTAGACATAATCGCAGGAACACGGTTATGGATATAACCAAGCTGCTCAACCACCGCGGCAATTTTTTGTTGGGTGACTTTTGCCACGGAATTAGGATCGCGCATGTAACGCGAGACGGTCATTTTGGTAATGCCGACTTGATCAGCAATATCTTGCAGAGTCGGTCTGTTTTTTTTGTGCATATTTTTCCTAGCCCCAACTTGCGAACCAATGGGGTAACTATTTTTCGTAACGAATGGTATTAATAAACCAGAGTTTATCACCGGTTGGGGTTTTTACGGTGACTTCTTCATCGACTTGTTTTTTCAACAAGGCGCGCGCCATCGGTGAATCGATAGAAATGTAGTTTTTAGCGTCACCATAAATTTCTTCTGGTCCGACAATGCGTAACGTTTTGCGCTCGCCCGCTTCATTTTCAATCTCAACCCAAGCACCAAAAAACACTTTACCCTCTTGCTGTGGCGAGTAATCAACAATCTTCAGCTCTGGTAATAATTTACGCAAATAGCGCACCCGACGGTCGATCTGACGCAACAAACGCTTATTGAAGGTGTAATCGGCATTTTCAGAGCGGTCGCCTAGGCTGGCCGCCCAAGTGACAATCTTGGTAATTTCCGGGCGTTTTTCATGCCATAGATGATCATGCTCTTGCTTAAGCTTTTCATAACCAGCACGTGTAATCAGTTTCGTTTTCACCTACTACCTCAATCATCGTTACAGACCTTATTATTGGCCAGTATGTTACCTAATTCACTAAACAGGGCATAGCATTCATCGTTTCATCCCCGATTCCAGCTCGATTTCAGGGTCAGTTTTCGGTATGAGCCATGTTAAAAATCGACCTGAACCGCCAACCATCAGCAAAAGACATTGCAGCTAAAAATTGACTACGTACAATCCCTGCATGATTGTTCAAAAGAGAGACCACGGATGAGCCACGCTATCTGCCAACAGATTGCCAACGAGCTGAATGTCAGCCCTACACAAGTTATCGCCGCCGTTAGCTTAATTGATGACGGCAACACAGTGCCATTTATTGCTCGCTACCGCAAAGAGGTAACGGGAGGATTAGATGATACACAACTGCGTCACTTAGATACCCGTTTAAGTTATTTGCGAGAAATGGATGAGCGCCGTCAGACGATTCTTAAATCGATTCAAGAGCAAGGTAAGCTCACTCCAGAGCTCGAACAAGCAATTCTTGCTGCTGACAACAAAACTCGCTTAGAAGATCTCTACCTACCTTATAAGCCGAAACGACGCACCAAAGGTCAAATCGCCATTGAAGCCGGTCTTGAACCGTTAGCGGATCGCTTGTGGTTACAAGGGGATATCGAACCAGAGCAAGCCGCCTTAGCTTATATCGACGTCAATAAAGGCGTTGCCGATAGTAAAGCGGCATTGGATGGCGCACGAGCGATCATCATGGAGCGCATCGCTGAAGATGCCGACCTATTAGCCAAAATACGCCACTATTTAACCCGTCACGCGGAGATTGTTGCTCAAGTCGTGGCAGGTAAAGAGCAAGCGGGTGAAAAGTTTAAAGACTATTTTGATCACCGAGAGCTGATCAGTAAAACACCATCACATCGTGCTTTAGCCATGCTGCGTGGCCGTAACGAAGGCTTCTTAACTCTGAGCTTAAATGCCGACCCTCAGCAAGATGAGAGCCTACGCCACTCGTATTGCGAAACCTTAATCGCCGAGCATTATCAGTTGCATCTCAGTCAAGCTCCCGCAGATCAATGGCGTCAGCAAGTGATCAGTTGGGCGTGGCGAATTAAAGTCTCGATGCACATGGAGACTGAGCTGATGGCCGCGATGAAAGAACGTGCGGAGATTGAGGCTATCGATGTGTTTGCTAATAACCTCAAAGATCTCCTCATGGCAGCGCCAGCTGGCCCTCGTGCAACATTGGGGCTCGATCCGGGGCTGCGGACGGGCTGTAAAGTCGCCGTCGTCGATGCGACCGGAAAAGTACTCGCCACCGACACCATTTATCCACATGTACCACAAAATCAATACGAGCGAGCGATGCAAACCGTCGCAGCATTGGTCAGTAAACATAATGTCGATCTGATTGCCATCGGTAACGGTACCGCCTCACGTGAAACCGATACTTTTGTTGCCGACTTAATTAAACGCGGCAATCTTAAGGTACAAAAAATCATCGTCAGCGAAGCGGGGGCCTCGGTGTATTCTGCCTCTGAACTGGCCGCCAAAGAGTTTCCCAATATGGACGTCTCACTGCGCGGTGCCGTATCCATTGCTCGTCGTTTGCAAGATCCATTGGCAGAATTGGTCAAAATTGATCCTAAATCGATTGGTGTAGGTCAATACCAACACGATGTCAGCCAAACGTTGCTCGCCAAGCGTCTTGATGCGGTGGTCGAAGACTGTGTGAACGCCGTTGGGGTCGATGTCAATACCGCCTCGGCTGCACTCCTGACTCGCGTTGCTGGCTTATCTGCAGCATTAGCACAAAATATTGTTCAATATCGTGATGAGCATGGCCGCTTTGAAGGACGAACCAGCTTGAAAAAAGTACCGCGTCTTGGCCCCAAAGCCTTTGAGCAATGTGCGGGGTTCTTGCGGATTATGGCGGGGAAAAATCCACTCGACGCCTCTGCGGTCCACCCTGAAGCTTATCCGGTGGTCAAAGCGATTGCTGAGAAAAACCAGCAAGATATTAAATCATTGATTGGTAACAGTACCTTTTTGCGCTCGCTACGCGCGGTCGATTATACCGATGAGCATTTTGGCCTACCAACCATTACCGACATCATTAAAGAGCTGGATAAACCGGGACGCGATCCTCGCCCTGAATTCAAAACGGCGACCTTTGCTGATGGAGTCAATGAGATGAAAGATCTCGAAGTGGGGATGATTTTGGAGGGCGTGGTGTCTAACGTAGCAAATTTTGGCGCTTTCGTTGATATTGGTGTGCATCAAGATGGTTTAGTGCACATCTCCGCTCTAACCGACCGTTTCATCGCTGACCCACGCGACGTGGTGAAAGCGGGTGACATCGTCAAGGTCAAAGTCATGGAAGTCGACGTACAACGTAAGCGGATTGCACTATCTATGCGTTTAAACGACGAGCCGGGACAAGAGAGCCGCGGACAACGCCCGTCATCCACCACTCAAGCGCGTCAGCAAACTTCGCCGCCTCCTCGTCGCCGAGATGAACCAGCGCAAAATGGCGCGATGGGCGGTGCCTTTGCGGCCGCCTTTGCTAAAGCGAAAAAATAACGCCAACGCATACCCCAACAACTTGGAGTTACAGGTAGAAGGCAAGTGAGTGACCTATTTGAACAGCCGTAGGCTAGCTTTGAGGGAGAGTCAAGGACAGCGCTCATCATCCCGATGAGCATAAACAGGCGATGTGATTGGGGTGAACGAACGTAGCTAACACCCCTGCAACTTCAAGTAGGAAGGGGATATCAACACATCGTCAATACTCTACTTGGTAAAAACAAATCCCCGCAGCATTGGCTGTGGGGATTTTTTATTCACCTTATCATTCCAGCTTATGCTCAATGATAACTACAGGATCGCTATCACTTCTGATGGCGTATTAGGCGCTACAGAATGACCGTAATGAAATTTAATCACTGTCCGTCGTTTCGCCATTTTGCCTTCAGTTATTGCCGCATCAATGATCCGCTTTGGCAACCGAAAACGCATTGTATAGCCTTTACCTTGCTCCTCACTGTAAGAAGACAGTGCTAATAAATCAAACAACCGATCCAATTCACTGCGTAGTGCTTCACGCTGTCGTCGTTTAGACTCTTGATCACTCTCTTGCTCATAGTTAGGATGCTCTGCAGGATCCCAAGCGGATTGTTTACGCCGCTTGTCCTCTGCTTTGGTTTTACGCTCAGCTTGGCTTTTGGTGAGCTCTACCGGTGCCGTAACAGGCGCACGTATCCGATTATCTCGTGACGCTTGCTCTGTTTGCACGTTCACTGACGGGGCGATAAGTGGCACGCTAACATTAGTCGGTGACACGATCATAACCGAGTCCTCCTCAGTGTCGCACCCCCTTCGATTAAGCTACCGTTAGGGATAACTTATGTATCGACCAATCGTGGCGGTTTTTTAGCGCTTATTCACTAATCGGCAACAAAATTTACTGTTATTTTGCAAAGCTGAGCAATTGCTGACAAAAGGCGTCTTGCTCGGTCATAAAAGGCGCATGCGAAGAGGCTTGGAAAATAGAGGTCTGACTATTGGTTTGCAGTTGATGCACAGCCTCTGCAACACGCAGTGGGACTAATCCATCCAATCGACCATACATACGCAGCACTGGCATGGTTAACTGAGTCAGTTGCTGACGCATATCGGTCTCAGAAAGCAGTTGTAATCCGGTTAATAACGCTTGGTGAGTCGGCATTGGCCGCGCTAATACCGCTTGCTTAAGCGCTTTAATTTCTTGACGCGCACTCGGGCTACCCATGGCTTGTAAAGCAATAAACCGCTCAATCATCAAGGGTAAATCGGTTAACAACTGGTCGGTAAAGGTATCCAATACCTGTGGTTTGATTCCCCGCCATACTGGCGTCTCTTGCTCGCTGGCGGTAAATTTAGGTGACGAAGCAACCGTGACTAACTGGGTAACTCGTTGCGGGTAATGCAGCGCGATATGGGTAGCAATTAATCCCCCTAAAGACCATCCCACCCAGATCGCCTGCGACGGTGCTTGGTCCAATACCACTTGAGCGATCTCGGCTAAACTCGCTGCTGACGATTGAGCGCTATAACCATAACCGGGCAAATCCAGGATATGGACACGAAACTGGGTTTGTAACCGTTGACTGGTTTGCTGCCACACAGCACCATTCATTCCCCATCCGTGAATCAGCACCAGATCAGGCCCTTCGCCTATCACTTGCCAGTACAGCTTTTCGGTCATGTTCACATTTTCTCCTACTAAAACCCGCCTCTTAAGGCGACTATCTTCGCCATACTTTACCTCAATCTCTATCGCATCATCCGAGGTTTATTATGTCAATGTGGCGAGATCGGATATCGACTATCACCCACGCTTGGCTCACGCCAACCTGCAGCTTATGCCATCTGCCTTTAGAGCCTCAAGCGCAGCATGGTACTTGCCACGCCTGCCAAGCTTGGTATGCTCCCAGCCTTCGTTGCCAGCGCTGTGGTTTACCTTGCCTAACCATCACTCCCCAATGTGGTCAATGCTTACGTTCCCCTCCCCCTTGGCAACGGCTGTTTTGCATCGGTGACTACCGATTCCCATTGAGTCACGCCATTCATCAACTTAAATATCAGCGTCAGTTTTGGCAAGCACGTCATTTAGCCGCTCGACTCGCTGAATGCATCACTGAGCCAGCTCCGCTGATCACTTGCGTCCCATTACACTGGCGCAGACAATGGCAAAGAGGGTTTAATCAAAGCGAGCGTCTTGCTCGCCCCCTTGCCAAGCACGTAGGTAGCCAGTTTGACCCGTATCTGTTTACCCGCACTCGCTCCACTCCCGCTCAACAACAATTAACCAAATCACAGCGTGAGAAAAATTTATCTGGTGCATTTCAACGTCTATCGATTCCACACGTTAACCATGTCGCTATCGTCGACGATGTGGTCACTACCGGTAGCACTATCCGACAATTATGTGATTTACTGCTTGAAGTTGGCATCGAAAGGATTGATATTTATTGCTTATGCCGCACTCCTGAGCCGAGCGATGCATTCCAGCCATAATCGAAGTAAAAAAGGGCTGGATCCTCGGCGCGACTGGAGTAGAATGGCTAGCAAATAACCTACAAAATTACTCAGGTATTCGTCGTGTCAACAACTACTATCGTTATTACTGAATCCGCTCAGTCTCATTTTGCCAAACTCTTGGCACAGCAACCCGAAGGAACGAACATTCGTGTGTTTGTGGTTAATCCCGGAACACAAAATGCCGAGTGTGGCGTCTCTTATTGTCCACCAGAAGCGGTAGAAAAAACCGATACGGTGATCCCTTTCACTGATTTTTCTGCGTATGTCGATGAACTCAGCTTACCGTTCCTCGAAAACGCTGAAATTGATTTTGTGACCGATAAAATGGGCTCACAACTTACCCTTAAAGCGCCAAACGCTAAAATGCGCAAAGTAGACGATGATGCCCCATTAATGGCGCGCGTTGAGTATGCGATTCAAACTCAAGTTAACCCTCAACTTGCTGGGCATGGCGGTCACGTGAGCTTAGTGAACATTACCGATGAGGGTGTCGCTTTACTACAATTTGGTGGTGGTTGTAATGGCTGCTCGATGGTCGATGTCACTCTAAAAGAAGGCATTGAGAAAGAACTATTGGCCCAATTTGCTGGCGAGCTAACTGCGGTACGTGATGCAACGGAACATGATCGCGGCGACCACTCTTACTACTAAATCAAAGACAAACAGCGCAGGCGTGACTTACGCTGTTTGTGTATTCCCCCTTCTCGCGGGTTGAACGTTCAGCACGATTGATGGCGTCAATATGATCCGTACGGCCAATACAGCAAGTAAAAGGGAGATATTTCCACCTATCTCATTTTCTTATATAGTAAGAATAGTTTGCCTGCCAAGGAGTTAGTGGATGTCCTCGAAAACAGCACCAGAAATTTTAGCGCAACGCGCCGTCGCCCAATCTAAACTGTTTACGATTGAAGCTCTCGACCTCCGCTTCTCGAATGGCGAACAGCGTACCTATGAGCGTATGAAGCCCAGTGGACGTCATGCCGTCATGATGGTACCGATCACCGCTCAAGGCGATTTGTTGCTGGTTCGGGAATACGCAGCAGGCACAGAGCGCTATGAACTCGGCTTTCCCAAAGGTTTGATCGATGCTGGAGAATCCGCAGAACAAGCTGCTGTTCGCGAATTAAAAGAAGAGATTGGTATGGGAGCCGATCGTTTAATACCGCTTAAAGAAGTGGTGCTTGCCCCCTCCTACTTCTCCAGTCGAATGACACTTTTTATTGCACAAGACCTATACTCAGATCAGTTAATTGGTGATGAACCGGAGCCACTCGAAGTCATACGCTGGCCTTTAGCACAAGCCGAAGAGTTATTAACCCATCTTGATTTTAGTGAAGCTCGCAGTATTACCGCTTTATTGCTGGCTCTTCGTCACTTGTCTATTGCCGCAAACGAATAGGAAGTATCATGCCCACAGCCAAAGATCTCTCTCATCTTTTACCTGATGTTATCAGTATTGCCCGCTCTGCAGGCCAACTGATTCTTGATATATACGAGAATAAATCTTACGAATCGTTTGTAAAAAGTGATGAAACGCCAGTCACCAGCGCCGATCTCGCCGCCCACAAATTAGTCACTGAACGGTTAATGGAACTCACTCCAGACATTCCGGTTCTTTCTGAAGAAGCCGCGAATATTGGTTTAGAAACCCGTGAAACGTGGCAGCGCTACTGGCTGGTTGACCCTCTCGATGGTACCCAAGAGTTTATTGCGCGTAGCGGAGACTTCGCGACTGTGATTGCCTTAGTGGAACATAACCGACCAGTGATGGGGGTGGTGTATGGACCCGTTTCTGGCGTCACTTATTATGCTTATCAGGGCAAAGGGGCATGGAAAATTCCCGATATGTCAGAAAGTCTGCGTATTTATAGTCATAAGCATGAGTTAGCCGGTCAATCAATCGCTATCGCCATCAGTCGCCGACAAGACATTAATCGCATCACTCAGCGTTTAAGCCATCAATGGAATTACGATTTAATCCCGCTTGGTTCAGCGGCGCTCAAAGCGTGTTTAGTCGCTGAAGGTGCGGTTGATTGTTATCTACGCCTAGGACCAACCGGAGAATGGGATACCGCCGCAACACAATGCATTGTCGAAGAGGCCGGTGGGCGGATCTTAAATACTCAACTCGATCCCCTGTCGTACAATGAACGAGATACCCTAGAGAATCCGAATTTCATCGTGTTAGGCGATGCCGATTTGCCTTGGGATGAAATATTAAAGATAAAAGATTAGCAACGTGCAGGGCATCCCCTGCACGTCCGTCTGAAGCCTGACTACATCATATGCAAATCGGCGTTAAAGACGCCCTTGTTGACTAAACGAGTAACGACCTTGGCTATCTGGACTGGGTAAATAATCTAACTGCTGAGCCAGCGATGCTGGAAATTGTGCGCCCGGCTTAAACCAAGCTTGAGCTGCAAAGCTTCGATCTGCTTGAAGCCGTAACGAAAACTCACTGCTTACTTGCTCCGTCTGTTGACCGCCCGTTATTTCAAACACACTCTGCTGACAAGTAAAATCAGCAACCACCGCTCCTAACGCTAGCTCACCAAGTGGTGAACCAACTTGACCTTGATCCCAAGTCATCACGCCTTGCGCTGTGTCACACCAAGGAGCACGGTAGTGATAATCACGTAAAGTCAGCTCCACTTGTCCTTCAAGGGTCAGAGGAATAGGTAAGGTTAAATAAGGTTGTAGCTGCTTGGCCGGTAAGGAGATCACCAGATGTTCAGCAAAAGGACCCGACCAACCATAACCAACCACACCACGTCCTTGCCACTGTACATCACTACCCCGTCCAAAACGCACCGCTAGCCGTGCTTGGGCTTTTAACAGCGCCGACCATTGCCACTGCCATTGAACCGCCCCCGCATTCTGTTGTTGCCAACGAACTTGACTCGCGCTGCCATTCCAAATAGTCCCTTTAACACCTTGCAAAGCTAAACCTGAAGGTAATGGAAGGTGCTTAATCACGACATGAGCGGGAAGGTGAAGCAGCGCACTAACGAAAGCGACCGAGATAAATAGACTCAAATAGCCAATAATACGCTTCATGTTATCCGACCCGCTTAAACTGTAGACGTCTGACTTCTACCATGCCCGAAACTTTACCGCGTTCGAGATCCATAAACTCAACCTCAATCCCTTGTCGCTCTTTTAAATGAGCCAACCAAGCAACCAACTGGGTAAATGGTACTGGTTGAATCCATACTTGCATACGGTCGCCACGCGGCTGCACTCTGACTAACTCAATATTGAATTGCCCGGTCGATGCGGCGATCACTTGGTTTAACGGTTGAGCAGAGCGCACCACACCACCTTGCTGACGTAGAGCGCTAATTTGATCGGCCGTATTTTCAACCCATTGTAATAATTGGCGTTCACTTTGAATGCGAGTTTTTGCTTCCTGACTACGTTGATTGAGCGGTGCAATTGCCCCCCAATAGACGAACCCGAGCACCAAACAGAGCACCGCGACCGATAATAAGCGTTGCTCTCGCTGACTAATACTTTGCCACCATAGATAAAGTGGAGTTAATTTGTCTTTCATTACTCACTCCCTTCCTTAGGTTTCAACACAAACGAGCCCGATACCCGTTGCTCATTACGGCTGAGCTGTCCTTGCTCGACCGAAAAGTACTCCGCTAACTTGACTCTCGCTTGTTCAAACGATTGAAAATCACTACTAGTGACATCAAGACGCACTTCACTGCGATTGCCGTCAAAACGTAAACTTTGCACTTGCATATCAGTCACACTGCCAATCGTCTCTGGTAATCGACTGAACCAACTTAGGACATCTTCACCTAGCGCTGAACCAGAGAGCGCCGTTAACTCATCCGTCATCTGTCGTCTCAAATAACTGACGGTTGGAATGCGCTGCTTATCAGGAAAAATCTCTCTAAAAATACGTTCACTTTCATCACGATAGCTTTGCGCGAGCTGCGTATCTTTATGAACTTGTAAACCATAACTGGTCATCAATACCACCAGCAAAAACAGACCAGCGATAACGGCCTTACGCCAAATCAACCAATATTTATTCCAAGAGGATTTGGGCTTAAAAGGCCCAGTCAGTAGATTTATTTTATGAGTAAGTACTTGCTCAGTAAGCAGTACTAATAACGATGGACAAGCCATCGACTGCCACGATTGTTGCTCACTCAAGGAAAGTTCAGGTAAAGGAGTATAAGCCGTAAGAGGTAAATGCTCGGTCTGATTCTTAACCCAGTCCGACGCACAAAACCACGTTAACCAGTCCTTATCAACCGATAATCCGCTATATTCGCCTTTACGTACCAGCCATTGCTCACCCATTTGACCAGCGCTTAATCCCTCCTCATGCAGCGGCAAAGCCAACACATCGGGGACCACTCGCTTAACGTCTAGTCCTAACGTTTGTAACTGCTCCAGCATGGTCTGTAACCATGCACGATCAACGCCAGCAACAAAGGCTTGATCGCCTTGTTTACCTAATACGCTAAAATGCAGTTCATCAACATCTTGCGCGATCTCTTCTTCTAAAAGATAGGGAAGCATGGCGGCAAACTGCCGACTGCCTCCTGCAGGGATCGTGACTTGAGTTAACAGTAAGTCGCTGGTTGATAGCAAAACTATCGTTGAACGCTGAACCGCGTGTGGGGTCAGTTGTTCGAGTTGTTGTCCATTGCTTAGTTCACCACTGGCGATCACTTGTTGCTGAGTCGATGACCAAACTAACCAAGGGATAACTGCATTTTGTTGACTACTCAGCCGAACGATCAAGCTTTCGCTCACTGACTCCTCCATAGCGACGGCTAACTACCGTAGCATCCTTTTTATTACTACTGTAAAACAGACTACGAACACGTACTCGGGACGTATCCACCATCACCTGTGCATCCAATTCAAAATAGTGACTATCGACACTTAAATACGCCCGAGCCTCTTCACGACGCGCATTATCGACGGCCGCGATCGCTGGCTCGGCGAGAAAACTCGCCACGCTATCCCAACCATCAAAGGGGCGAGATTCTAACACAGACTTAGCGTTGGCCTCATTTAAATACGGGCTAAACATGGCCACCAATAATGGCGCTTTTTCTGGTGGTAAGGTATTGATATTTAAACGCCAATCTTGAGTCGGTAGTGCACAGACATACGATGACAACTGATGCATTGCTTCGCCACTCACTTGATACACTGCCCGCAATTCACTGGCATCGGCCAATAAACCATTTGGCGGTAAATACGCTGGTGTCATCGATTCATACAAGCTATCTTCTGCACCATTGGAACGATTAACCCGATCATCGGCATCAATAAAATCCCATGTCGCATCAGCAATCGTTTCGGCTTGAAAATTATCAATCTCTACTTCATCCAACAACGCGCGCCATACTCGATAGAGATAAGGTGGCGTTGGTTCGTTGCTGGGCAGCAAACCAGCAAATGCATTAAGATTAAAACAAGCTTGGGCATCAACTAAACTACCCGTTACCACGCCATAATCTAGCGGATAAGTTTGATGTTGTTGAGACCAAGGCTGATTCAAACTGATCACATCACTGTCTTGATAACTCTGTTCAATCGCCGCTTTGGCTAACGCCTCCACCCCCAATGTATACCAATACGCTTGCTGATAGCCCAGTTGGTGATTAGCACGTTGAAACTGACTAAACATACGCTGCGACATCGTCGCAGCAATCGAAACCATCACCGCCAGCAGCAGCAGCACAACGATTAACGCGACACCGCGCTGGGCATTAGGACGCACCATCGGCTTCTCCTAATGAAGCGCCAGTTAATAAATAGACTCGCTCAATCTCACCATAATCTTTCAGTATTAAGCGCACGCTCACCGCTTCGGGCAACCGACGCTCCGATTCCCATTGCTCTGACCACTCTCCCCGTTGATAAAAGCGCATCGACCAGCTCTCAACCTCGCTCAACACAGGCGCAATGACTGGCTCTTGTGCAACGGGGGTATCAGGATAACGCCACCAGACTCTTTCTAGGACATGATCTTTTAACCGATAACCGACTTTAAGTACTTCACCACGCGGAAACTGTTGCTGGGGGTTATGCCAACCTAAGCGGGTAAATAACACGCCTTTTTCATCTGAATCGAGCAAATAATCTCGCCACTGGACAAGGAGTCCGGTCGGAGCTTCACCATTAGTACGAAAAGCGCGTGCCGCCATTTGTCGAAAGTCGGCGTCCATCATCACCATCGCGCGCTGTAGCTCACTCAATCGGGCTTCTCGTTGCGCAGAAACTTGATTACTCAGTTGTACCTGATAAAGCACCTGATAAGCTGCAATACTTAAACTGGCAAAAATCGCTATCGCTACCAAGACTTCGATTAAGGTAAATCCGCGTGCTTTATTTGCTGACATAACTTCTGACCGTGACCAAAGGTTGGCCTTTTTCTGTGCTGGCAACACTGACATCAAAGGCGGATAACACTGGCGCCGTGGTCGCAATCGGCGCAACGCGCCAGTACCAAGTGCGACCAGCAAGTTCCTCTTTGCCTTCTTTTGCCGCGAGTGAAGCAGGAGTTAACATGACCTTGGCCATCTGATTATCGGCTACCATTGCCGCGAACATTTTATCTTCCAGATAACCAATCGTATTGACGTGCTGAGTCACCGCTCGAATCACACTGATCGCCGCGGTAGCAAAAATCGCTAACGCGACCAAGACTTCCAACAGCGTAAAACCGCGCTTCCTTTTACTCATCACTCTCTCCTGGTGCGAATAGGCGAATATGCCCATTATCTTCGACCACGACTTGCCAAGCTTGTTCGACGCTCTCCTGATGAGGGTAAAGCAATAAACGAAACGGGGTGATTTCACCACTAGAGAGAATAAATACTTGTGGCGCAGGTTCGCTTTGCTGTTCTTTGTATTCAGCAAACCTCTCCTCATCAAACAAAGATCCTGGGGTGAAGAGTCGGTTTTTATCCTGCCAAACGCCGCTACCGAGAACAAAATCGAGATTGAGTGAATCGGCTAAGCTGAGTTGAGCAGCAAAACCAATTTTATCGATCTTTTGCCAGCCTTTCTCGGTCAGCTGTACAAAGGTAAAACGTTTATTGGGCTCATCAATCCGTAAGCCAAAATCAAAACCACTGAGCAGTGCCTCTTCATTGAGTAACTGTAAACGCTGAAACAAGCTCTGCGCAGCCACATCAGCTTGATCATTTTGTCGAGCTGGCAACGTGGCGATCACCGCTACCGCACTGATCGAAATCAGTACCAATACGAGCATGATTTCAAGTAGCGTAAAGCCTCGGGTAAATTTCATTACTGATGACTGCTCAATGGGTTATCGGTAAGCAACAGGAATGTCACGGGATTTATTGAAAATCCTGCAAATTCCAGTTACCAATCACGGCGTTCGAACCTTCGCCACCTTCTTGACCATCCGCCCCTAAAGTAAAGACATCAATCCGACCATGATCGCCAGGGCTTAAATATTGATAATCATTGCCCCAAGGATCTTTCGGTAGACGACGAATGTATCCACCGTCACGATAATTACGCGGTTCAGGGTTTGATGGCTTGGTCACCAACGCCTCTAAGCCTTGATCCGTCGTTGGGTAAACATTGTTATCCAAGCGATACATATCCAAGGCATTTTCTAAGGCAACAATATCGGTAATGGCTTTTTGTTGATCAGCTTTCTCTTTGTTACCTAATAAGTTAGGCACAACGAAACTGGCTAAAATTCCTAAAATTACCACCACCACCATCACTTCCAGTAAGGTAAAACCTGACTGTTTACTTGCTCTTCTATTCATAGTTACTCCATTTCGATCCAAGCATCGTACACCGATTAACGGCTCATTAAATTATTCATTTCTAAAATCGGCATCAAGGTTGCCATGACAATAAACAGTACCAATCCAGCCATTAACGCAATTAACGCAGGGGTAAAAATCCCCAGTGCGATATTCACCGTCGATTCAAAGTTGGCATCCTGATTATCGGCAGCACGGGTCAACATACTCTCTAATTCACCACTTTGTTCACCACTGGCAATCATGTGCAACATCATGGGCGGGAACAACTTGGTTTGAGATAAGGCTTTACGCAAGCTAGAGCCTTCACGTACGTTATCGGCCGCCAGTAAGACTTGCTGCTTAACGTATTGATTGGTCATCACATCAACCGCTACTCGCATACCATCGAGGATCGGAATCGCACTGGAAGTACAAATCGATAGCGTGCGCGCAAAACGCGACGTGTTCAATCCTTTGGCAATTTTGCCGATCATCGGCATAAACAGCAGCTTTTTATGCCAGTACAAACGAACGTTAGGTTTACGCAGTAACCATTTGATAAAGTAAATACTCACTAACACACTTGCTAGCAAGGTTAATCCCCACTGCTGAACAAAATCACTTGAAGAGAGCAAAAATTGGGTCGATGCAGGCAGCGCCTGTCCCATCTGTACAAATTGACCGACAATTTTCGGCACCACCGCAGCAAGTAGAAAAGCCACGATTCCAACAGCAAACACTACTAAGACAATCGGATACAACAAGGCTTGCATCAATTTAGATCGCATCTTTTGCCGATTTTCAGCGTAATCCGCTAACCGCTCTAAAATCGCATCCAAATGCCCCGATTTTTCACCCGCAGCGACCATTGAGCGAAACAGATCATCAAAGATATGTGGGTAGTCGGCCAAGCTATCGGCTAACGTATAGCCTTCGGTGACTTTAGCCCGCACTGCAGCCAGCATATTACGGATCCGTGGTTTTTCCGATTGTTCAGACACGGCGCGTAAGCACTCTTCTAACGGCATCCCTGACTGAACCAACGTCGACAGCTGACGAGTCAATAAAGCCAGATCGGGTGTACTAATGCCGCGAGGTTTGACCCAACTGCTTTGTTGAGCTTTAGCTGCTTTGGCTTGCGTCTCCACCACTTCAATCGGCAGCAAACCTTGCTCTTTTAAACGTTGACGGACTTGACGAGCATTATCACCTTCGAGAATGCCTTTTTTTTGCCGGCCTTTGGCATCTAATGCTCGATATTCAAACGCTGCCATTTACGACTCCTTGGTCACGCGCAACACCTCTTCAAGTGAAGTGATCCCTTGGCGGACTTTATCCAAACCATCATCGCGAATGCTTGGCGTTTGTTCACGAATCGCTTGTTCTATCGCTTGCTCCCCCGCTTCGCGATGGATCAGCGCTTGAACCTTATCATCCACTAACATCAGTTCATGAATCCCCGTTCGCCCACGGTACCCCTTAAAATTACATTTCTCACAACCTGCGGCGCGATAAAGGGTTAATGGCTCTTTTTTACTGACCGAAAACAGCTTACGCTGCTCTTTATCCGCCTCGTATGGCTGCTTACAATCTGGGCATAAAGTACGTACCAAACGCTGTGCCAGCACGCCCAACAACGAAGAGGAAATTAAAAAAGGTTCGATACCCATGTCACGTAAACGAGTAATCGCACCAATTGCGGTATTGGTATGCAACGTCGACATCACTAAGTGACCGGTCAAAGAAGCTTGCACCGCTATTTGCGCCGTTTCTAAATCACGAATTTCTCCGACCATCACCACATCCGGATCTTGACGTAAAATCGCCCGCAGACCACGAGCAAAGGTCATATCGACTTTGGGGTTAACTTGCGTCTGGCCAATACCGTCAATATCAAACTCTATCGGGTCTTCTACCGTGAGGATATTCCGTTCACTGCTATTCAGTTCTTGCAGTCCGGCATATAACGTAGTCGATTTTCCCGACCCCGTCGGTCCAGTGACCAATAAAATACCGTGTGGCCGAGCAATTAACTGGCGGAAATTATCGTGGTTGGCTTTGGTCATGCCTAAGCTGTATAAATCTAACCGTGTAGCATTTTTATCCAACAAACGCATCACGACTCGCTCACCATGTGAAGAAGGCATAGTAGAAACACGCACGTCGACTGCCCGCCCGCCGATACGCAGAGAAATCCGCCCATCTTGAGGAACGCGTTTCTCGGCAATATCCAGTTTAGCCATCACCTTTACCCGTGAAATAAGCAGGGGCGATAATTTACGGCTCGGTGATAGCACTTCACGCAGCACCCCGTCGACTCTGAAGCGAATCGACAGTACTTTCTCAAAGGTTTCAATATGAATATCCGATGCGCCTTCTTTGATCGCCTCACCCAACATGGCATTGATCAATTTAATGATCGGCGCATCGTCTTCGGACTCGAGTAAATCTTCACTTTGCGGCAGCTCTTCGGCGAGAGAAAAGAAATCATCGCTATCGGCACCAATGTCTTCCATTAACTGACGCGCTTCGGATGAGTCTCGTTGGTAAACCTGGGTGATTTTGGCTTCAAATGCCTCAGCGCTGATCTCACTCAACGCAAACGGCTGTTTGATTACGCGTTTAATTTCAACCAGAGCAGGGATCGACAATGGCGCAACGCAATACACCGTGGCATGGTGTTGCGCTTCATCCCACTCTAAAACCAACTTATGGCGCTGAGCAAAACTGAACGGTAAGCGACGAATCCGCTGCCCCCCCTGCGTATCAATCACATCCACACTCATTAGTTATTATCCATTTGATCAAGAAAAGCTTGCAATTCAGCTGGATGACGACGTGATTCACCATATTTCGGTAATACAGGAATATTGCTATTATCCATTAACTTGAGTCCCTGATCGGCTTTAAATAGCTGCTCAGCTCGAATATAGTTGTACTTGCGCTGAGTGATACCGTCTGCAGTCATACCATCACGAATGATGGTTGGCTTAATAAACACCATCAGGTTTTTCTTTTCTACCGTGGTATTGGTTGAGCGGAATAGATAACCTAACAATGGAATGTCACCAAGAATCGGTACCTTAGATTCACTCTCTGCGGTGCGCTCATCGATCAACCCGCCAAGCACCAGCATTTGTCCATCTTGCACCATCACCGTGGTATTCAACTGACGCTTAGCAAAACGCACATCGACCGCGCCCTGAGCACCAAGCACGTTGGAAACTTCTTGTTCAATCGAGAGCTGAACGGAATCACCTTCGTTAATTTGTGGCACGACTTTCAGTTTGATGCCGACTTCTTTGCGCTCTACGGTTTGGAATGGATTATCGTTATTCGAACCAGCGGTTGAACCGGTTAATACTGGCACTTCTTCACCAACAATAAACGAGGCTTCACCGTTATCCATTACCGTAATGCTCGGTGATGATAAGATATTGGTGCTGGAGGTGCTCGATACCGCGCTGATCAGCGCCGTCCAGTCACCCATCATTACTCCAAGAGCGGCACCATTGACTCCTGATAAAGCCGAAGCAAGTGTTGAGTAGTCACCTTTTTTTGTGGTTGTCTCATTTCTTAAAAAATTACCATCTCGATCATAAACCGCTCTCGATTCAGTAGTATCTTTCGCTTGCTCTAATCCAACCATAACCTGGCCCACTTGCGCACCACTATTGCCGTATTGAATTACCGCGCCATCTTTTAATGAGCCCCATTGTACGCCGAGATTAATCCCATCACCTTCGGCCATTTCAACAATCAAAGCTTCGATCAGCACTTGAGCGCGGCGAATATCCAGTTGAGAAATCACGTCCAGCAAAGAGTTCATGATATCTTGCGGCGCAGTGATCACCAGCGAGTTGGTATCGGTATGCGCGGAAATCATCACGCTGCTACGTGATGAACTTGCACTACGCTGGCCACCTTGTTTTTCGGCCTGGAGATTTTCAGACACATCTTTCAAAACGGTAACTAAATCAGCGGCTTTAGCGTATTTCAGATAGACCACGCGGTTATTACCTCGCGTAGCCATTTCAACATCTAACTGATTAATCAAACGTTTAATCCGCTCACGCACTTTCGGATCACCCGAAATCAAAATCGAATTGGTACGATCATCGGCAACAAATTTAGGTTGTAAAAACTCAGGTGCATTTTGAGTATTGTTAGCACGGCTCAGCGCTTCGACGATCCGCACCATTTCAGAAGCAGAAGCATTGCGCAGCTCGACCACTTCAATGTCAGTATCGCCAGCCTGATCAACGCGATGAATAATATTGGCTAAGCGATTGACCACCGCAGCATGGCCCGTAATCAAAATGATATTCGCCGGATCATAGTGCACTACGTTGCCCGCGCCCGCGTTATCAATCAACTGACGCAATAGCGGAGATAGCTCACGAACAGAAACATTCTTCACGGTCACTACTTGAGTGACGACACTGTCACCAAAAGCGCGATCATCATTGCCCAGTACCGGAATAGCCGAGGTTTTAGCATCTTTAGAGCGAATCACCTTCAGTACACCATTATCCATCTCCACCACGGCAAATCCATACACTTCAAGGACATTCAAAAAGAAGCTGTAGTACTGCTCTTCATTGAGGGTGTCGTAGCTGCGTACATCAATTTTTCCGCGTACCGAAGGATCGACGATGATGGTTTTTTCAAGATTTCGTCCAACGATAGTAATAAACTCTTGAATATCAGTGCCTTTGAAACTGACACTGAAGGTTTGATTCGCCTGTGCTAATGGCGCTGCAATTAGGCTTGCCACTAAAAGCCAGCTACTTTTCTTAAGCCAATGCTTCACACAATACTCCCTTAATGATTACCGCCAATTGGCTGTTAAAACTGAATATAAATATCATGCTGTTGTCCATCCCGCTCTACTGTCAGATTCAGCTCAGTCAGATCAGAAATGGACTCAAACACTTGCGTCATTGCACTCGGGTCGGTTAAATCGAGCCCATTCAGCAGCACCGCGATGTCCCCATTTTGTAAACCAACGGCTTCAAAAAGCGCAGGATCTCGCCCCGCACTAACGCGATAACCTACAATGCGATCATCTTGTTTGACTTGCGACAAGCTCACGTACTGAAATACCTCACGGGGATTTTGACTGATCGCCGAACGAATAGCAGCCAGCTTGTCTTCTACCACCGCTTGTGCGGCAGGCGCTGCGCGCTGAGCGACATTGTTGGTGCTCGGCTTACCATAATCGAGCCCTTCTAGCATTAGCGTTTCATCCCGACCAGCATTATCAATAATAACTCGGTCAGCCATTACCGCCTTTAGCGTCACGCGGGTGCCTTCTATTTGTTCATTCAATCCGTAAGTGGCTTGCTGGCCTCGGTTAGCAATAACCGCCAAACTGCGCTCAAGCTCATTACTGGCAACGACACCAACTAAGGTTAAATTAAGACGCGTGGGCGGCGCATCGACTTGAACGGGAGCCACGACAACAGGAGCCGCTTGAGGATTATAAACGCCAAACAGATGACTATTTTGCAACGGACGAATATCCGTTCTCGCCGTCGCCACTTGGCTACTGATTGGTTTCGCCACCCAAGGTACAATCGAGCTATCTTGCTTTGGTAACAACCACACCAGTTGGCCAAGGATCCAAGCGGAAAAGACAAGGCAAGTTAAAGTGAGAATGAGACTCAACGGATTCTGCCAACGAAGAACCTGCGCCATGCGCTCGCTAAAAGTCTGTTGATTAAATTCCATTGATTATTTCAATCCTTGCTGATTCATCATCCAAAGCGTTCACTAGTTATTGAGTCAGTTAATATACATCAGCTCGATAATCGGTGCGACTGACGACGTTATTTTATGATGATTATTTACCGCTTCGCTTGAAAATCTGGGAGCTTGTCTCCATAGTTTGTTGATAAATCCACTCCGAAAGCTGTGCTATCTTTACAAGATAAACACCAAAGGCGTAGCGCGAAACCGCAGACAGCGTGACTACCTTAGAGGCCACCAATAATCATGAGTTCCCCTGAACAAGCAGTTCGCTTGGATAAATGGCTTTGGGCCGCTCGATTTTATAAAACACGTGCATTAGCCCGAGAGATGGTTGAAGGGGGCAAAGTTCACTATAATGGTCAGCGGAGTAAACCCAGTAAAGCGGTGGAAATCGGTGCGATGATTACCTTACGTCAAGGTAATGAAGAAAAAACCGTTGTCATTGAACAGATTGCTCAGCAACGACGTGGCGCGGCCGAAGCACAGGCTTTGTATAGCGAAACTGCAGAGAGTATCGTCAAACGAGAACGCCAAGCGTTGCTTCGTAAGCTCAATGCTCACAACCCAAGTCCAGAACGGCGTCCAGATAAGAAACAGCGCCGTGATCTTCTCAAATTCAAACATCAATAAATTAGTCGGATCATTCACTATGACAACACAAGTAACCCCCAACAATCTATTACATCGCTATCTGTTTGAAGACTTATCGGTGCGTGGTGAATTGGTACAACTCAATGATGTTTACCAACGAATAATCACCAGTAAAGATTACCCCGTACCAATTCAACACTTACTCGGTGAGCTATTGGTCGCCACCAGCTTACTAACGGCGACGTTAAAGTTTGAAGGGTCGATCACCATGCAACTGCAAGGTGATGGTCCCGTTTCATTAGTCGTGATCAATGGCGATAATCAACAAAAGATGCGCGGTGTCGCTCGCTGGGATGGGCACATTGCCCCGGATGCCACTCTGCATCAATTAGTCGGTAACGGCTATTTAGTCATCACTATTGAACCTAAAAAAGGTGAGCGTTACCAAGGTGTCGTCGGGCTTGAAGGAGATAACCTAGCACAAGTGCTCGAAGGTTATTTCTTGCGCTCAGAGCAATTAAAAACACGCTTATGGATCCGCACTGGTGAACATGATAGCAAACCTCATGCCGCAGGCATGTTGTTACAAGTGATGCCTGATGGTACCGGTTCTGAAGAGGACTTTGAGCATCTAGAACAGTTGACGAATACTGTTAAAGATAGTGAGTTATTTGGTCTAGAAGCGACGGAGCTTCTCTATCGCCTTTATAACCAAGAAAAGGTGCAACTCTTTACACCACAAGTCGTTGAGTTTGTTTGTGGCTGCTCTCGAGAACGCAGTGCCGCCGCGATCATCACTATCGCCCAAGACGAAGTAAACAGTATTCTCGCCGAAGAGGGTCAAGTCTCCTTGCACTGTGATTATTGTGGAACGACTTACTCTTTTGATAGCGCCCAAGTAAGTGAACTCTTTGCTCAGAGCGCCCCCAACAATCCAACGGTGCATTAATTTTCATCGCTCAACAAGCACGATAAAATCACCTTACAGCCAGCATTTTGCTGGCTTTTTTTGTGCGCAAACCGCCTATAAATCAAGTAAAAACCATACCGTACAGCATACTTATTTTCTTTTGAATATTAATCATTTACGCTAGCGCAAAGGTTTGCGTACACGATAGAATAGGTAATGCCAGTATCTGTGACGGGTTGCTTATAATCTTCGAAAAGGCATGGATAATATTTGAGCTAGCTCCCTGTTTTTTCGGTACCCCGTTGTTAGCATGGTAAACAGATAACAATTACAAAAAGTTACATAAAATCCCTACAAAATCCTTATAAGGAGCACCTAATGACCGTTATGGAACATACCAAGGCTGCACAATTAGATCTTACCCAATATGGAATTACCAACGCGACAGAAGTGATCCGTAACCCCAGTTACGAGCTGTTGTTCGCGGAAGAAACTCGCTCAGATTTGGCTGGCTATGAAAAAGGCATCGTGACAGAGCTGGGAGCCGTCGCTGTTGATACGGGTATTTTCACTGGCCGATCACCAAAAGATAAATTTATTGTCAATGACGATACTACCCGCGATACCTTATGGTGGACTTCAGAGCACGCCAAAAATGATAACAAGCCGATCAATCAAGCGGTTTGGAATGACCTAAAATCTCTTGTTACTAAACAGCTATCAGGCAAACGTCTATTCGTTATTGACGGCTATTGTGGTGCTAACCCAGATACTCGCCTTAATATTCGCGTGATTACTGAAGTTGCTTGGCAAGCTCACTTCGTGAAAAATATGTTTATTCGCCCAAGTGAAGAAGAGTTAGCGACCTTTAAAGCTGACTTTGTGGTGATGAACGGCGCGAAATGCACCAATGATAAATGGCAACAACAGGGATTAAATTCAGAAAACTTTACCGTATTTAATCTCACCGAGAAAATGCAGCTGATCGGCGGCACTTGGTACGGCGGTGAGATGAAGAAAGGTATGTTCGCGATGATGAACTACTTCCTTCCATTACAAGGTATAGCCTCAATGCACTGCTCAGCCAATATGGGTAAAGACGGCGATGTGGCGATTTTCTTCGGTCTATCCGGCACTGGCAAAACCACGCTCTCTACCGATCCGAAACGTGCTTTGATCGGTGATGATGAACATGGCTGGGATGATGACGGCGTGTTTAACTTTGAAGGTGGCTGCTACGCTAAAACCATTAAGTTATCCAAAGAAGCTGAGCCCGACATCTATAATGCGATTCGTCGTGATGCATTACTAGAAAACGTCACTGTGCGCGGTGATGGCTCGATCGATTTTGATGATGGGTCTAAGACTGAAAATACTCGTGTCTCTTACCCCATTTACCATATCGAAAATATTGTTAAGCCAGTCTCTAAAGGTGGTCATGCCAATAAAGTGATCTTCCTTTCCGCCGATGCTTTTGGCGTACTGCCTCCAGTATCGAAACTGACCCCTGAGCAAACGAAGTATCACTTCCTATCTGGGTTTACCGCTAAACTAGCGGGTACCGAACGTGGGATAACCGAACCAACCCCTACTTTCTCGGCGTGTTTTGGTGCAGCTTTCCTAACCTTACACCCAACTCAGTACGCCGAAGTACTCGTTAAACGTATGGAACAAGCTGGCGCAGAAGCCTATCTGGTCAATACTGGTTGGAACGGTTCTGGTAAACGTATCTCAATTAAAGATACTCGTGCAATCATTGATGCGATTCTGGATGGTTCGATTGAGCAAGCACAAACCAAATCGATTCCCATCTTTAATCTAGAAATCCCGACCGCTTTACCTGGGGTTGATCCTGCGATTTTGGACCCTCGTGACACTTACGTCGATCCATTACAGTGGGAAAGCAAAGCCAAAGATCTTGCGGCTCGCTTTATCAACAACTTTGCTAAGTATACAGACAACGCGGAAGGCAAAGCATTAGTGAGTGCAGGCCCACAGCTTGATTAAGCGATTATAACTAGACTAGCCCCTCGCAATGAGGGGCTATTTTTGGCTTGAACCGCTACGCAAGATACGCCAAGCTATGCATTCGCATAATGACAGTATGAGAGAATGATGAAAAAACTGCTGACCCTGGGTATCGCGAGTCTTCTTGTCATGACCAGTGGTGTATTATTGCTCTTCGCTCTACTGCATACTCGCTACCTGACCCCTTGCGCACAATGGTTCGTTAATCAGCTATGGCCACAAACCGTCACTTTCCATCAACTCGAGTATACTTATCCACTGCACTTTCGTTTCATCAATCCAACGCTTTATCTCTCATCCAACCCTTTTCACGCCCAACAAGTAGATATTTGGCTCAACCCCCGTTTACGAAAACAGGGGCAGTGGCAAATTGATAGCCTATTAATCGATGGAGCAAATCTCTCTTCTGGACTACCGAGTTATCAATGGCCTAAGCAGTGGGCACTGCATCAGTTAGCGATACGCAATATTGATTATGTACATCATGATTGGATCATCCGCGGCCTAAGCGGTCAAATAGAGCAACCGCAATGGCCAGCAACGACCCACTCATTACCTTACGGTAAACTGCAGTTATCTGCGGAACAGGTTTATTGGCAAGGTGAAGCGTTAAGTCAATTATTGATTGACGCCGATCATCGAGCGCAACAGAGCACCATTTACGGCTTTTCCTTTGCTTGGCGACAGGCGCTTTTTTCTGGCCAAGCGGAACAGTATCCACAAGGTTGGTCATTAGTGAATGCCACCATCAATCGCTTAAATATCACCCCAAACTCACCATTACCTCCGCTGGCTTGGCGACAACTTATTGAAAAGCATCTATTTCATATTAATAGCTTAGATGTTCTTAATAGCGATATTCAGCAAGGTGACCTTACCTTGCATAACGTGAGTTTTTCTCTCGAGAATCTATTACTTACCCCATCTTGGTGGCAGCAAGAAAATGGCTATCTCTCCCTTAATGCCGATAGTCTGCTCTGGCAAAATCAGCAATGGAACGAACCCACGTTTAAACTGGAATTGACTCCCCAAAAAATCACGATCACTGAATTTACCGCCGACTGGCTTGATGGGCATGTTCAATTTAATGGCTTTGTTACCCCAGATGAGCTCTATCTACATCGACTGGCCATCAGCCGAAGTCGCTGGATTCAAGAGCAAATTGGTCAGTTTTCATTACCCAGTCATGCCCTCTCTGCCTTAAAAAACTTACACATTGAACAGTTGAACTTAAATAACTTACAACTGATTCAGTTAGCTGACTCCCCCCATTGGCAACTCTCTGGATTCAACGCTGCTGGGCAAGGGCTGGAATTGAAGCGTCATGGACGATGGGGATTATGGAACGGGCAACTGACTTTAAGTGCTAATAATGCCAGTATTGAACAAACACTAACCTCACAAGCGATTGTCGAGGTCAGTAGCCACAATGGCTTTGGGCATATCACTCGAGCTTTTTTCCCTCTCGAACAAGGGTATCTTGATGCGACAGCACGTTGGGATACCACAACAGCCAGTGCGCCTTGGCAACTCGAATTGCATGCCGATGGCCTACCACTGCAGCTTTTTAAGCATTGGATTCCACTGCCATTAAACGTCGATGCTTTAGCTGAGTTTACTCTTACCGCACAAGGGCTGGCGGGTGATTACCCGATGTTCAGCCACTCATTAACCGGGCAACTTAATGGCTACTTGCGTCAAGGAATCTTTACTTATCAACATCATGATACACTGGTGGTTCAACCTTTTGAATCAGATGCCATTCAGCTAACGGCTGACCGAGGACGATTACAACTCCCACCAATCTCACTATCCGGTCCTAAATTGAACGCCAAGCTTGATGGGCAGTTGGATCTATTAACCCCCGACCAAGCCAAGCTTGAACTTCATTTATGGCAAGATTGCACTGAGCATCACTTCGACCTATTACGAGAACAACAGACGACACAAGTTAACGCACCATGCCGATCAACGGCGAATCCATCGACAAGATAAGTAATCTCACTGATATGGATAGATCACCATGCTTAAACAAGGAACCATTAAGCCCGAGCGTTATCAATGATCGTCAAATAATCGGGGATGAGCATATAGGTGCCAATAAATTCTACCGCATCTTTAGTACCACTACTGATATCCACTTTGACCACAATACGTGCTTTTCTCCCTGAAGCCAGGCGATCAAGATCACCGCTGATCCCATCTAATGAGGTCGATGCAACGGGATTATGTACCACGGGATGCCGATAACGAATACGGCTATCAACCAGCACAATGTCCCCTTGCAGATTACGCTCACGCATTAATAACCAAGCCATTCCCCACCCCGTCAGAGTGGCCAAAGTGAACGCCGAACCAGCGAATAACGTATTATGAGGATTTAAATTAGGGTTAAGCTGCGCACTGCATTGAAACTGATACCCGGTATACTGTTGGACTTTAATGCCCATCTTGTCACTGATCGGAATATGGGTAGCCCAGCGTTCTTGTAACTCTGTACACCACTCTGGTTTACGCAATACATCGGCCATTGGATCTAGCGGTTTAACCATTTGCTGATGACGCACCGGGCCTCGCTCATCCGTTAAAGGTCCTCGTCGCTCAAAGCCATTTTGTGCATAAAAAGCAATCGCATCTTCGCGAGCATTACACACTAAACGCTTCGCTCCTTCCTGACGAGCTAAAGACTCAAGTGCCACTAACAACAAGGATCCCATCCCTTTGTTACGCGCACTAGACTTCACCGCCATGTAGCGAATTTGCCCTTCACTGTCAGGAGTGATATAGACCCGACCAATCGCAATCGGTCGTCCTCGTCCATCGACAATCATTCGATGATGACTCATGGGATCGTATTCATCACGCTCCGAACCTAAGGGCATTCGCCACGGCTCACGCAGCATCTGCCAACGAAAATGGTAATATTTATTGAGCTGGTTTTCCGTCTTGGGAGTGATAAGCTTAAACATTGATTCCCTTCCTAAAGCGCTATTTCGCTCAGATTAAGCCTGTAACCAAAAAGTCACTGGACCATCGTTAATAAGTGAGACTTGCATATCCTTCGCAAAACGTCCTCGCTGCGTCGGTAAAATGGTCGCACATAGATCTGAAAAATAATCGTACAGACGTTCCGCGTCTTGTGGTGCAGCCCCACGAGAGAAACCGGCTCGAGTGCCTTTTTTAGTATCAGCGGGCAGCGTAAACTGTGAAACGACCAAAACACTACCACCAACATCTTGCACGCTAAGGTTCATTTTACCGGCTTCATCTTCAAAAACGCGATACTGTGTGACCCGCTCAACCAAACGCTTCGCCTTAGCCTCATCATCATCACGCTCGACTCCCAGTAACACCAATAAACCGCGCTCAATTTGTCCGACGACGTCACCATCGACGCGAACCGCAGCTTCACTCACCCGTTGAATTAAAGCGATCACTTGGATCTCCTTGTGGTTTCTCTGCTAATTTATCTAATCGAGTGGTTGAGTCTACCACGTTAGGCTCGCGCTTCCATTGCTCACTTTCACCTAAAGCGGCAGTAAACTCGGCACCAATCAGTACAATCAACCAACATAAATATACCCAGACGAATAAAATCGGTATCGCTGCGAGTGCCCCATAAATCAATTGATAAGACGGAAATTGGGTAATATAAGCGGCAAAGGCTTTTTTGCTTAACTCAAACAACAGAGCGGCAACAAATGCTCCGGATAGAGCGTGAACGAGGCGAACTTTTTTATTGGGAACCAAAACATACAAACCCACAAAGGCAAAGAAGGACAATAAAAAAGGCAAACGGCTTAAAAACAGTCGAAAAGCACCGCTAAACGCTTCACTTTCCACTAATTTCAAAGACGTTACATAGGAGGTCACCGCAATGCTCGTGCCGACAAGAATCGGCCCCAAGGTCAAAATCATCCAATACATAGAAAATGAAAAGACGACTCGCCGCTTATTGCGTACTCGCCATATAAAATTCATATTTTTATCGATATTTGAGATCAGCATTAACGCGGCGATAAATAAGAAAGCCCCACCAACGGCGGTCATTTTTCCCGTATTAGCAACAAACTGCAGTAAAGCGTTACTCACCGCATCGCCGGCCGCAGGAACAAAGTGAGTGATGACAAATTCTTGGATAATTTCCCCTACATTATCAAAAATGGCAAACGAGGAAAGAATGGATAACAGCACCGTTAACATCGGCACAAGCGACAATAAAGTAATATAAGCTAAATAGCCGGCATTAATGTTGATTCGGTCATGATTCATTCGGTTGAATAAATAACGTACAAACCGCACGCTTTGCTTAAATAACATCTCTAGGGCCAAAATCTCACTCCTACGTTGTGCTGTCCACTATGCTAGTGTACTGAAAAATTGACGCTATTGCTTCTCCACCAGCACAACATCTTATGTCAGGATATCCTTAAACGCATCATCCAACGCTTCATCCCCCTTGATTAGACATCACTCTCACACCAAGCCAACTCGCGATATAAAAAAACCCTTAGCCTTTACAGGATAAGGGTTTTCACTGCCATCATGACCATTAATTAGCCACGAGAAGCACGTTTACGCTCGTTTTCGGTTAGGTGTTTCTTACGAATACGAATGCTCTTTGGCGTCACTTCAACCAATTCATCATCATCAATGAACTCAAGTGCTTGCTCAAGAGTAAATTTAATCGCAGGGGTTAGCACCTGAGCTTCATCCGTACCAGAAGCACGTACGTTAGTCAGCTGCTTGCCTTTTAGACAGTTTACGGTGAGATCGTTAGAACGATTATGAATACCAATCACTTGACCTTCGTAGACTTCGTCAGCATGCTCAGTAAATAAGCGACCACGCTCTTGCAAGTTAAACAATGCGTAAGTTAATGCCTTACCCGTTGCATTAGAAATCAGCACGCCATTGACTCGCTGACCAATATCACCACCTTTGTGAGGGCCATAATGATCAAACGTATGATAAAGCAAACCTGAACCTGACGTTAATGTCATAAACTCAGTTTGGAAACCAATCAGTCCACGAGAAGGCATCACAAAGTCTAAACGAACTCGGCCTTTACCGTCTGGCGACATATCTTTCATCTCGCCTTTACGTAGACCAATTTTCTCCATGATCCCGCCTTGATGCTCTTCCATCACGTCGATAGTCACGGTCTCAAACGGTTCCATTAACTGGCCATTTTCTTCTTTAAGAATAACTTCTGGGCGTGAAACCGCTAATTCAAAGCCTTCGCGACGCATGTTTTCGATCAAGATAGAAAGGTGTAATTCACCACGACCAGAAACACGGAATTTATCGGGATCTTCGGTTTGCTCTACACGAAGTGCCACGTTATGCACTAACTCTTTCTCAAGACGCTCAAGAATATTACGTGAAGTAACGAACTTACCTTCTTTACCGGCAAAAGGAGAAGTATTGACTTGGAAAGTCATGGTCACTGTAGGCTCATCAACGCTCAATGGTGGTAATGCTTCAACGGCATTAACATCACAAATCGTATCCGATATCTTCAGCTCACCCAATCCAGTAACCGCGACGATATCACCAGCAGTGGCCAGTTCGGTTTCCGTACGTTGTAAACCAAGATATCCGAGTACAGTACCGACTTTACCGTTGCGTTTTTTACCATCAGCAGAAATAACCGTTACTTGTTGGTTAGCTTTCACGCTACCACGAGTCACACGGCCCACACCGATAACGCCAACGTACGAGCTATAATCAAGTTGTGAAATTTGCATCTGTAATGGACCAGAAAGATCCACTTGTGGAGGCTCCACATTATCGACGATGGCTTGGAACAATGGCTCCATGTTTTCACCAATAACACCTTCTTCTAAGGTCGCCCAACCGTTCAGTGCTGAAGCATAAACCACTTGGAAATCCAACTGTTCATCACTTGCACCTAGATTATCAAACAAGTCAAACACTTGATCCATTACCCAGTCAGGGCGAGCACCTGGACGGTCAATTTTATTGATAACGACAATCGGCTTTAAGCCATGAGCAAAAGCTTTTTGAGTCACAAAGCGTGTTTGTGGCATAGGACCATCAACAGCATCGACAATCAAGCAAACACAATCAACCATAGACATAATACGCTCAACTTCACCACCGAAGTCAGCGTGTCCAGGGGTGTCTACGATGTTAATACGGTAATCGTGCCAATTGATCGCGGTATTTTTGGCAAGAATCGTAATACCACGTTCTTTTTCAATATCGTTCGAGTCCATGACTCGCTCTTCAGCGTCACCGCGAGACTCTAAGGTACCCGACTGCTGGAGTAGTTTATCCACCAAGGTCGTTTTGCCGTGGTCAACGTGCGCGATGATCGCGATGTTTCTTAGTTTTTCAATTTGTGGAGTAGCCATGGAGTTTTGCTTCACTTATTTTACACAGATAGCTCGTTTCTACGGGAGTGCACAAACGTAGCCAAAATTTTCGTTAAAAAAATGGTCAATAATGTACCAGATTTTGGCGAAAAACCTAGAAAAATGTGATCTATCACGCTCAATATTGTCCCATTACATCCTAGTCGTCGTTCCAGCTTAATTCAAACCCGATCCCCACACAGAAATGAAGATTGACAAAGCCATGAATAATCGGCTGAATGAACAAGTTTTGTTAGCCGTAGTGAGCAACGCTACCGTATTGCACCACAAAAGTGCAATACGTGATCTTTTTGGTGCAACAATACGCACCAAACTCACCCATCAAAACACAAGCAATTGATTTTATGGACAATAAAAACTGGCACGATTATCGCTTAGATAAATACAGTACGGATTAAGCTTGATGAAAAAACATTAATCTGTGCTGATTTCATTTTGATTCGAGCCCAAACCGCTTTATTTAACACTGGAGGTTATCCAAGATGTCAGTAGAAAACGTACTATCGCTGATCCAAGAAAACGAAGTTAAGTTTGTTGACTTACGCTTTACCGATACAAAAGGTAAAGAGCAACATATCTCTATTCCTGCTCACCAAATCGACGCAGACTTCTTCGAAGAAGGTAAGATGTTCGATGGTTCATCAGTTGCTGGCTGGAAAGGAATCAATGAATCTGACATGGTGATGATGCCTGACGCATCCAGTGCCGTGCTTGACCCATTTACCGATGATGTCACTCTCAATATTCGTTGTGACATTCTTGAACCAGCCACGATGCAAGGCTACGACCGTGACCCACGCTCTATTGCTAAGCGTGCCGAAGATTATATGCGTTCAACCGGTATCGCAGATACCGTTCTTGTCGGCCCAGAGCCAGAATTTTTCCTCTTTGATGACGTAAAATATACCAACAACATGTCTGGTGCGTCATTCAAGATTGACGATATCGAAGCCGCTTGGAATACAGGTGCAGAAATTGAAGGTGGTAACAAAGGTCACCGTCCAGGCGTAAAAGGCGGTTACTTCCCTGTTGCTCCAGTCGATTCATCACAAAACATCCGCTCTGCGATGTGCTTGATCATGGAAGAAATGGGCTTAGTCGTTGAAGCACATCACCATGAAGTGGCCACCGCAGGTCAAAACGAAATCGCGACTCGATTTAACACGTTGACCACAAAAGCAGACGAGATCCAAATTTACAAATACGTTGTACATAACGTTGCTCATGCGTTTGGCAAAACCGCGACCTTTATGCCTAAACCTCTCGTTGGTGATAATGGGTCAGGTATGCACGTACACCAATCACTAGCAAAAGATGGCGTCAATTTATTTGCGGGTGACAAATACGGCGGTCTCTCTGATCTTGCCCTGTATTATATTGGCGGTATTATCAAACACGCCCGTGCTATTAACGCTTTCGCTAACCCATCAACTAACTCGTACAAACGTCTTGTTCCAGGGTTTGAAGCACCAGTTATGCTTGCTTATTCAGCGCGTAACCGCTCTGCATCGATCCGTATCCCTGTCGTGCCAAGCCCGAAAGCGCGTCGTATCGAAGCTCGCTTCCCAGACCCAGCAGCAAACCCATACCTTGCGTTCGCTGCACTACTAATGGCAGGCCTTGATGGTATCAAAAATAAAATCCATCCTGGTGAAGCAATGGATAAAGATTTGTACGACTTACCAGCAGAAGAAGCCGCTGAGATTCCAAAAGTCGCCGAATCTTTAGAAGTCGCGCTAAAAGCACTTGACGAAGATCGTGAGTTCCTGACCGTAGGTGGCGTGTTCTCTGATGATTTCATTAACTCTTATATTGCTCTGAAATCAAAAGATGTTGAGCGTGTCAATATGGCCGTTCATCCACTTGAGTTTGAACTTTATTATTCGGTGTAATCAGCACCTAATGTAAATCTCAGCTTATTTTGCAACGTAATTCTAGGCTCGCCTCGCAGGTGGGCCTTTTGTTTATTTGGCTTTCTTTCCATTCACTTTAACATCGTCATCGTCTAACCAAACAGGAGCATAACCGTCAAACCTAATACCTAATTCGGTGCTCACTAGCTCCATTGCACCATTTCTGAGCAAATAAGCCGTAAAATATGAGGTAAAAAATGAATCCGATATTTATCGTGTGTTTACTGATCTACAGCGTGCTGTTGCCAATCACCTGTCATGCACAAACGGTGTACGTTTGGGAAGATGAACACGGGATAGTTCATTTTAGTGATTTTGCTCAGAGCCCACATGCTCAATTAATTACCTTATCAGTCGACGATCATCTTGCTCCCGAGCCTCAATTTAGTGAAGCAATACCAATCGATGAACCCCTACCAAGTAAAACCTCTCAACCTAGCCGCTCCGAGTTGCCAGCCTTAGCACTACAGATAATCTCGCCACTTGATCAACAAACGATTCGTGATAACCAAGGACGAATTAAAGTTGTCGTTGAGTTAAGTCGCCCTTTGACAACCCATCAGCACCTACAACTGATGCTTAATAACCAAGCCTATGGTGCGCCTAATACGCAAAATTATTGGGAGTTAAAAAATATCGATCGAGGTGAACATCGTTTGATGATTCAAGCAATTGAAAACGGCAAGGTTATTGCATCAACTAAGTCAGTAACGGTTTATTTACATCGAGCTGCGCGGCATTAATCGGTCATTGTATGATCTCATACTGAGTGAACAAACCATAGCAAGCTGATATCTCATGCTTTATCAATGCAAAAGGGTGACAACACCTCGTCAGCCAATGCCGCGATAACTGACAGCCATGAGAAATGAAGACTCTCGCTCTTATTTAATCTTTTGCTTTTTATTCCGTTGCGCCATACTGAACTATCGACCGCACCAAACTGGTGCAATGTATCAATAGGTAATAGGATGCCGCTGTGAATCTAGACCGAAGTGAAGCGATATTAAATAATCTCGTCACCGCAACGTTGTTACTCGATGAGAACTTATCTGTTCGTTATGCTAACCCTGCGGCGGAGCAACTCTTCTCGCAAAGTGCTAAACGTATTCTTCATCAATCATTGTCTGCACTCGTACAACATGCCTCGCTTGATCTCGCTTTATTAACTCAACCATTACAAAGCGGACAAAGTATTACCGACAGTGACGTCACGTTTGTAGTGGATGGCAAACCACTGATGCTAGAAGTCACGGTAAGCCCTTTTTCATGGCAAAAAGAGCTCATGCTATTGGTTGAAATGAGGAAGATTGGTCAACAGCGACGTTTAACACAAGAACTCAACCAACATGCTCAGCAACAAGCAGCAAAGTTATTGGTGCGAAGTTTGGCCCATGAAATTAAAAATCCGTTAGGAGGATTACGAGGCGCAGCGCAACTACTCGAGAGAATGCTTCCTAATCGTGAATTAACTGAATATACGCAAATCATTATTGAACAAGCCGATCGTTTAAGAACGCTAGTCGACAGGCTACTTGGCCCCCAAAAACCTGGAAAAAAAACGCATGAGAATTTACATGTTATTCTAGAAAAAGTAAGGCAATTGATTGAATTGGAAACAACCCACTCAATCACCATTGAAAGAGATTATGATCCGAGTCTACCTGAGCTATTGATGGATACCGATCAAATTGAACAAGCACTATTAAATATTGTTAGTAACGCTGCGCAAATTCTCGCTCACCAACCTTATGGAATGATTACGCTGCGTACCAGAACCGTGCATCAAGCCAATATTCACGGTCATCGTCATAAATTGGCCGCTAAAATTGAAATCATCGACAATGGTCCTGGCATCCCTCTTGAACTGCAAGATACCTTATTTTATCCCATGGTGAGTGGCCGAGAAGGAGGAACAGGACTAGGACTGTCCATCTCACAAAACCTCATTGATCAACACAATGGAAAAATTGACGTTGAAAGCTGGCCAGGGCGTACCGCATTTACCATTTATTTACCCATTTAACCTGACCAGGATCCGGTCGAATAAAAAGGAGAACAAACATGAGCAAAGGATACGTCTGGGTGGTTGATGATGATAGCTCAATCCGCTGGGTTCTCGAAAAAACCTTAGCCGCAGCCAATATAAAATGTGAAACCTTTTCTGATGCAGAAAGTGTCCTAATGGCGTTAGAAAGAGAGACACCAGATGCACTGATCTCTGATATTCGAATGCCTGGCATGGATGGTATTGAGCTACTTAACCAAGTCCATTCTCGTACGCCTGAATTACCGATCATTATTATGACGGCTCATTCTGATTTAGATGCAGCCGTGAATGCGTATCAGAAAGGCGCTTTTGAATATCTCGCCAAACCTTTTGACGTCGATGAAGCCGTTACCTTAGTCGAACGAGCGATGGCACACGGACAAGAGCAGCGCACGACTCAAGTACAGCACACAATCTCAACCTATAGATCACCTGAAATTATTGGCGAAGCACCGGCGATGCAAGAGGTGTTTCGAGCGATTGGCCGACTTTCCCGTTCCTCCATCTCGGTACTGATTAATGGAGAGTCAGGAACAGGTAAAGAATTGGTCGCTCATGCTTTACATCGTCATAGTCCTAGAGCACAAAAACCATTTATCGCCCTTAATATGGCTGCCATTCCGAAGGACTTAATTGAATCCGAACTGTTTGGACACGAAAAAGGGGCTTTCACTGGAGCAAATAGTGTTCGTCAAGGGCGCTTTGAACAGGCCAACGGGGGAACTCTCTTCCTTGACGAAATTGGTGATATGCCACTTGATATACAAACACGATTATTGCGAGTACTTTCTGACGGACAATTTTATCGCGTTGGTGGGCACCTAGCTTTAAAAGTTGATGTTCGCATTGTGGCTGCAACCCATCAACACTTAGAAAAATTAGTTCAACAAGGAAAATTTCGTGAAGACTTATTTCATCGCCTTAATGTGATCCGAATTCACATTCCGGCTTTACGTGAGCGGCGACAAGATATTGAAAAACTGACTAAACATTTTTTAGCATTAGCAGCAAAAGAGCTCAGTGTAGAAATGAAAACATTGCATCCTAAGAGTGTTGAAATTCTTAATCGCTTGGATTGGCCAGGTAATGTAAGGCAACTAGAAAATATGTGCCGATGGCTAACAGTAATGGCCAGCGGCAGTGAAGTTTTGCCAAGCGACTTTCCGCCAGAGCTACTCCAACAACGTAAAGCAGTAGAAACAACAACGGATATACATTGGCAAGCTCAGCTTGAGGTCTGGGCAAGATCTGCATTAGCGGCTGGTGAAACCGATCTTTTAACCCATGCTCAACCAGAATTTGAACGTATCCTATTAGAGGTAGCGCTCGATCATACTCACGGCCATAAACAAGAGGCAGCTAAAGTATTAGGCTGGGGACGCAACACCTTAACGCGTAAATTAAAAGAGCTTTACTCGTAAGCTATCAACACTTTCAGTAAACAATAACAAAATAAAGATGAATTGTGCAGATTCCCAAGCTCGTCTTACTGACAGACATGCGTTTGGTTTTTATACTTGATTGACAATATGACTTGGAAAAATGCCATGATAACCAAAAACTTCCCTCTTACCGATTTACATCGCCATTTAGATGGCAACATACGCACTCAAACCATTCTCGACCTAGGTCGTAAGTTTAATGTCGCACTGCCTGCCAATACGGTAGAAGGCTTAACACCTTATGTACAAATCGTTGAAGCAGAGCCTTCGTTAGTCGCTTTCCTATCTAAATTGGACTGGGGAGTTGCGGTACTAGGTGATTTAGAGGCATGCCGTAGAGTCGCCTATGAGAATGTAGAAGATGCTTTACGTGCTCAGATTGATTATACCGAATTACGATTTTCACCTTACTACATGGCCATGAAACATAATCTCCCTATTGCTGGTGTCGTTGAAGCCGTCGTGGATGGTGTACAAGCTGGGGTTCGCGACTTCGGGATTCAAGCTAATCTGATTGGTATTATGAGCCGAACTTTCGGAACCGATGCATGCCAGAAAGAATTAGAGGCGATTCTTAGCCAAAAAGATCATATTGTCGCAGTCGATCTTGCTGGTGATGAATTAGGACAACCTGGAGAGCGCTTTGTCCAACATTTTAAACAAGTTAAAGATGCAGGGTTACATGTCACAGTACACGCTGGAGAAGCCGCTGGTCCTGAAAGTATGTGGCAGGCGATTAAAGAATTAGGGGCTACACGTATTGGCCATGGCGTCAAAGCGATTAACGATTCCAAGCTGATGGATTATCTGGCAAAGCATCATATCGGTATTGAATCTTGTCTAACATCTAATATTCAAACCAGTACGGTTGAAAGCTTAGAGAAACACCCAATTAAACTCTTTTTAAATCACGGTATCTTGGCTTGCCTTAACACAGATGACCCTGCTGTAGAAGGTATAGAACTTCCTCACGAATATCTGATCGCTGCGCCTAAAGCGGGCCTTAGTGACGAACAGATTTATCAGGCACAGAAGAATGGTGTAACACTTGCCTTCTTATCTGAAAGTGAAAAACAGACGTTAATAAACAAAGTCGCCGCACGCCACTAGGCCAATATAAAAAAGGCCAATAATATAAAAAATAAAAAAGATCGAAACATTCGATCTTTTTTATTGAGATTTAATCAGGTGCATAACGCAAAAAAGCCGCTAATAAATTAGCGGCTTTTTAAATAGTGGCGGAGAGATAGGGATTTGAACCCTAGGATAGCTATTAACCATCGCCGGTTTTCAAGACCGGTGCTTTCAACCACTCAGCCATCTCTCCAAAATTTTTAATCCACAAGTAAATAATATTTGCTCATGGTCGGCCGCTTATTAATCGGCAAAATTAAAGCCTGGCGATGTTCTACTCTCACATGGGGAGACCCCACACTACCATCGACGCTGTTTCGTTTCACTTCTGAGTTCGGCATGGAGTCAGGTGGGTCCAAAACGCTATGGTCGCCAAGCAAATTTGGTTAATTCGGAAAGCTGTTTTTCATTCTCTACACATTCAATGCACTTCTTTGAGTCCA